>NZ_FXZF01000001.1:0-317074 GCF_900169375.1 Brevibacterium sp. Mu109
CTTTCGGGTGAGCGGGCCGGATGCCGCCTGCGGTGTGGAACATCTCGTGGAGGACTGAGCGTGGAGCAGCGACTTCTTTGCTGATCTCGCTGTGCGTGGTTCCCATCTGGTAAAGATCCCACGCTTGCTGGGCTCTTGCGGGGAATTTCACAGCCCATCGCAGCTTCCCAGGTCGATTGACAGCCATCGCGCACACCTCCGGGTTCTAGGGGTGTTGCGATCACCCCTAGAACCCGCGACGGCGAATCGTGCGGATGTTGCGCACTCGATCGCGAGTGGGGTCCGTATCTATCCCGAGTTGCGCCCAGCAGTCATCGAGGGCGAGGCCCACATCCGGCCCCGGCGATGCGGCCCGAACGATCTGGCCCGCACGATCTGGCCCCCGGCGATCCAGCCCGAACGATTCTGCCCACGCGGGATCGAGTGAGTGCAATCCGGCCCCCGGATCGCGCTTCTGGGGCCGGATTGCACTCACTCGGCGGATGTGGGGCTGCTGGTCGGTGGTTGGGCGCCGACGGCTGTGGACGCCGTCGCTGTCGCCTCGGACTCAGACGCCCGAGTAGGCGTGCAGTCCGTTGAAGTAGAGGTTCACGATGGAGAAGTTGAAGATCACCGTCGCGATGCCGACCAGGTTGAGCACGGCCACGCGCGTGGGCGTCCAGCCGCGGGTGGCACGGGCGTGGAGGTACGCCGCGTAGACGACCCACACCACGAACGTCCAGATCTCCTTGGAGTCCCATCCCCAGTAGCGGCCCCAGGCGATCTCCGCCCAGAACGCACCTGCGACCAGCGTGAACGTCCACGTCACGAAGCCCACCGCCGCGAAGCGGTAGGACGTCTTCTCCAGGTCCTTCGACCCCGGCAGCGCGTTGATGAAGCGCAGCGGCCCCCGCCACGGCTTGGATTCGCTGCGGCTGCGCACGATCTGGACGAGGGCGAAGATCGCGGACAGGAAGAGCAGCACCGTCGACAGGATCGCGATCGGGACGTGGATCCAGATCCAGTAGTTGTCCAGCGCGGGGATGATCTGCGCGGCCGGCGTGTGGAACACCGTGATGCACAGGCCCAGCACCAGCAGGACGGAGAACGTCACGAACGTCCCCAGGTAGCGGAAGTCGCGGAACCGCAGCAGCACGAGGTATGCGACCGAGACGACCGCGGACGCGATGAGCGCGTACTCCATCATGTTCGACCACGGCACGCGCATGACGGCCAGCGTCCGGGTCACGATGGCCCCCACGTGGAAGGCCGCGGCCAGCACGGTCAGGGCCGTCCCCGCACGCGCCCAGCGACGGACGTCGAGCGTCTTCCCGGCGTCGCCGCCGTCGGCGGAATCCCCCGCGCCCGAGGTCCCGGTCGCCTCCGCGTCGTCCAGCACCGCGGTCGTCCCGCTCCCGGCCGCACCGCCGCGCTGCGCTGCGGTCGAGGCTGCCTTCCCGGTCTCAGGACGCGTGGACCGACCGGACCTGCGCCCGGCCTTCTCCTCGACCTTCTGCGTGTCCCCGGCGAAGGCAGGACCGAACAGGTCGAACGCGTAGATGATGAACGCGATCGCGTACACCGCCATCGCTGAATAGATCAGCAGGTTCGACCACTGTGCGAGAGCGACGTTGACGTCCATGACCTCTACTTCCCGGAACGATTCGGTGCGGAGTCCGCATCTGGGTCAGCGGATTCCGGCTCGAGCGATTCTAGTGACAGAACCTGTGTGAGTTCTTCGACGGCCTCATCGACGCGCGGATCCTCTCCGCGAGCCAGCCCTGCAATCTCCACCTGATCGCCGCTCACGCGCACCCACACGCGTCGCCGCGCCACGAACAGCGTCAGGGACAGCCCGCCGAACAGGAGGGCCATGAACGGCAGCATCCACACCTGCACGGGATCGTGGTGGACGTCGAGCGCCGCGTACTTGCGGATCTCCTCGAATGTCACGCTGCCGTGCCCGTCGGGCAGCTCTGCGGTGTCTCCGGGCTGCATGACCATCTGGAAGGGCTGTCCGTCGTCGCCGACCAGCTGCTCCATCGAGTCCGATTCCAGCTGGTAGACCGATTGGGGCGCGCCGGAGTCCAGCCCCAGGTCACCGCGGTAGGCGTCCATGACGAGCAGCGGGTTGCGCAGCTCCGCGAACGTCGAGATGAGCTCGCCTGAGTCATTGCGCCCCGTCGTCGGCAGGAGCACTCCCCCGAAGCCCAGCTGGTCCGGACTGGCATCGGGGACCTTCACGACGCCGGTCGAGGTGTACACGCCGTCCTGCGGCAGGAAGACGACGGGCCCCGAGTACGTGACATCCCCATTCGCGTTGCGGGCCGTGATGACCGGGGCGTAGCCGTTGCCGATGAGGTAGATGTTCGAGCCTTCGACGCGCACCGGCTCGTTGGGACGGAGGACGAAGCTCGTCTCCTCCTCCGGAGTATTGAGGGTCACGTCCGCATCGAACTGGCGCGGCTGACCGAACTGTGCGCCGGTCGCCTCATCGTCGAAGCGGGTCTCGAGGTCATCGAGGGTGAGCCGGAACTCAGGCAGGGAGTTCGCGTCGAAGAACGTGCCGGGTTCGAACGAATCGTACGAGACCAGCGAGTGGGAGAACGTGTCGCCCTCCACCAGCACCCGCTGGCCGGAGTATCCGAACAGCCCGCCCATCGCCATGATGATCACGGTCGCGAGGATCGACACGTGGAAGACGAGATTGCCCGTCTCCTTGAGGTAGCCGCGTTCGGCGGCGATGTGGTCCTCGTTGCGGACGGTCCGGTAGCCGGACTTCTTCAGCTGCTCATGGGCCGTCTCCAGCAGTTCTTCCGCGGTGCGCTGCTGGGCGCCGGTCGCAAGCGGCGTCGTGCGGTATGCGGACATGCGGGTGAGCCTGCGCGGCGCCTTGGGCGGGGCCTGCCGCATCGCCTGGAAGTGGTGCTTGGTGCGCGGGATGATGCAGCCCACGAGGGACACCATGAGGAGGATGTAGACCGCGGAGAACCAGACGGACGTGTAGACGTCGAACAGCTGCACGGTGTCGAGGAACTCTCCCCACGCACCGTTCTCCTCGATGAACGTCGACACGGCGCCGGGGTCCTGGTTGCGCTGCGGCAGCAGCGACCCGGGGATCGCTGCGAGTGCCAGCACGAGCAGCAGGATGAGCGCCGCGCGCATCGTCGTCAGCTGGCGCCACGCCCAGCGCAGCATGCCGACGAATCCGATGTCCGCTGCGGGCGCCCGGCCCTTCGCACCCTTCGCACCCTTCGCGCCCTTCGTCGCCTTCGACGTCGTCGGTGGCTGCGACGCCTGCGACGGCTTCTCCACGTCGTTCCTTCGCGCGTTCACTAGATGACTACCTCGAATCCTGCGATCGTGCCCTGCAGGCTGTTGATCCACATCGTCCACACTCCGCTCAGCAGGAGCAGTCCCAGAATGATCAGCATGATCCCTCCGGCCCGCATGATCCCCCGCTGGTGCCTGCGCACCCACTCCAGCCGGCCCAGACCCTTGTGGATGAGTACCGCGACGATGATGAACGGGATGCCCAGCCCCAGGCAGTAGATGAACGTCAGCAGGGTTCCGCGTGCGATGGCTCCCTGCGCCCCGAATCCGGTCGACAGTGCGAGCACGGCGGCGAGGGTGGGACCCATGCAGGGTGCCCAGCTGAGTGCGAACACGGCACCCAGGGCGGGGGCCCCGGCCAGACCCGCACGGGGCCTCGGCGTCGGCTGCGACGTCCGCTGGAGGAACGGGATGCCCCCGAGGAAGATCACGCCGGCCAGGATCACGACGACGCCCAGGACGCGGTTGACGACGCCCATCCATTCCGCGAGGAACATGCCGACCGTGGAGAACGCCGCGCCCATCGCGACGAAGACCGCGGCGAAGCCGAGGACGAACAGGCTGACGCCGATCACGACGCGGGACGTCTTCCGGTCCTCGAGCGATGTCCCGGACAGACCTGTCACGTAGCCGATGTAGCCGGGCACCAGCGGGAGCACGCACGGAGAGACGAACGAGACCATTCCGGCCAGGGCGGCGACGAGCACCGCCAGCAGGAGCGGGCCGTTCAGGACAGTCTGCGCGAACGACTCGCCCAGGCCGCCGGCCAGGACGTCAGTCACTGCGCCAGGACGTCTTCGATGAGCCCCGTGAGCGTCGACTGCGTGACGGCACCGACCACACGGGCCGCGGCGCGGCCGGACGCATCGAGGATCACCGTCGACGGGGTCGCCTGCGGGGGCAGGACGCTCGACAGCAGCGAGACCATGGAGCCGTCCCCGTCGATCATGATGGGGTAGGGCACCTCGAAGGTGCGGACGAACGACTCCGCCGTCGCCGCCTGATCGCGCACATTCACGCCCAGGAATTCGACCTGGTCGCCGAAGTGCTCGTACGTCGCGTTCAGATCCGGTGCCTCGACGCGGCAGGGTGGGCACGCGGCGTACCAGAGGTTGATCGCGACGACCCTGGGACGCCATGAGGCGAGGCTCGTGCTCTCACCGGAGAGCGTCTCGAAGTCGAGGTCGAGCGGTTCTCCGCGCTCGTCGCCGCTCAGCTGCGTGATGACGCCGCTGCCGGACACGTAGCCCTTGTCCTCGCCGGACTGCGCCTGCTGCGCGAGGTCCTCGGAACCGGAGCTGCCGCATCCTGCCAGCGCGAGGCCGGAGAGTCCGAGCAGTCCCAGAGCGCCCCGGCGCGTCGGGATCCGGTCGAGGCCCGCCAGTCGGTCGAGCCGTCCCAGTCCCCCGCGTCCGTCGGTGCTGAAGGGGCGCGTCATGCTCCCGTCCCCGGCTGAGTGAGCTGCAGATCCCCGGCGATGTCCGCGTATTCCACGACGTCAAGTGTGCCGGAGCCGTCTGAGAAACTCGTGACCGAGGCGAGCGCGCACTCCCGCTTCCGCGGGTCGTGCGCGAGCGGCCGGCCCTCCGTCCAGAGGCGCGTCGACCAGATCGGCAGCTGGTGGGACACGATGACTCCGGAGGCCTCGTCGAGCCCGTCGCGCGCGGCGATCGCGGCCAGGCGCGAACGCAGCGACATCATCGCCGCGCGCATCCGCAGGGCCTGGTCGATGTAGCGCTCACCCCACGACGGGCGCAGGGGGTTGCGGACGAGGAACAGCGACCGCGGATCCCGGACCAGTGAGTCCTTCGTCACACGGGTGCCCTCGAAGTCGTTCTCCGCTTCGATCACGCGCTCGTCCGTCACCACCGGCAGTGCGAGTCGCTCCGCGAGCGGCGCGATCGTCTCCTGCGCGCGCTGGAGCGGCGAGGCGACCAGCGCCCGCAGGTGGGGGTCCTTCGCAGGCAGCGCAGCGGCGACCCGCTGCGCCATCTCGAAGCCCCGCTCGGACAGCCCGTACCCGGGGAGGCGCCCGTAGAGGATCCCCTCCGGATTGAAGACTTCGCCGTGGCGGACGAGGTGGATGCGCAGCTGCGGCATCAGGAGACCGCCGAGGAGCCGGTCGCCGCTGCCGCCCGCGCTGCGGCCGGCAGGGCGGAGACGATGCGGTCCAGGACCTCGTCCGTGTGGGCGTAGGACAGGAACCACGCTTCGAACGCCGACGGCGGCAGGTGGATGCCGGACTCCAGCATCGACTGGAAGAACGCGGCGTGGGCCGCGGTGTCCTGTGTTCCCGCATCCTCGAAGTTCCGCACCTCGCGCTCCGTGAAGAACACGGAGAACATCGAGTTCGCACTCTGGATGCGGTGTGCCACGCCGGCTGCGCTCAGGGCGTCGCCCACGGCGGCCCGCAGTGTGTCCGCCGCTGCTTCGAGACGGGGGTACACGTCCAGTTCGCGGGTGAGGCGCAGCGTCGCGAGGCCGGCCGCAGAGGCGACTGGGTTTCCGGAGAGCGTCCCCGCCTGGTAGACGGGGCCCGCCGGCGCCAGGTGCTCCATGACGTCCCGGCGACCGCCGAACGCCGCAGCGGGGAAGCCGCCGCCCATGACCTTGCCGAAGGTGAAGAGATCGGCGGGACCATCCGGATAGCCGTCGCGCGCGGACTCGTATCCGTACCAGCCCGATGCGGACACGCGGAAGCCCGTCATGACCTCATCGGAGACCATGAGTGCGCCGTGCTCCCGGGTGACCCGTCGGATCGCCTGGGTGAAGCCGTCGCGGGGCGGGACGACGCCCATGTTGCCGGGGCTCGCCTCCGTGATGACGCACGCGATGTCGGCACCGTGCTGCTCGAAGGCCCGGGCCAGAGCATCCTGGTCGTTGTACGGCAGCACGAGGGTGTCCGCCGCGGACGCACCCGTCACGCCGGGAGTGTCCGGCAGCGAGAAGGTCGCGAGGCCCGAGCCTGCGGCAGCCAGCAGGGCGTCGACGTGCCCGTGGTAGCAGCCTGCGAACTTCACGATCTTCGAGCGCCCGGTGAACCCGCGCGCCAGACGGATCGCGGACATCGTCGCCTCCGTGCCGGAGTTGACCAGGCGGACCTGCTCGACCGGCTCGACGCGGGAGACGAGCTCTTCGCTGAGCAGGACCTCGGCCTCGCCGGGGGTGCCGAAGCTGAAGCCGCGGCCGGCGGCCTCGCGGACGGCGGCGACGACCTCGGGATGCGAGTGGCCCAGGATCATGGGGCCCCACGAGCCGATGAGATCGACGTACTCCCGGCCGTCGACGTCGGTGAGGACGGCGCCGTCGGCGCGGTCGATGAAGCGGGGGGTGCCGCCCACCGCACCGAAGGCGCGGACGGGCGAGTTCACGCCGCCGGGGATGACGGCCCTGGCGCGGTCGAACAGTGCGGCGGATGCGGGTGCCGGGTGTGTCATGAGACGTCCTCTCCGTCGGGCATGATGCGGGCGTCGGCGGGCAGTTCGCGCATGTGCGCGAGCACCTTCGTGAAGATCCCCGCCATGACTTCGATCTCCGTGTCGTCGAGCAGGTCGATGAGATGCGTCCTCACACCGGTCACGTGCACGGGTGCGGTCTTCTCGAGCAGTCGGAAGCCGTCCTCGGTGAGCTTGCAGCGCACACCGCGGCGGTCCTCGGCAGTCTTCTCGCGCTCGACGATCCCCCGGTCCTCGAGGCGCGCGACGATGTGGGTCAGCCGCGAGCGCGACACCCCGGTGTCCGCGGCGAGGGTGGCCATCCGCAGCGTGTGGTCATCGGACTCCGACAGCCGCACCAGGATGGTGTACTCCGTGAGCCCCAGCGTGGATTCGGCCCGCAGCTCCCGGTCCAGACGGGTCATGAGCAGCATGTGGGAGTCCAGGAACGATCGCCATGCGACCAGCTGCTCCGAGGTGAGCCAGCGCATCAGCGGTCCTCCGTCGTCTGTGTCGTCGTCTGTGTCGCGGCGGGATCCGCCTGGCCGTTCAGCAGTGCGGCCACCTCGGCCGCCCAGTAGGTGAGGACGGCGTCCGCCCCTGCGCGCTTGAAGCCGACCAGGCTCTCGAGGATCGCGGGCATGCGCTCGATCGCGCCGGCGCGCGCAGCGAACTCGATCATCGCGTACTCACCGGAGATCTGATAGGCCCAGACCGGGACGGAGCTGGCAGCGGCCGCGTCTGCGAGGACGTCCAGATAGGGCGTCCCGGGCTTCACCATGACGATGTCCGCGCCCTCGGTGATGTCGAGCTCGAGTTCGCGCAGGGCCTCGCGGCCGTTCGCCGCGTCCTGCTGGTACGTCCGGCGGTCGCCGGTCAGCTGCGAGTCGACCGCTTCGCGGAACGGGCCGTAGAACGCGGAGGCGAACTTCGCCGCGTACGCGAGCACCACCACGTCCTGATGGCCCGTCGCGTCCAGCGCGTGTCGGACCGCGGCGACCTGGCCGTCCATCATCCCGGACAGGCCCAGCAGGTGGGCTCCGGCATCGGCCTGCGCGACGGCCAGCGAGGCGTAGCGGTCCAGCGTCGCGTCGTTGTCGACGGTGCCGTCCGCCGCCAGGACGCCGCAGTGGCCGTGCGAGGTGAATTCGTCGAGGCACAGGTCGGCCATGATGACGGTGTCATCGCCCAGCTCATCGCGCAGGAGCCGCAGGGCGCGGTTCAGGATCCCGTCCGGGTCGTCGCCCTGGGAGCCCTGCTCGTCGCGCAGGGTGGGGATGCCGAAGAGCATGAGTCCGCCGACTCCCGCGGCGACCGCGGCGCGCGCATCGGACAGCAGCGAGTCGAGCGTGTGCTGCTTCACCCCGGGCATCGAGGTGAGCTCGAGCGGCTCCTCGAGGCTCTCCTTCACGAACATCGGGAGGATGAGGTCCGCCGCATGGAGGCGGTTCTCGCTCACCAGACGCCGCAGCGCCGGTGTCGTGCGGAGTCTGCGGGGGCGCGGTGCGCCATCCGCCAGCTGGTAGACCGGTCTGCTGTCCATCATCGTCACCTCTTCTTGAGCGGGCGCATCTGGGAGGGCCGCAGAGGCGCCCGGCCGTCGGCCAGGTCCTGCGTGCGCTTCTTCACCGCGAAATCGACGAGGCCGCTGATGAGGGACCCGAGGTTCGCCTCGTCCGCGAGCACGTCGACCTCCAGCCCGTGCTCCTGCGCGGTCTGCGCGGTGGCGGGACCGATGGCGCACACCACCGTGCTGGACGGCGGCTTGCCCGCGATCCCCACGAGGTTGCGGACCGTGGACGAGGACGTGAAGAGCACGGCGTCGAAGTCACCGGATTTGATCGAATCGCGCACCGGCGCCGGCGGCGGAGCAGCCCGGACCGTGCGGTAGGCGGTCACGTCGTGGACCTCCCAGCCGCGCTCCTGGAGCCCCTCGTAGAGGACCTCGGTCGCGATGTCCGCCCGCGGCAGCAGGACGCGGCCGCCCGGGTCGATGAGCGGGTCCCGATCGGGCCAGTCCTCGACGAGGCCCCGAGCGGAGTGCTCTCCCGACGGGACCAGGTCCGGGGTGACGCCCCAGTCCTCGAGCGCGTCTGCTGTGGGCCCGCCGACCGCGGCGACCCGCACTCCGGCGAGTGCGCGCGCGTCGAGTCCGAACTCCTCGAACCACTCGCGGACCGCGCGGACCGCATTGACGCTCGTGAGGCCGACCCACTGGTAGTCGCCGTTCACCAGGCCCTGGATCGCCCGCTCCATCTGGGTGGGCGTGCGGGGCGGCTGGATCGCGATCGTCGGCACGATCGTGCCGATCGCGCCCAGCTCGGACAGTTCGCGGGCGGTCGAACGACCCT
Source organism: Brevibacterium sp. Mu109 (assembly GCF_900169375.1). Lineage (NCBI taxonomy): Bacteria > Bacillati > Actinomycetota > Actinomycetes > Micrococcales > Brevibacteriaceae > Brevibacterium > Brevibacterium sp. Mu109. The sequence goes on from NZ_FXZF01000001.1 coordinate 9,098, forward strand.
GCTCCTTGGTGCGCGGGATGAGGACGCGCCAGCCGAAGAGCGGACGCGATTCGAACCAGTCGAGCTCTGCGTGCTGCTCCACGCCCTGACCGAAGAACATCGTCACGCGGGTGCGCTCGGGGACCTCGTCGCGCAGACGGCTCGGTGCCTGCCCGAACGTCGTCTCCAGCGTCAGCTGAGCGATCGTCGAGACCTCGGTCGTGAGGAGGACCGGAGTGCCCTCATCCCAGCCGTCGCCCAGCAGAGCCGTGAGCGCGTCGATGACGTCGTCGCGCTCGCCGTTGATGACGTGTCCGGTGTTCCGATGCTTCGAGACGTCGATGTGCGACTGCTCTCCGGCCTCGACGAGGCGGACGGAGCGGACGCGGTTCGTGGTCACGGGGGCACCCGCGTAGGCCGCTGCGGAGGCTGCGACTCCCACACCGGGAACGATCTCGAAGTCGACGCCCTGACGCCTTACCGCTGCGGCCTCGTCCGTCGTCGCGGAGAAGAGGACGCCGTCATGGGGCACGAGCCGCACGACGCTTCCGTGCTCGCGCGCGAGGCCCGCGAGCTTCCGTCCCCGGGTCGTCGCGGCCTGGCCGAGCTCCGTCGAGTCCATGCGCTGGACGTCTGCTCCGGCGTAGGCGTCGAGGATGCCGTCGTGCACCGTGGGATCGGAGACGACGAGCGGTGCGCCGGCCAGCAGATCCGTCCCGCGGCGGGTCATGAGCGACGGATCGCCGGGGCCCGCGCCGAGGAAGTAGACGGTGGGCACGGCGAGCGCACCGAACGCCTCATCAGCTGGATTCGCCACCCTCGTCACCTCCTGCTGCGTGGTGGGTGGTCGGAAGGTGGGTCTGCGGAGCATTCGCTCCGACCGACTTCCGAGGGTCGATGCCGAGTCCGTCGAGGAGCTCTTCGGCCACTCGCGCGCCGAGGTCCTTCGCCGCATCCAAGCGGGCGGCATGGGCCGCTTCCGAAGAAGCGGTGGCGGAGTCCGCCGAGGCCGTGGCTGAATCTGCCGAGGCCCGGTCGGAATCCCCTGCGGTGGGGAGCTGCGTCGCCTTCGTGACGCGCAGCAGTGTCCCCTCGTCGTCCGCGAGGACTCCGGAGACCTCGAGGGTCCGGCCGTCCAGCGTCGCGAGCGCGCCGATGGGGGCGGAGCAGCCGGCCTCCGCGCGGGACAGGATCGCCCGCTCGCAGTCGACGGCCAGTGCCGTCGTGTGGTCGTGCAGTCCGTGCAGCGCATCGCGCAGCGACGCGTCGTCCGCGTTCAGATCGGCGGTCGCGTCGCGGCATTCGATCCCGAGTGCGCCCTGGCCCGGGGCCGGGAGCATGATCGGTCCGACGAGCACGTCGGTGGCCTCGTCAATCCGGCCGAGCCTCCGCACGCCGGCGGCGGCGAGCACGACGCCGTCCAGGCGCCCCTCCGTCACGTGGCGGATGCGGGTCTCGACGTTGCCGCGCACTCCGGTCACCTCGATGTCGGGGCGCGCGTCGCGCAGCTGTGCGGCGCGACGCGGGGAGCCGGTGCCGATGACGGAGCCTGCGGGCAGATCGGTGAGGCGCATGCCGTCGCGGGCGATCAGGACATCGGACGGGTCGACGCGCGGGGGCACGGCACCCAGGTGGATGCCCGGTGCCGGTGCGGTGGGGAGGTCCTTCAGCGAGTGGACGGCGATGTCGATCGTGCCGCTCAGCAGTGCGCTGCGGACTGCGGAGACGAACACACCGGTTCCGCCGAACGAGGCGAGCGGCCTCATGTTCACGTCGCCCTCTGTGACGACCTCGACGATCTCGACCCGCCATCCCGTCTGCGCGGCGAGCTGCTGCGCGATCGCCGTCGACTGCGACCGGGCCAGCTGCGACCTGCGGGTGCCGAGCCGCACGGTGCGGCCGGTGGGCTCGTCCGGTTCGACGACGTCCAGCGTGTGGTCCGCCACGGGGCGCTGGCCATCGGCCACCACGTAGTGGTCGTCTGCTGACGAGGAGGCTTGCGACGGGGTGGCTTGCGACGAGCCGGCTGATGACGAGGCCGAGGCCGAGGTGACGGCCGAGGAGGCCGCGCCTGCGACAGGACTCGTGCCCGCGACCGGACCGGCACTTGTGACGGGACCGGTCTCCGGCGTCGACACGGCCGCCGCCGGATTCAGCGCCGCGGTGGGCGCAGTCGCCAGCGCGGTCACGGACCCAGACCCAGTCACAGACCCAGTCACCGACCCGGACACGAAACCAGACCCGGACGCGAAGCCGGACTCAGAGATGGACCCAGCGCCCTCCGGAGCGGATGCGGAGGCGAGCACGAACGGATTCGCGGCCATGGCCTCGGCGGCGGTGGCTGTGGAGTCCGGGCCGGGAGCGGACGCGGATTCGACCGCGGCGGGCGGCGTGCGCTGCAGATCGAAGAGCATCGAGAGCGCCGCGGCGTAGTCGACCGATTCGTCGTCCGCGCCCATGAGCTCCTTCACCCGGACCGTCGGAGTGTGGATGAGGTTGGTCGCGACACGGCGCAGGGACTTCCGGATGTCGTCGAGGTCCTTGTCGGACACGCGGTCGCCCAGACGGCGCGACAGCCGTTCGAACTCACGGTCCACCGTGTCGCGGGCCTGGCGGCGCAGCGCCGTGACGGTCGGCGCGATCTGGCGTGCGCGACGGCTCGCTGACAGCGCGGCGATCTCCTCGTGGATGATCGAGCGCACCTGCGTGACGATCTCCACGACACCGGAGGTCTGCGTGTAGGCGGAGTCGGCGAAGAGCGATGAGAGGCCCTCGAGGCCGATCGTCCGCACGTGCTCGTGCGTCTCCACGTCCGGATCCACGTCGAACGGCAGTGCGAGGTCGACGACGAACGTGCTGGTGGGCTCTTCACCGGGGGCCAGATGATCGAGCGATGCCGTGACGGTCCCCGCATCGATGACCGTCCCGCGGGCGCCCGTCACGGAGATGACGAGATCCGCCCGGGCGAACTCCTCTGCGAGCACGGCGGGCGTCAGTTCCCGGGCCCGCCCTCCGACGGAGTCCGCGAGCCGCTGCGCCTTGTCGAGCGTCCGGTTGAGCACGGTCACGGAGGCGACGCCCTGGCGCGCGAGGGTGGCGACCGACAGTCCGGACATGGCGCCTGCGCCCACGACGAGCACATCCGCGTCTGCCAGCGGACCGATGTGGGGCACGGCCTCCGTCAGGGCGGTGTCGAGCAGTGAGCGGGCGACGGAGTCGAGCTCCGTCTCCGCGTGCGCGCGCTTGCCCACACGGAGCGATTCCTGCACCGTGCGGCTGAGCTCACCCGTGAGGTGTCCCTCTTCCTGCGCGGCACTGTACGACTGGCGGAGCTGGCCGAGGATCTGGGATTCGCCCACCGCCATCGAATCCAGTCCGGCGGCCACCGTCAGGAGGTGCTCCACGGCCTTGTCGTCGAAACGGACGTAGACGTGGTGCGCGAGTTCCGCCCACTCGATCCCCGTGACGCTCACGAGTGCCGAGCCCACGTCGGCGAGTCCGCCGTGGAAGGCGCGGACGTCGGCCACGATCTCGAGGCGGTTGCACGTCGCCAGCACGAGCGCACCGTCGACGTACTCACCGCCGAGCACGCGGTCGGTGAGGAGGTCGACGTTCCTGCCCGACAGCGCGACGGCGTCGAGCACCGACATGGGTGCGGAACGGTGTGAGACTCCGAGTACGAGCGTGGTCACGTCTCTGCCTCCAGGGGGCCGGGCGACGGATGGGGACTGTGTGCGGCGGCTCCCGGCACGGGCTGCGCGCCACCGGCGGCCTCCGCGCTGCTGGGAGCGAAGTGTGAGAGGACCTGCAGTTCGGTCGCGAGGTCGACGTGGCGGACTTCGACGCCTGCGGGCGTGCGCACGGGCACGGGCGCGAAGTTCAGGAGGCCCCTGATGGGGGTGCCCGCCACGGCGTCGACGACGGACTGGGCCGCGTCCGCGGGGACCGCGATGACGAGGAGTTCGAGCGCCAGCGCTTCGACTGCGCGCGGCAGATCGGAGATGTCCGTGACGATGAGGTCGCCGACCGGCTCGCCGATGCGTGCGGGGGCGGCGTCGAAGACGGCCTGCACGGAGAAGCCGTGCTCGGGGTCCGACAGGTAGTGCGCCAGTGCGGTGCCCAGACGGCCCGCACCCACCACGCCCACGGGGCGCAGCCGGTCGATGCCGAGGAAGGAGCGGATCGCGTCGGCGAGGTCGAGGGCGTCGTAGCCGACCCCGCGGCGTCCGGTGAAGCTGAGGAGGGAGAGGTCGCGGCGGACGATCGCTGCGCCGACACCGCAGGTGCGGGCGAGGTCCTCGCTGGAGGCTGTCGTCCGGCCGGAGGCGATGAGAGCGGTCAGTGCGCCGAGGTAGACCGGCATGCGGGTCACGGCTGGCATGGGAGCCGACCGTTGTGCGCCACCGGGCGCCGTCGCAGCCGACAAGGTCTGTGCCACCGCGTCTCGCTCTCCTCTCTGCGCTGTGCGGTCAATCAGATGCTCGTCCGATTGAGCGCGTTCAGGCTTTGGCCGCTTGGCGCGCGTCGATGGCGTGCGCCAAGCGATCGGGGTCGATCCGGTGGAAGCCCACCTGCCGGCCATCGACCAGCACGACGGGGACATCCCAGTCGTACCGGTCCTTCAGTTCAGGGTCTGTGTCGATGTCCGTGAACGTCACATCGACGTCACGGCCCTCGGACACCTGCGCCACGACCTGCTCCGCAGCGGAGCACAGTCCGCAGTCCGTCCTCGTGAGGACGGTGACCCGAACGACCACCGGTCTCCCTTCACCCCTTCACAACAAACCCCCGGCCTGCACATGCGTGCCGGACGGGGTCTGCGCGAGAAGTATTACTTCTTGTTGCGGCGCTGGTGGCGCGTCTTGCGAAGCAGCTTGCGGTGCTTCTTCTTCGACATACGCTTGCGGCGCTTCTTGATCACTGAGCCCATGGGCACACCTCACCGGGTTGACATCACGGTGAACAGGGGATGCCCACCGCCGGAACATAGCCGCTCAAGTCTATCCCCGCGCTCGGGTCAGGGCAAAAGGAGTCCGCCGGACGTGATCCCGGCCTCAGCCGGGCGGGCGCTCAGTCGTAGTAGGCGTCGAGCCCGAAGAACGGGAAGACGGATTTCCGCGTCGCCATGACCGCGCGGTCCAGGTCCGCCTGGGGGTCGTACCCGTTCGACCATGGGACGAAGGAGCCGTCGTAGCCGTCGGTCATGAGCAGCGGTGCATCGCGTCCCACGATCGACTCCGCGTAGCGCTTCCAGCGGTCCGGCGTCTCCGTGCTCGGCGTGATCTCCACCCCGGCGGCGATAGCGACGAGCTGGGTCCACGCACGGGGGACCACATCGAGGATCGAGTATCCGCCGCCGCCCGTTGCGATCCACTTCCCGCCGGTCAGCTCCTCCGACAGGGAACGGGCCAGCAGCGCGGTCTCCCGCATGCCGTCGACGCTGAAGCGCAGGTGGGTGAGCGGATCGGCCCGATGCCCGTCGCACCCGTGCTGGGTCACGAGGATCTGCAGGTCGAACTCGCGCAGCACGTGGGGCACGACGGCATCAACCGCGCGCAGCCAGTCCGCGTCGTCCGCGCGGGGCGGCAGTGCGACGTTGACGGCGGAGGCGGCCGCCTGCATCCCGCCGATGTCGTTCGCGAAGCCGGTGCCGGGGAAGAGGAAGCGGCCGTTCTCGTGGACGGACAGCGTGAGGACGCGGGGGTCGTCCCAGAAGATCCGTTCGACTCCGTCCCCGTGGTGGGCGTCGAAGTCGATGTACGCGACGCGGCGGTACCCCTTCTCCAGGAGCGTGGTGATCGTCGCGGCGATGTCGTTGTAGATGCAGAAGCCCGATGCCCGATCGCTCATCGCGTGGTGCATGCCGCCGCAGAAGTTCACGGCGCGGTCGTACCCGCCGCCCGCCACGGCGCGCGCGGCCTCGACACCGGCCTGGAAGATCCGGCCGGAGGCCTCGTGGATCTTCTCGAAGCGCGGCACGTCCTCCGTGCCGATCCCCCACTCCTGCTGGAACGCTTCGTCGAGCGAGGTCGTCTCCCCCGCTTCCTTCACCGCATCCACGTAACCGCGCGTGTGGACCTTCGCGAGCTCTGCCTCATCCACCCCGCCGACCGCGGACACCGTGATGCGCGGATGGTCGAAGAGGCCGAAATCGGTCGCGAGCTTCGCGGTGAGGTCCAGCCTGAGCGGATGCATGGGGTGGCTGGGCCCGAAGTCATAGTCGGTGAAGGTCTCGTCCCACGTGACGAAGAGATCGAGATCACTGCTTTCCATGCCCACACTGTATCCGTCCTGCTGCCGACCGGTCCGCTGGACCTGGCCGTACTATGTGTCGAATGGACGACAGCCCGCGTTCCGACACCGCCGACCGCGCACAGGCGCAGGCACCTCCGAGGCGACGACTCCGCGACCTGGTCGACTCGCTCGTGCTCGCGTCGCCCGCGCGCACGGCGATGGTCGGGTTCGCGGTCGTCGCCGCAGTCTTCACAGTGCTCCTCTCCCTGCCGGTGGCCGCACAGGGCCCGGGATCCGCTTCCTTCGCCGATGCGCTCCTCGTCGCCGTCTCCGCGGTGTGCGTCACGGGCCTCACGTCAGTCGTCACAGAGCAGCAGTGGTCCCCCTTCGGACTGGGAGTGATCACGGTCGCCATCCAGATCGGCGGCATCGGCATACTCACCGCCGCCTCCCTCCTGGGCATGGCCATGTCGAAGCGGCTGGGCGTCCGTCAGCGGCTTCTCGCCGCCCAGGCGACGGGAGCCTCGCAGCTCGGGCACGTCGGATCCCTGCTGCGTGTCGTGCTGCTGACGATGATCGCAGCCGAGGTCGTCGTCACCGCGCTGCTCCTCCCCCGGTTCCTGCTGCGCGGTGAGGGAATCTGGCAGGCTCTCTGGCACGCCGTGTTCTACTCCGTGTCGTCCTTCAACAACGCGGGCTTCACGGTGCACCCGGGCGGCATGGCGCACTTCGCCGACGATCCGTGGATCCTCGGGGTGATCGGCGCCGCCGTGTTCGTCGGTTCACTCGGCTTCCCCGTCATATTCGTCATGAGCGTCTTCTGGCGCACCCCCCGCGCATGGGACCTGCACACCAAGCTCACTCTCACGATGTCCGGTGCGCTCGTACTCGTCGGCTGGGCGCTTCTGCTCGGCTTCGAATCGGGCAACCCTCGGACGCTGGCGGAGAAGGGACCCGTCGCAACAGCCGGTGAGGTCCTCTTCCTCTCCGTCATGTCCCGTTCCGGTGGGTTCGCCACGATGGACGTGGAGAGCATGTCGCAGACGAGCCACGTGCTGCTGGACCTCCTCATGTTCGTCGGAGGCGGGTCCGGCTCCACGGCCGGTGGGATCAAGGTGACGACTCTTGCAGTGCTGGTCCTCGTAGCGATCGCCGAAGCGCGGGGCCTCACCGACACGACAGCGTTCCGCCGCAGGATCGCACCTTCGAGCATCCGCCTCGCCGTGACGGTTCTGCTCGCGGGTGCGGGAACCGTCGTCCTCGGCACCATCGTGATGCTGAGCGTCACCGACGAGCCTCTGGACTTCGTCCTCTTCGAGGTCGTGAGCGCCTTCGCCACGTGCGGCCTCAGCGTCGGGGTCACCGAACGCGCTCCCGACGAGGGCCTCTACGTCCTGAGCGGTCTCATGCTCGTCGGTCGGCTGGGGACCATCACGCTCGCGTCCGCATTGTCGCAACGGTCCCAGACGCGCCGGTACCGATATGCGGAGGACCGCCCCATCGTCGGCTGACCGTCACAGGCACCGTCACGGGCGTCGAGCGAACTTCCCCAGATCGTCCACGTGGCCGGCGACGATGAGGACGTCCTGGCTCCCTACACGCGTTTCGACATTCGCATACGTGAATTCTCTGCCGGGCGCCTTGATGCCGACGACGGTCACCCCGTAGGCGTCACGGATCCCCGCCTCTCCGAGGGTGAGCCCCTTGACCTCTTCCGGCGGCCGCATCTTCACGACTGCGAAGTGCCCGTCGTCGAAATCGATGTAGTCGAGCATCTGCGAGTTCAGCAGGTGAGCGACCCGGTCCCCGGCCTCGGTCTCCGGGTAGAGGACGTGCTCCGCCCCGATGCGGCGGAGGATCTTCCCGTGCGCACCTGAGATCGCTTTGGCCCAGATCTGCTCAACGCCCAAGTCGATGAGGTTCGCGGTCGTGAGCACGCTCGCTTCGATCGATGAGCCGATACCGACGACCGCGGTGGAGAACTCACCGGCGCCCAGCTGCCGCAGGGCCTCGAGGTGGGTGGCATCCGCCTCCACGACGTGTGTGAGCTTCGACGACCACTCCTGCACGAGCTCCGGGTTCTTCTCGATCGCCATGACCTCGCGCCCCATCTTCACGAGGGACCCTGCGGTGGCCGCACCGAACCGGCCCAGTCCCACGACGAGCACGCCCGAACCCGAAGCCTGCGCGCGGCGACGATGCTCACCCCTCACGGTTCTCCGCCTCCATCTGCAGCGACCGGTCCCCCGCAGCGCGGACTGCGCGTGCCACGATCTCGTCCAGGCCGTCCTCGGCGAACGATGCGATGCCGGCAGCCGTCGTCCCGCCCGCGCTCGTCACCGCAGCACGCAGAGCGGCAGGATCGGGCGAATCCGCGAGCAGGCGCCCCGCGCCCTCCGCGGTCGCCGCCACGGCTCGCCTCGCGGCCTCCTCATCGAGCCCCTGGGACACCGCCGCAGAGACCATGTGCTCTGCGAGCAGGAAGAAGAAGGCGACGCCCGAGGCGGATGTTCCGATCATCGTCGGCATGTCCTCCTCGCTGATCGGGATGACCTGGCCCGCACCGCCCAGCAGAGAGGTGAGCTCGTCCAGCGTGGCGGATGGGACCTCGTCAGCGGCGGCCAGCGAGATGACGCCGTGGCCCACGGACGACGGCGTGTTCGGCATGATCCGCACGACGGGACGGTGCGGGAAGTGCGCGGTGAGCGTGGCGAGGTCCACACCGGCGGCCATCGACACGACAGTCGCCGTGTCCTTCAGTGCGCCGTCCAGTTCGGACGCGGTCTCCGCCAGCATCCAGGGCTTCACCCCGAGGAAGACCAGGTCCGCCCCGTCGACGGCGCTGCGATTGGCCTGAGGGTCGTCCGCGACCGCGGTCGTCGGCACCCCCAGGCGGGATCCGAGCGCGGCGGCCGACTCCGCGGAGCGAGTCGTCGCACGCACCTGGCCCGCGTCCTGTCCCGCGGCGAGAATGCCCGCCAGCAGCGCACTGCCCATGTTCCCTGTACCCACGAAAGCGATCAGCATGGGATGAGGCTACTACCGGCCCGACCGCCCGTCCTAGTGCGCGCACAGTCCTCGTGGATGTCCAGTCCTCGTGGATGTCCAGTCCTCGTGGATGTCCAGTCCTCGTGGACGTCCAGTCCTCGTGGACGTCCATTCCTAGTGCGCGTCGAGCCCCAGGTGCCGACGCGCGAAGGCGAGCGATTCCGTGAGCATCGCGTCCCGGGTCGACCGGCGCGCGGTGAAGCGGGTGTTCACCTCGACCACGACATCGCCGGACCAGTCGTTCTTCGCGAGGTACTGGAGCGTCTCCGCGACCGGCATCCGCCCGCGGCCGGGGACCAGGTGCTCATCCGTCAGTGTGCCCGCACCGTCCGTCAGGTGGACGTGCCGGAGCTTCGGGAACAGGGCGCCGACCGCTTCGAGTGCGTCCGTGCCCGCTGTGGAGGCGTGCGAGAAGTCGAACGTCACCGCGTCGTAGTCCTGCCCCGCGAGGTCCCAGTGCGGGGAGTAGACGATCACCTCCCGCAGGCCGGCGCGCCACGGGTACATGTTCTCCACCGCCAGCGTCACCCCGGTCTCCCGGGCCATCTCGCGCACGCCCTCGACGAAGTGACGGGCGTAGCTCCCCTGCCAGCGGAACGGCGGGTGGAGGACGACTGTGCGCGCGCCCGCGTCCTTCGCCAGTTCGGCGGTGCGGCGCAGCTTCTCCCAGTGGTCGTGGTGCATGACGCGCGGGAGCAGCAGGAGCGTCGGCGCGTGCACGGACAGCACCGGCAGACCGGTGGACCGCGACAGCAGGTTCATGAGCGACGGGTCCTGCGTCTCCTCGTTGTTCGTGATCATGACCTCGACACCGTCGTAGCCCAGACGGGCCGCCGTCTCGAAGCATTCGCGCACCGTCATCGGATAGACGGACGAGGTGGAGAGCCCGATCCGGATCTCGTTCTCCGAGCGATGCGTCGCATCCGAGTCGTAGACGGGATTCCTGGCGAGCTCCTCCCGCTGCCGCTTCGCCTTCGAGCGTGCGGCGTTGCGGCTGGTCAGAGGTGGTCGAGACGCATCAGCCACGGGTCACCTCCTGCGCTTCGATCCGGCCGAACCGGATGCTTCGGCAGACCCGGCCCCACTGGCAGAACCGGATGGACGTGCTCCTCCCGCCGGCACCGTCGGGACAGCCGGGACTGCTGTGGCGGTCGGCGCGGGCGGACGGATGGCCGCGCCTGCATCGTCACTGGGCGTGAGGTCTGGGGTCTCTCCCGTCGACGTGCCGTTCGAGGGCATCGTGAGTGCGGGAGGGGGCAGGGCCCCGATCCCGCGGCGGGTGGGTGAGAGGACCTCGGAGGAGTCGAGCAGGTCGAGCTGGCGCATGATGATGCCCTCGCGCAGAGCCCAGGGAGAGATCTGGAGGATGGGGACGTCGAAGATCGTCATGGCGGCCTCCGCGACGATCGCTCCCGCCAGCACCTGACCGGAGCGGGCCTCGGACACGCCGGGCAGTGCCGCGCGCTGGCTGGGCGTCCGGTGCACGAGCTCATCGATGATGCCCGGCATGTCCTTCCGCTTGAGTTCGCGGGGGACGAAGATCCCCGCACCGCTGGGTGCCGCTCCCGCGATCCGGGCCAGGGACCGGAACGTCTTGGACGACCCCACCATGCGGTCGGGCTTCCCGACGCGGTTCAGATCGCCTGCGACGCGACCGATCGTGTGCCGCGCATACTTCCGCAGCCCGTCGACCTCATCGGCGGATGGGACGTCCGAATGGAGGAAGTCGCGATGCATGCGTCCCGCTCCCAGCGGGAGCGACAGTGCGGCGTCCGGATACTCATCGCGACCCGATGCGAGCTCCAGCGACCCGCCGCCGATGTCCATGAGGAGGATGCTCCCGGCCGACCAGCCGAACCAGCGGCGGACGGCGAGGAAGGTGACGCGCGCTTCGTCCTCCCCGCTCATGACATTGAGTTCGACGCCCGTCTCCTGGCGGATCCGGTCGATCGTCTCATCGCCGTTGGGCGCGGAGCGGATCGCAGACGTCGCGAAGGCGAGGATCTGCTCGGACCCCTGGTCCTCCGCGATGTCGATGGAATCGCGCACGAAGTCGACCAGGCGGTTCTGCCCGTACGTGGAGATCGACCCGTCGTCCTTCAGGTATTCGGCGAGCCGGAGCACCTCCTTGTGTGAGGTCGCCGGCAGAGGCGGCGCACCGACGTGCGCGTCCACCACGAGGAGGTGGACGCTGTTGGACCCGATGTCAAGGACGGCTAATCGCACCTCGCCATGGTAGCGCGCACTCCTGCCGCCCGGCGGTTGGCGTACCGTGGACTCGCTGCGGACAGTGACGCACGGAACGGAGGCGCATGGGTCAGCCCCTGCTGGAGGACCTGCTGCGGGACCTTCTGCCTGCGACCGTCCGCGTCGCCGCCACCCGCGGCGATGCGCCCGCACACGAGCTGCTTCCCGCCGAGGCCGCCCACATCGCCCGTGCCGTGGACTCTCGTCGCGCGGACTTCGCCGCCGTGCGGCACTGCGCGCGGGTCGCCCTCGCGGAACTCGGGATCGAGCGCGGGCCGATGGTGCCGGGCAGGCAGGGCGCACCGGTCTGGCCGACCGGAGTGGTCGGTTCGCTCACGCACGCCGCCGGTCTGCGGGCGGCCGCGGTCGCACGCGACGGGGACATCGCCTCGCTCGGCATCGACGTGGAGGCGGCGGCGCCGCTGCCCGACGGCGTCCTCGACGTGATCGCGCTGCCGCAGGAGAAGGACTGCCTGCGCAGGCTCGATCCGCTGTGCGGGAGGGTGCTCTTCAGCGCGAAGGAGGCGCTGTACAAGACGTGGTTCCCGCTCACCCTGCGCTGGCTGGACTTCGAGGACGCCGAGGTCCGGGTCGCCTCCGACGGCGGGTTCACCGCCCGCCTGCTCGTGGAGGGGCCCACTGTCGACGGGCGGCGGATCCAGACGCTCACCGGCCGGTGGGCGATCGCGGACGGGATCGTCGCGACCGCGATCGCCCTGCCGCGCAGATGAGCGGGGATGGTCCCTGTCAGCCCCGTCAGACTCGTCAGCCCTGCCAGTCCTGCCGACGGAACCCGAAGTCCGGCTTCTCCTTCGCGAAGAAGGCCCGCTGTCCCTCCCCCAGCTCGACGGGGTAGACGTCGCCCAGCCACCCTGCGGGGTCGAGGTCCTCGCCCCGCATGATCCGCAGGAGACCCGTCTGGGTGAAGGCGGAGCGGCCTGCGATGCGCTCGGCAGTCCGCTGCGCCGCGGCGAACGGATCATCGTTGACCTCGTGGAGGAATCCGAGCGAGTCCGCGCGACCGGTGTCGATGAGGTTCCCCGTCAGCAGCAGGTAGCGCGCCCACGACTCGCCCACTGCTGCGGCGAACCGGCGAGTGGGTCCGGGCGGGTACACGAGGCCCAGCTTCGCGGCCGTGATCCCGAAGCGTGCGCCTGGGGCGGCGATGCGGATGTCTGCCGCGGCCGCCAGTTCGGTGCCGCCGCCCACGCAGACGCCCTCGATCGCGGCGATCGTGGGGATGTCCGCCTGAGCCAGGGCATCCTCCGCCGCAGAGTTCATCGCCCAGAAGTCCGCCAGCGGTACGTTCAGGTCATTGATGTCTGAACCGGCGGAGAAGTTGCCGTCCGTGCCGCGCAGGATGAGCACGGAGACATCCGGCGAGGCGTCGATGGCCGCCACGATGTCAGGGAGCGCGAACCACATCTCGCGGGAGAGTGCGCCCAGCTTCTCCGGCCGGTCGATCGTGAGGGTTCCGACGGAGCCCTCGAGGTCGAAGCGGAACCCGTCGACGAGCGGGATGGCGGGGATGGACGACTCAGTGGTCACAGGGGTCTCCTCACGGGGATGACTGGGTCACACGGGTGCTGTGGGGGTCTGATGGGTACTGCGGGGGTTTCATGGGTGATGCAGCGGTCTCACGGGTGCTGTGGACGGCTCACGGGGGACGACCAGGGCCCACGGTGAATGCCGCACGGCCGGGGCACCGAGGAGGTGCCCCGGCCGTGCGGGTGGCTCAGCAGCGGGAGCCGGCCCGGACCTCGGGCGCGGTTCTCCCGCAGTGACGGTCGCTCAGCGGTCGGTCGGGACTGACCGCTGCTCGGAGCCGCTGTATGCGCTCAGCGGGCGGATGAGCGCGTTCGACGCCTGCTGCTCCATGATGTGCGCGGACCAGCCGGTGATCCGCGACATGACGAAGATCGGCGTGAACTGCGGTGTGTCGAAGCCCATGAGGTGGTAGGCCGGGCCCGACGGGTAGTCGAGGTTGGGGTAGATCCCCTTCCGTCCCACGAAGTCCTCTTCGAATGCGTTGTAGAGCGCGAGCAGATCGTCCGCGCCCTTCGCCTCGACCATGTCCTCGAACGCCTTCCGCATGGTGGGAACGCGCGAATCGCCGTTCTTGTACACGCGGTGGCCGAAGCCCATGATCTTCTCTTTGTTCGCGAGTGCCTTGTCGATCCACGCGCTCGCGTTGTCCGCGGTCCCGACCTCTTCGAGCATCGCCATGACGGCTTCGTTCGCACCGCCGTGCAGGGCGCCCTTGAGCGCACCGATCGCACCGGCGACGGCGGAGTACATGTCCGACGTCGTCGACGTGATGACGCGACCCGTGAAGGTCGAAGCATTGAACGAGTGCTCCGCGTAGAGGATCATCGACACGTCGAAGCAGCGGACGACCGCCGCGTCCGGTACCTCGTCGAAGACCATCTTGAAGAAGTTCTCCGCGTAGCTCAGCTCCGACGACGGGGCGACCGGGTCGAGCCCGTGGCGACGACGGTGGTCGATCGCCACGATGGTCGGCAGCTGGGCGTAGAGGCGCTCCGCCTTGCGGCGGTTGGCCTCCTCTCCCTCCTCCTCGGCCTCAGGGTCCACTGCGCCCAGGTACGCGACCGCCGTCTGCACGACGTGCATGGGGTGCGTGTCCTTCGGCAGACCGAGGATGATGTCGACGAGCTCCTGCGAGATCGCGCGCTGACCGCGTTCGCGGGCCGTGAACGCGGCCAGCTGCTCCTTATCGGGCAGTTCGCTGTTCCAGATGAGGTACGCGACCTCTTCGAACGTGCAGTTCGCGGCGAGCTCCTGCACCGGGTAGCCCCGGTAGGTCAGGGAGTTCGTCTCCTGCACCACTTTGGACACGGCGGTGGTGTCGACGACGACCCCCGCCAGGCCCTTCTTGATCTCCTGATCCGTCACTGGTGTCCCTCCTGAGAGAAGTTGAAGACGGCTGAGTCGAACGAGTTGTACGCCTCGTAATCGATTGCCTCGTAGAGGTCCGCACGCGTCTGCATGCGATCCACCACCGAGGCCTGGGTGCCCTCCGAGCGGATCGCCCTGAGTCCGTCGGTGATCGCGCCCATCGCCAACCGCAGTGTGGTGACAGGGTAGATGACGACACGGACACCCGCATCGGCCAGCTGAGACGTCGTGAACAGCTCGCTCTTGCCGAATTCGGTCATGTTGGCGAGGATCGGTGCGCCTACGGCGTTCGCGAATTTCTCGAACTCGCCCAGATCACGCATCGCCTCCGGGAAGATCATGTCCGCGCCGGCATCGACGTAGGCCTTGGCCCGATCGATCGCCGCGTCAAGACCCTCTCCCGCGCGGGCATCCGTGCGAGCAGTGAGGACGAAGTTCTCATCGCGGCGACCCTTGGCGGCGGCGGAGATTCGCTTGACCATCTCCGCCGTCGTCACGACCTCCTTGCCGTCGAGGTGGCCGCACCGCTTGGGGTTGACCTGGTCCTCGAGGTGGATGCCGGAGAGTCCCGCGTCCTCGAACTCCTGGACGGTGCGGGCGACGTTCATCGCCTCGCCCCACCCGGTGTCCGCATCGATGAACGTCGGCAGGTTCGTGACCCGCGCGATGTTCCGTCCGTGGTCCACGACCTCCGTGAGCGTCGTGAGGCCGATGTCCGGCAGCCCCTGCGCCGCGGAGAACGCGCCGCCGGAGATGTAGACGCCCTCGAACCCGGCCTGCTCGATGAGCATGGCAGTCAGCGGGTTGATGGCCCCGGGGAACTGGACGATCTCGCTGCCGTTCAGCAGTGCGCGGAAATCCGCGCGCCTGGCAGCTGCGGTCTTCTCAGCGCCCAGCATCAGAAGACGCCCTTCGAGCCGGAGTGCTCCAGGCCGTCCACCGTGAAGCTCAGGGCGCGCAGGTCAGCGGCACCGAGGTCCGCGAGGTTCTCCGCGAGTCCCAGGAAGCGGTTCTGCTCCTGCTCGGACAGGATGCCGTCGGACAGGGTGCGGAACTTGTTGACGTAGTTCTCGCGGACGAACGGGCGCGCGCCGTTGGGGTGTGCGTCTGCCACGGCGATCTCGTCGACCAGCGTGGAGCCGTCCTCGAATTCGATCTCGACGCGGCCGCCGAAGGCCATCTCGTTCGGATCGGTCGAGTGGTAGCGACGGGTCCACTCCGGGTCCTCGCGGGTCTCGACCTTGTGCCACAGCTCGACCGTCTCCGGACGCCCCGCGCGCTCCGGCGCGTAGGACTTCTCGTGGTGCCACGCCTGGTCCTCGAGCGCGACGGTGAACATGTACATGATCGAGTGGTCCAGCGTCTCGCGCGATGCCTTCGGATCCATCTTCTGCGGGTCGTTCGCGCCCGTGCCGATGACGAAGTGCGTGTGGTGCGAGGTGTGGATCGTCACCTTGCGGATCTTCGAGAAGTCCTCGATCTGCGCGCCCATGCGGCGGGCCAGGTCGATGAGGGCCTGAGCCTGGTATTCCGCGGAGTGCTCCTTCGTGTACGTGTCCATGATGCCGCGCTTGGCCTCTCCCCTGCCGGGCAGCGGGACCGTGTAGCGGGCTTCCGGACCGGACAGGATCCAGGCGATGAAGCCGTCCTCGCCCTCGTAGATGGGCGACGGAGCGCCCTCGCCGCGCATCGCGCGGTCGACCGACTCGACGGCCATCTTGCCGGCGAAGGCGGGTGCGTGGGCCTTCCAGGTGGAGATCTCGCCCTTGCGCGACTGGCGGGTGGCGGTGGTGACGTGCAGCGCCTGCTGGACGGCCTGGTAGATGACCTCCGTGGGCAGGTGCAGGAGCGTGCCGATGCCCGCCGCAGCCGAGGGGCCCAGGTGGGCGACGTGGTCGATCTTGTGCTCATGGAGGCAGATGCCCTTCACGAGGTCGACCTGGATCTCGTACCCGGTGGCGATGCCGCGGATGACGTCCGCACCGCTGATGCCCTTGTGCTGGGCGACGGCGAGGATGGCCGGGATGTTGTCGCCGGGGTGCGAGTACTCCTTCGCGAGGAAGGTGTCGTGGAAGTCGAGTTCGCGGACGGCCACGCCGTTGGCCCAGGCGGCCCACTCCGGCGAGATCGTCTCCTCGAGGGAGAGCCCGAAGACGGCGGCACCCGGCTTCATGGGGTGGCCCTGCGCCTGCTCGCGGGCGTGCATGGGCGCCCCGCGGCGCACGGAGGCGGCGGCGACGGACGCGTTGTCGATGATGCGGTTGATGACCATGTCCTGGACATCCGCCTCGACCGCGACGTCATCCGCGGCGACCTCTGCGATCTTCCAGGCGAGCTGGTCCTCACGGGCGAGGGGTTCGGAGCTCTTGTACGTGCGGACTTCGTGGTTGATCAACTGGCTCTCCTTCGTCTTGAGCGCTGACCGCTCGAGTGACCTGGATGGTCCCAAGCCTATTCGGCGGGGTGTCGTCGGCCCAGCGGGGATGTCCGGTGGGCCGCATCACACCACATATCTCGACATCAAGATACTTCAGTTCGAGGGAGGTTCTCAAGTTTTTCGTGCCGTCCCGGGCGGCCTACGAACCGGTGATCGCCGCTACATTGGAGGCATGACGCGCACAGCCCTGGACTTCGACGAGAACTGGCTGGATCCGGAGGAACTCGAGCACATCCGCCGTCGCATCCCGATCACCTACGTGCACGGGCTCCCCGTCAGACGCGGGGACGACGGGGAGGTCGAGAGCATCGGACTGCTCCTCCGCACTCTCGAGGACAGCACACTGGGACGGGAGATCGTCGGCGGCCGCGTGCGGTACCACGAGTCGATCCGCGCCGCGCTCCTGCGACATGCGGAGAGCGATCTGGGCCACCTCGCCCTGCCGACGGTGCCCCTGTCGCTGAACCCGTACCACGTCGCCGAGTACTTCCCGACGGAAGCGGTCTCGCAGTACCACGACCCGCGCCAGCACGCCGTCGCGCTGTGCTACATCCTGCCCGTGATCGGCGACTGCGAACCGCGCGGTGCCGCACTGAGCCTCGACTGGCTCACGCCGCGGGAGGCCGTCAGCGACGAGATCCTCTCGGAGATGCGCCACGGGCAGCAGCACATCGTGCGAGCGGGGCTGGCCCACCTCGGCATCCTCCCCTGAGCGGGCTCAGCCCAGGGCCCCCACCACGGCCCTGAGTGCGGTGCGGACCTCTTCGCGCTGCTCCTGGGAGTCGAGCCCGGTCGCCGTGAGCGTGACCAGGCACCGGTCATCCGCCTTCGGCTCCACGGAGACCGCGAGCTTCGCTCCCCCGCCCAGGCCGGTGCGCCGGTAGAGCCGCTTGGGCGTATCGGACTCCCGCCCTCCTGAGCCCACGGACAGGCCCGCGAGATGCTCAGCGGCCAGGACCTCGGCGACGGCACGGGCGCGCAGCTCCCCTCCTGCCCCTGGCAGGGTGCGGGAGGCGGCCACCTGGAAGTCGCCCGCGCTCGACTGTCCTGCGACGCGGCGGCCGATCGACTGCTCGTACACGACGGTCGCCCCCTGTGCCCACCAGCCGGCGTTGTCCACGCGATCGGTGAACAGCGGCTCCACCGTTCGCGCGAGCTCCGCGTGCGTGAGTGCCGCTCCGCCCGCGTCGTTGAAGGCAGCCGCGATCGTGGGCCAGTCGAGTCCAGTCGCGCGCTCGATCGGCGCTGCACCGTCGGGAGAGCCTGTGGCGGGTGGGGCTGTGGCGGGTGGGGCTGCATCTGACGATCGGGGTGCCTGTGCGTCGCTCATGCAGTGATCGTAGGACCGTGTCCGTGCCTCGTGGAAGACTCGGACCATGGCGTCGACGATGCAGTACCTGTGCAATGCGTGCGGTCACACGACCGCGAAGTGGCTGGGCCGGTGCCCGCAGTGCCGCGAGTGGGGGACGATCGAGGAGACGGTCCCCGCGCGCCGCACCGTGCGCACCCAGGCGAAGCCGGCACCGGACAGCGTCGGAGCCACCCCCATCACAGAGGTCGATCGCAGGCTGGCGGAGGCCCGGTCGACCCACATCCCCGAATTCGACCGTGTGCTGGGCGGCGGCCTGGTGCCGGGGGCGGTCGTGCTGCTCGCCGGTGAACCGGGCGTCGGCAAGTCGACCCTGCTCCTGGAGGTCGGGTCGTGGACCGCTCGCCAGGGAACTCGGGTCCTCTACGTGACGGGCGAGGAGTCCGCCGCCCAAGTGCGGCTCCGGGCCGAACGCGTCGACGCCCTGTCGGAGACCCTCTACCTCTCCGCGGAGACGGACCTGGGGATCGTGCTCGGCACCATCGACCAGCTCCAGCCGGACCTCATCATCATCGACTCCGTCCAGACGCTGGCGTCCGCGGACGTCGATGGCGCGCCGGGCGGGGTGGCTCAGGTGCGGGAGGTCGCCGCGGCGGTGATCCGCGCCGCGAAGGACCATGCGATCCCCACGGTCCTGGTCGGTCACGTGACGAAGGACGGCAGCGTGGCCGGTCCGCGGACGCTGGAGCACCTCGTCGACGTCGTCTGCTCGTTCGAGGGCGAGCGCCACTCGCGCCTGCGGATGCTCCGCGCCGTGAAGAACCGCTACGGTCCGACGGACGAAGTGGGCTGCTTCGATATGACGGAGTCGGGCATCGAGAGCCTCCCCGATCCCTCGGGCCTGTTCCTGACCCGGTCCGCGACGCGGGCGCCGGGCTCGTGCCTCACGGTCGCGCTCGAAGGCCGGCGTCCCATGCTCATCGAGGTCCAGTCGCTCATCGACGACGCGCACAGTCATCCCCGACGGACGGTCAGCGGGCTCGATTCCAACCGCATCGCCATGATCCTCGCGGTGCTGGGCCGCCTCACGAAGACGGCGGACAAGGACGTGTTCTCTGCAACGGTCGGCGGCATGCGGGTGTCGGAGCCCGCCTGCGATCTGGCCCTGGCGCTCTCCCTCGCCTCAGCGCGCACGGGCGACGCCCTGTACTCCCGGCTCGTCGCGATCGGAGAGATCAGCCTGTCCGGGGAGATCCGCCAGGTGCCCGGTCTGGGTCAGCGGCTGTCCGAAGCGGCTCGCCAGGGCATCACGAATGCGATCGTCGCCGGCGGATCGCTCGACAACGTGCCCGTTCCGGACGGCATGCGCGTCGCAGAATGCGAGAACCTCGCAGAAGCCATCGCCACTGCCCTGCCGGAGACCACTCTGCCCCCCAGAGACGCCTGACGCGGAGGCTAGTCCGCAGCCTCGTCCTCGGCTTCGGCTGCATCCTCACCCGCGGCGCCGTCGCCCTCACCGGCGGCATCTCCCTCGGCCTCGCCTGCTCCGGCGTCAGCACCGGCATCGTCGCCGGGGTCGTCCGTCGCGTCATCCGCGGGGTCGCCCTTGAGCGTGAAGGGGGCGGGCTCGCTCTCCTCGTCGCCCAGCTTCACGATGAGCTCGTACTGGCCCGCGGGGAACGCTTCCGCGGTCTGCCTGCACGACTCGTCGACGGGGACGCGCGGCCAGTCGAGAGACGTCTTCTTCCCCGACTGCGCAGGGAACACCAACGGGTTCGACCCGCCTTCGGCGTCCTCATCGGTGCTCTCGCAGTACCGCGACGACCAGACGGTGTCGCCCTCGTGCTCGATGACGAATTCCTGGCGCTCCGTGCCCACGTCGATCAGGCAGTCGGCGGAGTGGGTGTTCTTCACCTCGATCGTGAGGACGGGCTCCTCGTCGTCCTCGTACTCGTCCTCATCCGTCGACGCGGCCACGCGCGTGGTGTCCGGCGGGCAGCCTCCGGAACCGGCGTCGCCCACCGGTCCGGGTGCGCTCGGCTCCGGTGATTCCGCGACGGGCGGAG
This sequence comes from Brevibacterium sp. Mu109, assembly GCF_900169375.1. Lineage (NCBI taxonomy): Bacteria > Bacillati > Actinomycetota > Actinomycetes > Micrococcales > Brevibacteriaceae > Brevibacterium > Brevibacterium sp. Mu109. The sequence goes on from NZ_FXZF01000001.1 coordinate 29,334, forward strand.
GGCTGCCCACACCCTCGCGGACGCTCTGGATCGCCTGCACTGCAAGCACGACACCCAGGGTGAGGACGGCGGCGACGATGATCGCCAGGACTGCCACGATGATGCGGCGCCGCCGGAACATCTGGCGCCGGGCATCGTCCGGCCCTGGCGCCCGGCCGCGGGTGTCCCCGCGCCCCCTGTCACCGCGCCCCCGCGCAGGCGGACGGGCCGCTCCGCGGGAACCCGTAGACTTCCCGGACGGACGGCTGGGACGACCCTGACGCGGACCACGACCGGAGCTGCTCATCCCCTCGAGCCTAAGGCGAGCACGCAGGAAGGACCCGATGACACACCGCCGGACGACACAGGTCACACGCGCACCCCAGACGCCGGGTCTCCCACCGGTGCCTCAGGCCCGCGTCGCCGACGTCCAGCGGCTCGTCATCGACTGGTTCAGCCGCAATGCCCGACCGCTGCCGTGGCGCGACCCCGAGGCATCCGCCTGGTCGATCCTGGTGTGCGAGGTGATGAGCCAGCAGACGCCGGTCGCCCGAGTCCTCCCCCGGTGGCGCGAGTGGATGCGACGGTGGCCGAGCCCTGCGGACCTCGCCGCCGCTCCCCCGTCGGACGTGCTCATCGCGTGGGATTCCCTGGGCTATCCGCGACGTGCGCTCAGGCTCCAGGAGACGGCCGCCGCGATCGCGGACGAGCACGGCAACCAGGTCCCCCACGAGGAGGACCGACTGCTGGCGCTTCCCGGTGTGGGCGCCTACACGGCCGCTGCCGTCGCGAGCTTCGCATACGGCCGCAGGGCAGTCGTCCTCGACGTGAATGTCCGCCGGGTGCTGGGACGCGTCTTCGCGGCCGTGGAGCACCGGCCCGCCTCACTGACCGCGGCGGAGAAGCGGTGGGCCGGCGCGCTCGTGCCCGCACGCGAGCACGTGGAGTGGAACGCCGGAGCGATGGAGCTGGGCGCGCTCATCTGCACTGCACGGAATCCCGACTGCGATTCGTGCCCGTTGGCGGATGCGTGCGCCTGGGTCGCCGCGGGGAAGCCCTCCGATCCGACTGTCGTCCGTCGCACCCAGGCGTGGGCGGGCACCGACCGGCAGCTGCGCGGCGCGATCATGAAGGTGCTGCGCACGGCGCACGACGAGCTGGCAACGTCCGACGAGGAGCAGGCCGTGAGCATCAGCACGCACCTGCTCACGGCACCGACCGCTGAGCTCACTGCTGACGACGCCGAGGCCCTCGCGCGCCTGAGCGAGCCCATCAGGAAGGCCATCGCCGCGGTGCGCGACCTCGACGCCGACGGGACCAGGACCGCCCGGCTCATCGACGACCTCGTCCGGGACGGTCTCGCATCCCGCAGCTCAACCGGGATCCGACTGCCCTGACCAGCCGGGGACACAACCGACTGAGGTGACACGCAGAGACCGCCTCCGCACGCTCCCGGTTCCTCTAGGATGGTGCGCTGAGTCAACGCGAGCCCCTCCCGGGGCGTCGCACAGTGGCAGCGCGACGGAAGGGTCGGACGTGGGAGCTATCGCGGTGGGTGTCGCCGGCGGCACCGGGAGCGGCAAGACGACGCTGACCCGGTCGCTGCTGGATCGCTTCGGCAGCAAGTCGACGGTCCTCTTCATGGACAACTACTACCGCGCGCACACCGGCAAGACGTGGGACGAGCGTGCGGCCACGAACTTCGACGCACCGGAGGCGTTCGACATCGATCTGATGTACGAGCACATCCGTGCCCTCAAGGCCGGCGCGCCGATCGAGAGTCCGCTCTACGACTTCACGGACCACAACAGGTCAGTCGACACCCTCGCCGTCGATCCGACCCCGGTCCTCATCGTCGAGGGGATCCTCCTCTTCGCAGAGCCCAAGCTGTGCGACCTGCTGGACATCCGCCTCTTCGTGGACACGGACGCGGATGTGAGGATCCTGCGCCGCATCCGCCGCGACGTCGTCGAACGAGGACGCTCCCTGGAGTCCGTCGAGGCCCAGTACCTCGAGACGGTGAAGCCGATGCACGAGCTCTACGTAGAGCCGTCGAAGCGGAAGGCTGACCTGATCATCCCTGACGGCGGACACAACCTCGTCGCGCTCGACATGATCATCCACCGGATCAGCCGGGAGTTCGCGGCCTGACGGGAGTTCACACCCGGCCGGACGTCCCACCCAGCGCGACCCGCGGCCTCATCGGCTGCGGGCGCGCTGCGTGCGGCCGTTCACGTCACGGGTTCCACCTGTCAGGAATCCTGAGGGTCCGCGATCCGTCGGAGGGCATCGAGGTGCCCGCGCCAGCGGACCAGCCCGTCTGAGGTCAGCGAGAGGGTCGTGCGGGGGCGCTTGCCGACGAACGACTTCGCCGCCCTGACGAATCCCGCCTTCTCCAGTTCCGCGATCTGCTTCGACAGCACGGAGTCGCTCACCTGGAGCTCGTCGCGGAGGTCGCCGAACGCCATCTTCTCCACCGTCGCGAGTGCCGCGACGAGCGAGAATCGGACGGGGTGGGCGAGGGAGGAGTCGAGCGCGAACCGGGGGTGCTGGGGTGCGCTCACGGCGCGTCCCCGTCCACGACCGCGCTCTGCGCCGCCTCCTCCTCGGCCCGTGCGGTCCGCGCGCGCTTCGCCTCCGTCGCCGCGGCGATCATGAATAGCCCGAGGAAGAGTGGCGCGAGCACCAGGGCTGCGAACGTCTCCCCCAGCAGCATGGACGCCGCCCAGAGGACGCCCCAGGACCCCATGTAGATGTACCAGCGCACGGCCAGCCCCCGGCGCAGAGGTCGGCGGAAGAGGAACGGCACGATGATCGCGACGAAGACCCAGGCCATCGCCATGACGGTGACCGCGAGCGGCGCATCGAACGAGGAGTCGGGGAGCACGCGCGCCGCGAGGTGCACGCCCAGGGTCGCCATGGTGCCGATCGCGCAGAGGATCGCGAACGAGATGAGGACGGGCGGCACCGCGTCGGGCGTCCGGTGACCGATCCGAGCGGCGTCGGCGAGCATCCGCCGCGCCTCCTCGGGTGTGGGTCCCCGATCGCCGCCGCGGTCCCCCGTCGGCAGGCTGTCGCTGTGGGTGTCCATCGGACTGCTCCTTCGCATCACTGTCGTCCCGAGCCCCGTGAGGAGGGCTGCGGCTTCATCGATCGACCGGTTCCTGCAGAACGTCGATGTGTCCAGTGAAGCATGCACTTTCCAATATGGCAAGTACTTTCCTGCTGGAAGGAAGCCGCGGATGCGCCTCGCGTGCGAAGCGTGCGGTTCACAGCATCCAGTTCACAGCGTGCGGAGCATCCTCGAGTTCCCGAGCGTGTTCGGCTTGACCCGCGCGAGGTCCAGGAACTCTGCGGTGCCCTCGTCCCGCGAGTGGAGGAGCTCGACGTAGACCTCCGGCGCCACCGGTGTGCCCTCGATCACCTCGAAGCCCAGCGAGGAGAAGAAGTCGGTCTCGAACGTGAGGCAGAAGACCCGCTTCGCGCCCAGCACGCGCGCGTCCGCGAGCACCTGCTCGACGAGCGTCCTCCCGATCCCGCGCCCGCGGTAGGCGGGGCTGGTCGCGATGGTCCGGACCTCGGCGACGTCCGACCAGATGAGGTGGCAGGCGGCACAGCCCGCCAGGACCTCGCTCCCGTCGTCCTGCAGCTCGAGCACGAGCCAGAACTCATGGATGCCCTCGAAGTAGTCGACGCGCTCCTTGGGCACGAGGATGCGCGCATCGACCATCGGGGCGACGAGCTCCACGATGGCGGGGACGTCCGCCGCCCTCGCCCGCCGCAGGATCAGGCCATCGCCGAGGGGGTAGGGACGGTACTGGTCGCTCGCGCGCTCTGCTGCAGTCGTCATCCCACCATTCAACACCGTGGACGAGTGCTGCGACGAACCATCCGCCCCGGCACGACGAAGCGGCGGGCCGGACTCCTCGTCCGACCCGCCGCTTCCACCGAGCAGGCGCCTGCGCGCTCCGTCAGCGCTCCGGCGGAACCTCCGCGGTGGCCTGCGCCTCCGCTTCCGCTCCCCCGCCGTCACCGGTGGGTCCGGAGCTGTTCGCCACGCCGGCCTCCGGGATGGCCCCGGAGCCGTCGTCGTCAGCGCCGTAGACCGCACCGACCCGCTCGAGGACGCGCGAGTCCTCTTCGCCCCTGAAGGTGAAGATCGCATCGATGCCCGTGCCCTCGACATCGACGTACACGCGCTGGCCCGAGCGCAGCTCATCGAACAGGATGCGCTCCGAGAGCTGGTCCTCGATCTCCTGCTGGATCGTGCGACGCAGCGGTCGCGCGCCCAGCACCGGGTCGTACCCGCGCTCGGAGAGCAGCTCCTTGGCCGCATCGGTGAGGTCGACTGACATGCCCTGGGCTGCCAGACGCGTGTCGAGCCGCTCGACGAACAGATCGACGATGGTCAGGATCTCCGCCTGCGACAGCTGCGGGAAGACGATCGTGTCATCGACGCGGTTGAGGAACTCCGGACGGAAGTGCTGCTTCAGCTCTTCGTTCACCCGCTGCTTCATCCGCGTGTAGTCGATCGACGGATCGCCCTCGACTTGGAAGCCCATCTGCTGGGTCTTCGCGATGTCCTTCGTCCCGAGGTTCGTGGTCATGATGATGATGGTGTTCTTGAAGTCCACCTCACGACCCTGCGAATCCGTCAGACGTCCGTCCTCGAGGATCTGCAGCAGCGAGTTGAAGATGTCCTGGTGGGCCTTCTCCACCTCGTCGAACAGCACGACGGAGAACGGCTTCCGGCGGACCTTCTCAGTCAGCTGTCCGCCTTCTTCGTAGCCCACGTAGCCGGGGGGAGAGCCGAAGAGGCGGGACACCGTGTGCTTCTCCGCGTACTCCGACATGTCCAGCGTGATGAGGGAGTCCTCGTCACCGAACAGGAACTCCGCCAGTGCCTTCGCGAGCTCCGTCTTGCCGACGCCCGTGGGGCCGGCGAAGATGAACGACCCGGAGGGACGCTTGGGGTCCTTGAGGCCCGCACGCGTACGACGGATCGCACGCGACACGGACTTGATGGCCTCGTTCTGGCCGATGACCCGCTTGTGCAGCTCGTCCTCCATCCGCAGCAGACGCGAGGACTCCTCCTCTGTGAGCTTGAAGACCGGGATGCCCGTGGACTGCGCCAGCACCTCTGCGATGAGCTCCTCATCGACGACGGCCGCGCCCTTGTCGCCGGCCTTCCAGGTCTTCTCGCGCTCTTCCTTCTGCTTCGTGAGCGCCATCTCCGCGTCTCGCTCGGACTGCGCGAGGTTGAAGTCCTGCGCGTCGATCGCGGCCTCCTTGCGGCGGCGCGCCTCGACGATCTGCTCCTCGATCTCCTTGACCTCAGGAGGCGACGACATGCGCGAGATCCGCAGCTTGGCACCGGCCTCATCGATCAGGTCGATCGCCTTGTCCGGCAGGAAGCGGTCGTTGATGTAGCGGTCGGAGAGATTGACCGATGCGGCCAGCGCGCCGTCCGTGATCGTCACCTTGTGGTGCGCCTCGTACTTGTCGCGCAGGCCCTTCATGATGAGCACCGAATCGGCGAGCGTCGGCTCGGGCACCTGGATCGGCTGGAAGCGGCGCTCGAGTGCCGCATCCTTCTCGATGTTCTTCCGGTACTCGTCGAGCGTCGTCGCGCCGATCGTCTGCAGCTCGCCGCGGGCGAGCATGGGCTTGAGGATGCTCGCAGCATCGATCGCGCCCTCTGCGGCACCCGCACCGACCAGCGTGTGGATCTCATCGATGAAGAGGATGATGTCCCCGCGCGTGCGGATCTCCTTGAGGACCTTCTTCAGCCGCTCCTCGAAGTCACCGCGGTAGCGGGAGCCCGCGACCAGCGAACCGAGGTCAAGCGTGTAGAGCTGCTTGTCCTCGAGCGGCTCCGGCACTTCGCCGTTCACGATGGACTGCGCGAGCCCCTCGACGACGCTCGTCTTGCCGACGCCGGGTTCGCCGATGAGCACCGGGTTGTTCTTCGTCCGGCGGGACAGCACCTGCATGACGCGCTGCATCTGCAGCTCGCGCCCGACGACGGGGTCGAGCTTGCCTTCCCGCGCGGCGGCGGTGAGGTTGGTGCCGAACTGGTCCAGCACGAGCGATCCGGAGGGGGTCCCCTCTTCGCGCGCACCGGTCGAGGCCGGCTCTTTGCCCTGGTAGCCGGAGAGGAGCTTGATGACCTCCTGGCGCACGCGCGCCAGGTCGGCTCCGAGCTTGACGAGGACCTGCGCGGCCACGCCTTCGCCCTCACGGATGAGGCCCAGCAGGATGTGCTCCGTGCCGATGTAGCTGTGGCCGAGCTGCAGCGCTTCGCGCAGGCTCAGCTCGAGGACCTTCTTGGCGCGCGGGGTGAAGGGGATGTGCCCCGAGGGCGCCTGCTGGCCCTCGCCGATGATCTCCGTGACCTGCTCGCGGACCTGCTCGAGGGAGATCCCCATCCCTTCGAGCGCCTTCGCGGCAACGCCCTCACCCTCGTGGATGAGACCGAGCAGGATGTGCTCGGTACCGATGTAGTTGTGCTTGAGGAGCTTCGCCTCTTCTTGCGCGAGCACGACGACGCGCCTGGCCCGGTCGGTGAACCGTTCGAACATGATGGTCCTCCTCGTGTCTGATTCCTAGCACTCTAACCACGCGGAGGGTCGTTCTATTGCGGTGTTCGCCCTGAGCCGAACGGTGTTCGCCGTCAGCCGAAGATTGGTCGCGGACAGCGATCCGCAGCGCGCATCCGCAGCGCGCGTCCGGAGCCGCGCCGCCGCCGCGTGCGGGCAGACGGAAGCGCCCCGACCAGAGTGCGTTTCGCAGCAATGGTCGGGGCGCTTCCGTGGGGTCAGTGCGCTGCGTGGTACTCGTCGATGATCGCCTGGGAGATGCGACCGCGCTCGGAGACCTGCTTGCCCTCGCTCTTCGCCCATTCGCGGATCTTCGCGTTCAGGTTGCTGTCCTGTCCGCCCGAGGAACGACGCGGACGCGCCGCTCGCTGGGTCGCGGCGACCCGGCGGGCCTTCGCGATGTACGGGGCGAAGGCCGCACGCAGCCTCTCCGCATTCTCATCGGACAGCTCGATCTCGTAGGTTCCCTGGTCGAGCCCGAAACGGACGGTCTCCGTCGCTTCAGTCCCGTCGATGTCGTCAGTCAGGACGACCTTCATTTCGCGTGCCATGCGGGTGATTCTCCTCTGTGACACCGGTGGAGGATTCGTGATCCTCCGCCGCATCTTCACTGTCCATTCGTCGGTAGTACCGCTCCATCTCCTCGCGCTCGATCGAATCCGAACGGAGAATCCCTCGCATTACGTACCAGAACAGCAGTCCGACACCGATCGAGGGAAGGAGGACCTTGATGTACTCCATGAACACACTACCTTTTCTTCAGAGGAGTGCGCACCCTCGCCGGATCATTCACAACGGCACGCACGTGATTCATATCAATCGGACAGCGGCTTCACGAGAGGAAAGAGAATCGTCTCGCGGATACCCAGACCCGTGAGTGCCATGAGGAGGCGGTCGATTCCCATTCCCATTCCGCCCGCCGGAGGCATTCCGTATTCCATCGCGGTGAGGAAATCCTCGTCGACGCGCATCGCCTCCGCGTCGCCCGCAGCCGCATCGCGCGCCTGCGCCTCGAAGCGCTCCCGCTGGATGACGGGGTCGTTGAGCTCGGAGTACCCGGTCGCCAGCTCGAACCCGCGCACGTAGAGGTCCCACTTCTCCACGACGCCGGGGTTGTGCCGGTCGCTCTTCGTCAGGGGCGAGGTGTCCACGGGGAAACCGGTGACGAATGTGGGCTCGTGGAGTTCGTCCGCGTGGAAATGCTCCCACATCTCCTCGACGTACTTTCCGTGCAGCCGGAACACACCTGCAAGGTCGATATCGTGCTGGCGCGCAAGTGCTTCCAGCTCATCCACGGATGTATCGGATGTCACATCGACGCCGAGCTTCTCGGAGAGCGATTCATACATCGGAATGGTCCGCCATTCACCGCCGAGATCGTATTCCGTGCCGTCTGCGAGAGTGACTATATGAGAACCATATGCATCAAGCGCTGCGTTCTGCACGAGGGTCTTCGTCAGTTCCCCGATTGATCGGAAGTCGCCGTATGCCTCATATGCCTCGAGCATGGCGAATTCCGGCGAGTGCGTGGAATCAGCACCTTCATTCCGGAAGTTCTTATTGATTTCGAAGACATTGTCCAGTCCGCCCACGAGTGCCCGCTTGAGGAACAGCTCCGGGGCAATGCGCAGATACAGCTCCATGTCATACGCATTGATGTGAGTGCTGAAGGGCCTGGCCGCGGCACCGCCGTGGATGGTCTGGAGCATCGGCGTCTCGATCTCCATGTAGCCGCGCTCGTCGAACGTCCGACGCAGCGACTTCATGACGTCCGCACGCACGCGCACGTTCTCGCGCGCCTGATCGCGTGTGATGAGGTCGATGTAGCGCTGCCGCATCCGGGTCTCGTCCGTGAGCTCGGTGTGCAGTGTCGGAAGTGGACGCAGCGCCTTCGAGGCGAGAGCCCAGTCGTCGGCCATGATGGACAGCTCGCCGCGCTTCGACATGATGACCCGTCCGTGCAGGAACACGTGGTCACCCAGGTCGACGTCGTGCTTCCACCGGTCGAGGCCCTCCTGACCGACCTCTGCGAGGGAGAGCATCCCCTGCAGACGGGTGCCGTCCCCGGCCTGGAGAGTCACGAAGCAGAGCTTGCCGGTGTTCCGCTGGAAGACGACCCGTCCTGCGACGCCGACGATGTCGTTCGTCTCCTGCCCGGCCTCGAGGTCCGGGTGCGCGGCGCGCACCTCCGCGAGGGTGTGGGTGCGGCCCACCGCGACGGGATACGGCGATCGCCCCTCTCCGAGCATCTGCTCACGCTTCTCCTTGCGGATGCGCAACTGCTCCGGATCATCGTGGTCATGGGGCTGGGGCTGGGTCTGCGGCATGGGCCCAAGGCTACCGCGCGGCTCCTGTCGCGCGGAAAACGGGCCGGCGGGCACCTCGGCCCCGCAGGCTTCAGCCGTCCTGTGAGTCCAGGGGGTCCTGTGTGTCCAGGGTGTCGAGCAGCCGTGCAGCGGTGGGCTCGTCGATGTTCCCGTTCTCGAGCGCCCGGGCGGTCGTCGCGCGGGCCATCGCCCGATAGGCGTCGACGACCTCGGCGGTCCCCCGGGTCAGTGCGAACTCGGACAGCGCCGCGACATGGGCGCCGACGGTCGCCACATCACCGCGGCTCACGGGGCCGGTGAGCGCCCGCGGGCCCGACCGCAGCACGTTCGACACGCTCGCGTCGACGAGAGAGGCGAGGACGCGCGAGGGGTCTTCCACTCCGAGGGAGGACAGGACCTCCATCGCCTGCGCGAGGATCGCGACGGTGTGGTTCGACGCGTGGGCGATCGCGGAGTGGTAGAGCGCTCGGTCCGCCTCCGCGAGCACGATCGGCTCGGAGCCGATCTCGACGACGAGTGCCTGGCCGATCGGCAGGACCGGCTTGGGCGCTGTCACCCCGATGGTGGTCTGGCGGAGACGCGGGAGGTCCATGCTCGTGCCGGTGAAGGAGAGTGAGGGGTGCAGTGCGATGGGGATCGCACCCGCGTCGGTCGCCGGCTGGAGGACACCGAGGCCGTGGCGGCCCGCACAGTGCACCACGATCTGCCCGCCGCTGAAGAGGCCGAGCTTCGCCAGCCCGGCGACGAGCTCTTCGATCGTGTCGTCCGGCACCGTGAAGAGGATGAGCTCCGCGCGTTCGACGAGGGTCTCCACGTCGAGCACCGGGACGCCCGGGAGCATCGCGTCGACGCGGTCGCGGCTCGCCTCGGACCCGGCGGTCACGCCCACTATCGCGTGCCCCGCATCGCGCAGCGCGGCTCCCATGACGGCTCCGACCTTGCCGACGCCGATGATGCCCACGCCCAGTCGGGTCTGATCGTCAATGTTCATGGGGCGGCCTTTCGGACGGTGCGGGCGGTGACTGCGCAGGCGGAGACTGCGCAGGTGGAGGCTGAGTCGGCGGCGCGGGCGGAACCGGCGGAACCTGTGGGACCAGCCGAGCATGCGAAACCGGTGGGGCCGACGGAACCGCTGGAGCAGGTGGGACCGGAGGCACTGCGGGGCCACCCTGGTACGCGTCCAGTTCCTCCCGGGCCATCCGGGTGACAGTCGCGTGGTGATCGAACAGCTGTGTCGCCTCAGCGGCCGGCAGGTGCACGAAGTGCGGTGCGATGGGACCGGGTGAGATGTGGAGGGCGATCGTGGAGAGCCGGAGTGCCCTCTGCAGCGGGCCCTGCTTCAACCGCAGCGACTGCACGCGGGCGTGCGGGACGAACTCAAGCGTGCGGGACAGTCGACCCGACCGGATGAGGGTGAGCGTTCCCGTGAGCGCATGTGCATTGCGCTTCCACGTGACCGGATCCATCCATGCCGATGCGCGGGGGCGACCCCGGTAGACGTGCTCCGCGGCCAGGGTCTCCGCGTCGCGCGTCATGGGACCGGCCATCCCCGCGAGGACGAGCGAGCGCGCATCCGTCCCCTGCGGCGGACGCGGGTCGGGCAGGCACAGGCCCAGCATGAGCATGACGTCGTCGCGCGTGCCGACGGGCAGCAGCACGTTCTGGGTGGTGTCGTCGTCGCTGCCCACGGAGGCCATGGTGAACTCGGCGCGCCACCAGCCCGGTCCGCGCCACAGCAGCGGCTGGTGGAGCTTCACGGCCTGGATGCGGTCGAGCGGGATGATGCGGTTCGTCGTCGATGCCAGTCCGTGGCTGACGCGCAGGCCGTCCTCGGTGATCGCCACGGTGAAGTTCGCGAGGCCCAGTTCCGACCTCAGCACGCCGATGAGCGCGAAGATGCCGGGGATCATCGCGAACACCGTGGTCACCAGTGCAGCCGGGGTCGCCAGGACAGCGACGATGATGATCGCCACGATCATCCCCACCATGAACACCGCTGTCACCAGCACCGTCGTCGACAGCAGTGCGGAGAAGACCAGGCGGTGGAGCGGCACGCGCAGCAGGCGGCCCTCCGCACCTGCCGTCGGCGACAGCCGATACGGGCGAAGCAGCGCTCGGAGGCTGCTGCTCAGGTCGTCGACCGTGACGGATGCGTGCGTCTGGAGCTGCTGGGTCGTCCTGCTCAGCAGCCGCTGTCCGAGCGGCGCCGTCGGTGCGGCCGGACTGGCCGTGGGCATCTGCCGGGACGGGACGGACTCCGGGCCTGCGGGCCCGTGCGTCGGAACCCGGCCCGCCGCCGAGGTGCCGGTCGCCACTCCGGTGCCCGTGGCCTCGGCGGCGGGGCGGGCTTCCGGAGCGTGCGTCGTCCGCCCCTGCCGGCCGGAGCGCAGGTAGCTGAGGATCTCGTCCCGCAGCGCCTCCGCCTGGGCCCGCTTGAGATAGGAGATCGTGATGTCCGAATCCGACCCGCCCGCGACGTCGAAGACGAGCGAGGCGAGGCCCAGCAGACGCGGGATGAACGGCAGGGAGATGTCGACGGACTGGACGCGGTCGTGCGAGGCGGATCGCTCCTTCCTCGCGATGACGCCGGTGCGCAGGGACACGCCTGCTCCATCGACGCGGAACCGTGTGTACCGCCAGCTCAGCCACAGGAGGACCATGGTGATGACCAGGATGAGGACGATCACGCCGATCACCGCAGCGGTGATGAGCGGGTGCTCCCGGATGAGGGTCGGCAGCAGCCGGATCACGCCGAACCCCCCGGCGTCGCGGCCCTCACCGCCCAGGCCCTCGACGACCAGGTCCTCCAGGACGGCCTGGAGATTCTGGAAGACGATCACGACGATGACACCCAGCGCAGCGATCAGCCCCGCGCCGCCCTTGAGCACCGGAGTCAGCCGGTGGACGTGCCGCCACCGTGCAGGATCATCCGCGGCCGGCCGAGCATCCGGACGCGGGCTCTGCGGCGCCTGTGGCTGATTCTGTGGTGGGTGATTCTGAGGCGGCTGGTCCTGCGGTGGAGGGAACCGCCCGGGCCCCTGCGGCGCGGTCACAGTCCCGCCAGACGGGCGCCGCCGCGCGACGCGATGGAGTCCCGGAGTGCCTCCGCCTCCGGCCTCGGCAGGCCCGGCAGGGATGCGTCGGTCGCCGCTGACGCGGTGTGGAGTGTGATCGTCGCGAGTCCCGCCATGCGCAGCAGCGGACCGGCGGAGACCTCGACGTACTGCAGCCGTCCGTAGGGGACGACGGTGGTCGACCGGAACATGATGCCGCGCTGGACCAGGAGATCGTGCTCGCGCTCGAGGTAGCCCAGGGCCTTCACCTGACGCACGACGATGATCGCCTCGATGACCGCGAGGATGATGCACCCGGCGGCGAGGGCGAAGCCCAGGACCATGAGCCAGGTGATGTCGAAGATCAGTCCGCAGATCGCGGCGACGAGGAGGATGAGGACGAAGATCGCCCACACGATCGCCGATCCGATGAGCTGGACGCCGATGAACTTCGGGCTGACGGGGTTGAGCTGTCTCATGCGGGAGCCTCCGGTGGGTCACGTCGTTCACGTCGTCCGTCCCCGGGACCGTCCGAGGCTCGTGGGTCGTCGGGCGGCAGCGAGCAGAAGGACTCCACGATCAGTCCGACGGCCATGAGGATCGCTGCGGAGATCGCAGCGGCGAGCATGCCCAGGCCCGCTTCCGCGCGCAGGCCGAACGCGGAGGCGAAGAGGTAGAGGGCGCCACCAAGGTACCAGGCGGTGAGCACCGCACCCGCCAGGGCCGCGGCCTTCGCGAGCATCGCGATCCGCGCCGCCTTCACCAGGTCGATCTCCGTCGTCCTGTCCCCGTCGCGCCAGGCGCGCACCGGCCATCCCAGCGCGAGCAGGACCCCGGACAGGACGAGCATCCCGACGATCGCGGGCCACGGCACCAGCGGCAGTGCATTCCCGCCGCGCTCCCACAGCGTGTGGAACGCGATGGACGCGACGAGTCCCACGATCCCCCAGAGGAGGAGCTGCGTGGGCCTGGTGCGGTTCATCCTCCGTCACCCTCACTCGCCGAGGCCGGGCCCCCGTGGTCTGCGGTCCAGACGACCGCGTCGGTGCGCCGCACTCCCTCCGCGTCCTCTGCCTGCGCGAGCGCGGTCGCGATCGGCTCGGGTCCGCGCGGTGTGTCGACGAGAGCGTCCGCCTGGAGATCGGCCCACGGAGCGAGCACGAATGCCCGCTCCCCCGCGCGCGGATGTGGGAGGGTCAGCACGTGGTCGTCGAGACGCACCTCGGCAGCCGACGGATCGGGTCCCGGCATGTCCTCTGCTTCGGTTCCCGGCACATCCCCGGCCTCGGTTCCCGGCACATTCCCTGCGTCGAGGCTCGTGCGCACGTGCACGACATCCAGGTCGAGCGTCCGCGGGCCCCATCGCACCTCACGGGTCCGCCCGGCACCCACTTCGATCCCCTGGCAGACGGCGAGCAGCTGGTGGGGCGGCAGAGTCGTGTCGACGATGACCGCGGCGTTGTGGAAGTCCGGCTGTTCGATGCCGCCGACGGGGACCGTCACATACACGGGGGATCCGGCGACCACGTCGATGCGCGGGTGGAGATCCAGGGCATGCGCCGCGTCCTGCAGGGTCGCGAGTGCATCCCCCAGGTTCGCCCCGAGCGCGATGACCGCGCGCCAGCGCGGGGACAGCATCCCGCCGGCCGGAATCTGTGCCGGTGCCTGTGTCGCTGCCCGCGTTCGGGTATGCGCCCGTGTTCGCCGCACGGTGACGGCGACATCGGTGAACGCGTGGGCGATCGGCGCCTGCGGCTTGCGGACCGTCACCTCCACCTCCGCGCAGGATGCGAGGCATCGGTCCGCCAGCGCCCCGGCCAGTGCCTCGATGAGGTCGTAGGGCTCCCCCGCGACGATCCCCGCGAGGTCGTCGGCGAGTGTCCCGTAGTCGATGGTGTCGGCGAGGTCGTCGGTCGCGGCGGGAAGCGACAGGTCGCCCCGCAGGACCACGTCGACGACGAAGTCCTGGCCGTCTCGCTTCTCGAAGTCGAAGACGCCGTGGAAGCCGCGGATGGTGAGGCCGGTCAGGCGGATCTCATCGGTCACGTCAGGTCCTCCATGTCAGCTACTCGGGCTGCTCGCTGCGTTGACGGCCGCAACAGCATCGGCTGCGATGCGCGAGGCGCGCGGTTCGTGGACCCGCACCGCCCAGGCACCTGCCTGGGCGGCCATCACGGTGATCGCGGCGGTGCCCGCATCGCGGTCCTCCTGCGAGGCCGATGCCGGGTCCTCGGGTGAGGCCAGCGACGCGAGGAACCGTTTGCGGGACGCCGCGACGAGCAGCGGCAGGCCCATGTCGACGAACACGTCGAGGCGGGCGAGCAGGTCCCAGTTGTGCTGGGCGTTCTTCGAGAACCCCAGCCCCGGATCCAGGATGAGGGCATCGCGAGACACGCCGGCGGCCTCGGCGGCCTCGATCCGGGCTGTGAGTTCGTCGGCGACCTCGCGGACGGTGTCGTCGTAGTGCACCGGGGCAGCGGTGTCGGACAGCAGGCCGCGCCAGTGCATGAGGACGAGGGGTGCACCGGATTCCGCGGCCAGGCGGAGCATTCCGGGCTCGCTCTGCCCGGCTGACACGTCGTTGATGATGGCGGCGCCTGCGTCCAGCGAGGCGCGCGCCACTGCTTCCCGCATCGTGTCCACGCTGATGACGGCGCCGTCACGGGCCAGTTCGCGGATGACGGGCAGGACGCGGGCGAGCTCCTCCTCCTCGGAGACGCGCGCCGATCCGGGTCGGGTCGATTCCCCGCCCACGTCGATGATGTCCGCGCCCCCGTCCAGCAGCTCGATGCCATGGGCGACTGCGTCCGCGTGCGTGAACCAGCGACCGCCATCGGAGAAGGAGTCCGGGGTGATGTTGAGGACCCCCATGATCTGCGTGCGCGTCAGGTCCACGACCGTCACCTCCTGAGGATGAGGCTCATCGCCTCGGAACGGGATGCTGCATTGCGCAGCTGGCCGCGCACCGCCGACGTGATCGTCGAGGAGCCCGGCTTCTTCACGCCGCGCATCGACATGCACAGGTGCTCCGCCTCGACGACGACGATCGCGCCGCGCGGCTGCAGGTGAGTGACGAGCGCGTCCGCGATCTGCGTGGTGAGTCGCTCCTGCACCTGGGGACGGCGCGCGAAGACTTCGACGAGGCGTGCGAGCTTCGACAGGCCCGTCACCCGACCCTCGGGGCCGGGGATGTAGCCGATGTGCGCCGCTCCGTGGAACGGCACCAGGTGATGCTCGCACGTCGAGTACAGAGCGATGTCCCGCACGAGGACCATCTCGTCGAACCCGATGTCGAACTGGACTCCCAGGATGTCCGCGGCGTCCTGGGAGAGCCCTGCGAAGGACTCCTCGTAGGCCCGCGCGACACGGGCCGGGGTGTTGACGAGCCCGTCACGGTCGGGATCCTCGCCCACGGCCAGGAGGATCTCCCGGACTGCGGCCTCGATGCGTGCATGATCCACGGTCATCGCGGGGGCTCCTGTCCGTCTGCACCCGGGAATCCGGTCGGGCCCGTCTCTCCACCCGGTACAGCGCCTCCCGCGGGCCCGGTGTCTCCAGTCGGCCCGACCTCTCCGACCTCTCCGATCGGTCCGATCTGTCCAGTCGGCCCGGCTCCTCCGGCGTCTCCACCGTCTCCATCCCCATCGCCGTTCTCCACGCGGGGTGCGGGCGGGTCGATCGGGGGACGGTCGGAGACCGGGCGGTCGCGGCTGGCGAGCCAGACGGTGCGGCGGTCCCGCTTCACGACGTCATGGAAGAGCTCTGCGAGCTGGTGCTCGTCGAGCGTCTCCTTCTCGAGCAGGTCGTATGCGAGGCGGTCGAGGACGTCGCGGTTCTCGTTGAGCGCCCAGTACGCGTCCGCATGGGCCGCGTCGACGAGTGCGCGCACCTCGGCATCGATCGTCGCGAGGGTGGCGTCTGAGAACGACTTGTCCGAACCCCCCATGCTGCGTCCCGCGAACGGCTCCGACGATCCGTCGCCCAGCTTCACCATGCCGGCACGATCGCTCATGCCGTACTCGGTCACCATCTTGCGGGCGATGTCCGTGGCCTTCTCGATGTCGTTCGCCGCACCGGTGGTCGGGTCGTGGAAGACGATCTCCTCCGCGACGCGGCCGCCCATCGCATATGCCAGCTGGTCGAGCAGCTCGTTGCGGGTCGTCGAGTACTTGTCCTCGCTGGGCATCACCATCGTGTAGCCCAGCGCCCGTCCGCGCGGCAGGATCGTCACCTTCGTGACGGGGTCCGTGTCGTTCATCGCGGCGGCGACGAGTGCGTGTCCGCCCTCGTGGTAGGCGGTGACGCGACGCTCCTTGTCATTCATGAGGCGGGTGCGCTTCTGCGGTCCGGCGATCACGCGGTCGATCGCCTCGTCGACGATCGTGTTGTCGATGACGGACTTCTTCTCGCGCGCCGTGAGCAGTGCGGCTTCGTTGAGGACGTTCGCGAGGTCGGCACCGCTGAAGCCGGGGGTGCGCTTCGCGACCATGCCCAGATCGACGTCGGGGGCCAGGGGCTTGTCCTTCGCGTGGACGCCGAGGATCTGCTTGCGGCCCTTCATGTCCGGGGCCTCGACCTGGATCTGGCGGTCGAAGCGTCCCGGGCGCAGCAGGGCCGGGTCGAGGACGTCCGGGCGGTTCGTCGCGGCGATGAGGATGACGTTGGTCGAGGCTTCGAACCCGTCCATCTCGACGAGCATCTGGTTGAGCGTCTGCTCGCGCTCGTCGTTCCCGCCGCCCATGCCGGCGCCGCGCTGACGGCCGACCGCGTCGATCTCGTCGACGAAGATGATGCAGGGCGAGTTCTCCTTCGCCTGCGTGAACAGGTCGCGGACGCGCGATGCGCCGACGCCCACGTACATCTCGACGAAGTCCGAACCGGAGATCGAGTAGAACGGCACCCCGGCCTCGCCGGCGACTGCGCGGGCCAGCAGGGTCTTGCCCGTGCCGGGCGGTCCGTAGAGGAGCACGCCCTTGGGGATCTTCGCCCCCACGGCCTGGAACTTGTCCGGCTCCGCGAGGAACTCCTTGATCTCCTCGAGCTCTTCAAGGGCCTCGTCGACACCCGCGACGTTCTCGAACGTGACGTCCGGGTTCTCCTTGTTGACCAGCTTCGCCTTCGACTTGCCGAAGTTCATGAAGCGGCTGCCGCCGCCTCCCAGCTGCGACAGGAGGAACCAGAAGACGATGAAGATGATGACGAACGGCAGGAGGTTCAGCAGCAGTGTGCTGATCCACGACTGCTGCGGCACCTCGTCGGTGTATCCGCCGTCGGGGGCCGCGCTCGTCACGGCCTCGATGATCTCTTCGCCGCGCGGCTCGATGTAGAAGAACTGGACCTTGTTGCCGTAGTCCTTGCCCGCGAACTCGTATTCGTCGGCGAGCACCAGGTCGACCCGCTGATCGTTGTCGACGATCTTCGCCTGCTCGACCTTCCCCTCGTCGAGGAGCGTGAGGCCCTGTTCGGTGTCCACGCGCTGGAAGCCCGTGCCGCCTGACAGCAGGAGGCCGACGGTGATGAAGGCGAGGACCAGCAGCACCCAGATGAAGGGACCTCGGCGGGCCTTCTTGACGGGGGTGCTGCGATCGGGGGTTTCTGCCATGGGTCCTCTCAGGAGCGTCTACGGCGGCCAGGCGGCGGATGCGGCCCGGTCAGGGTACCGCCTCCGTCTGCAGGGAGACTGCGTCAGCTGTACACGTGCGGGGCCAGCGTCGCGACGAACGGGACGTTGCGGTACTTCTCCGCGAAGTCGAGACCGTATCCGATCACGAACTCGTTGGGCACGTCGAAGCCCACGTACTTCACGTCGATGTCGACCTTGGCAGCTTCCGGCTTGCGCAGCATCGTGCAGATCTCCACCGATGAGGCACCGCGCGACTTCAGGTTGGTGAGCAGCCACGACAGTGTGAGACCGGAGTCGATGATGTCCTCGACGATGAGGACGTGCTGGTCCTTGAGGTCCGTGTCGAGGTCCTTGAGGATGCGCACCACGCCGGATGACTTCGTGCCGGAGCCGTACGAGGAGACGGCCATCCAGTCCATCCGCACGGGTGAGTGCAGTGCGCGTGCGAGGTCCGCCATCACCATGACGGCGCCCTTGAGCACACCCACGAGGAGCAGCTCACGGTCCTTGTAATCACGATCGATCTCCGCCGCCATCTCCGTCAGGCGGTGCTGGATCTGTGCTTCCGTCGCGTGGATCGTCGTGATGTCCTCGCCAAGGTCCTGCTCGTCCACCTGTAGCTCCTCGTTCGCAGTCGTGAGACTCAGGCCGGGTCGGCCTGCACAGTCGTCGTATGTGCCAACCACTCTAGCGGTCGGCGCGGAGGCTGATCGTCCGGCGTGAACTCCCATGTCCGGCATCGACTATCGTTCGGTCCGAACCCCGCGCCCCCGAACGAGGACACGAGTGTGACCACCCCCACAGACCGCCGCTCACTGGCGCAGCTGCCACTCGATCTGGGCAGAGGCTTCCTCATCGGCCTCACCGAACTCGTGCCGGGCGTCTCCGGTTCGACGATCGCCCTGATCGTCGGCATCTACACGGCGCTCATCCGCTCGGCCGGCCACGTGGTCGGCGCCGCCAAGCACCTGGTGCGCGGCCGCGGCTGGAGCTCTGCGCGGAGCGAGCTCGGGCAGGTCGACTGGCGCATCATCATCCCCGTGCTCGTCGGCATGGCCGCGGCCGTGCTGCTCCTGGCCGGGCCGATCAACCACCTCGTCGAATCGTTCCCGCTGAGCTCCCTGGGGCTCTTCTTCGGCATCGTCGTCGTGGGCATCGCGGCACCGCTGCGGATGGTGCGCTGGACCTCCCGACCGCGCCTCGTCCACTACGCGCTGTTCCTCGCGGGCTTCGTCGCGGCGTTCCTCCTGACGGGGCTGGTCGCCGACGGAGACCAGGAATCGCCGTCCATGATCATCGTCTTCCTCGCCGCCGCCGTCGCGATCTGCGCGCTCGTCGTCCCGGGCGTCTCCGGGTCGTTCCTCCTGCTGGCGATGGGCCTCTACGCCCCCACGCTGCAGGCGGTGAGCGATCTGGACCTCATGTACATCGGCGTCTTCGGACTCGGCGCGGTGGTCGGGCTGGCGAGCATCGTCCAGGGGCTGCTCACCGCGCTGGAGAAGTTCCCGCACCTCACCGTGGTGCTCATGGCCGGTCTCATGGCGGGATCCCTGCGGGCGCTGTGGCCCTGGAAGCCGGCCGACGGGCCGTTCTCGTCGGGCGATGTCGTCGCCCCCATCCTCTTCATGGTGGCGGGCGCGGTGTTCGTCCTCGTGCTCATGCTGCTCGATCGCCGAGCCTCCGAAGCACCGCTGGCTCAGGGCCGGCCCTGATCCTCGCGGCCGGATCCCACGTGGAGGATCCGGTCGCCGGTCCGGCGCACCACGCCGCCTCCCGGAACGGATGCCTCCCGCTTGACCGCGCCCGAGGCCGCCGCCACCTCCCGCACGTCCCGCACGTGGTCTGCGGTGAGGTCGCCCGCGGCCACGCCGCGGTCCACCAGCCAGAGGCGCAGGATCCGGCTGGTCACCGCCGGGCCGAAGGCGGCGAGGTCCCGGACCGCCAGCGAGGCCGGAGCAGCTGTGTCGTCGTGCACGGGAACGTTGCCCTGCAGTGAGACGTCTCCGTCTTGCGGGGCCCTCCCCTGCACTGACGCGTTCTCCTGTGCGGAGGTGAGGAGGTCTGCCCAGGCGGCCGCGGCCTCAGCGTCCAGGTGGTCGGCGTCCTCCCGCAGGAGGTCGGCTGTGCGCGCGAGCCCGGCGCGCGGGTCCTGCCCCAGCGAATCGCGCAGCAACTCGAGAGTCCGGCGGGCGCGCACCCGGGTGAAGCGCGTGTCGTCATTCATCGGGTCGTCCCACACCTCAAGGTCCTGCGCCGCGCAGCTCTGCCGGGTCTCGTCTCGCGTCACGCCGAGCAGTGGACGCACGATCTCGATCAGCCCGTTCGCGGTGTCGAACCGTGTGCGGGGGGCCATCCCGGACAGGGACCTCGCGCCCGATCCCCGCAGCAGTCCCAGGAGGACCGTCTCCGCCTGATCGTCGCGCGTGTGGCCCGTGAGGATCTGCGGGATCACACCATGCGCAGGCGGAGCGCTGTGCGCGATCCCGGCCAGAGCCGCGTACCGGCCGCTGCGAGCCGCCGCCTCGAGTCCGCCGGAGTGGTGCGGATCGACCTCCGTCGTCACGCTGGTGACCGGCAGTCCCAGCGCCTCCACCCGTTCGACCACCTGCGCCGCCACCTGCGCGGATGCCGGCTGCAGCCCGTGGTCGACCGTGCACGCGAGGAAGAGCCCCTCACCCCGCCTGTGCAGGAATGCGGCGGCTGCGGCGAGCGCCAGCGAATCGGCACCGCCGGACACGGCGACGATGACAGGGGTGGTGTCCTGTGGCCTGCAGTGAGCGCGCAGTGCGTTCCGGATCCGAGCGGTCGCAGGATCGAGCCGCGGCCGCCGGCCCGTCATGGGCGGGCCGCCTCCACGGGGGCGGCCGCTGCCTCATCCGGGTCGGCAGACTCGTGCTCATCCGACGTCTGCGCACCTGCCTCATGCGCAGGTGGCTGATGCGCACTCGACTCCTGTGCGCCAGACTCCTGTGAGCCGTGCACACGTGCGACCCAGTCGTCAGGACGGGCGATCTCTGCGACGGTCGGCAGCATGTCGGGTGAGGTGAAGACCGCGGCGAGGCCCTCGTGTCCGACCCTGCGCACGACTGAGCGGACGAACACGGCGCCTTCGCGGTACTGCTGCAGCTTCGAGTCCATCCCGAGCAGCCGGCCGATGGAGCCGCCGGGCCCGATCCCGTCTTCCCGACGTGCTTCGAAGCGCTGCCGGATCCGGGCCAGGTCGGGGATCACCGACGGGCCGACGGCGTCCATCACGACGTCCGCGTGCCCTTCGAGGAGGCTCATCAGTGCCATGACCTGGTCGAGGACCGCCTTCTTCTCCGGTCCTGTCACGACGTCGACGAGCTGGGTCTCACCGCGCACGATCTCCGGAATGCTGCGAATGAGCGGCTTCAGGCCGGTGAGCCCGGAGAGGGCGGGGTCGTCGCCCAGCAGCTCGGAGACCAGTGAGCTGAGGTGGTCGCGGAGCCAGGGCGCTGCGGCGAACTGGACGCGGTGGGTGGATTCGTGCAGCGCGACCCAGAGCCGGAAATCACGCGGGGTGACGCTCATCGTCGCCTCGATCTGCGCGATCGAGGGTGCAACGAGCAGGAGCCGCCCCGCTCCGGCGGGGTGCGGCCCGCCGCCGAAGGGATCGAACTGCCCCAGCACCCGTGTCGAGAGGACGGAGAGGACTGCCGCCATCTCGAGTGTGTTCGGGACCCGTCCGGCCTCCATCGCGGCGCGGACGTCGTCCGGCAACGCCGTGCCCACCATCGCGGTGAGCGACTGCCCCGTCGCCTTCGCCCAGCCCAGTCGGTCGACGATCAGGACACTGCCGGCGGCGGCCCGTGCGCGGGCCGCGTCTGCCTCCCCTGCCTCCAGCCGCATGACGTTCAGGACGAGATCGATCGACGTGTCCGCTGCGTCCCGCAGCTGGTCGACGACCTCTGCGGTCTCCTTCTGCGGGAGGCGCGGACCGCCGGGGACCAGCTCCCGCACCGAACGCTCCAGAAGGGTGAGGTCCAGGATGTTCGCGCTGGATCTGTCTGGGCCGGATCCGTCTGGGCTGGATCCGCCTGAGCTGTGTTGGTCCGTGCCGTGTCCGTCCATGCAACCATCCTGCCCCATGCACGGACTGCGCCGCGGACGGACACACAGGTTCACTGCAACCGCACACGCGAGACCGACGTCCCGCTCACCCGCAGCCGCACTCCGCGATGCGTGCGAGTGCCGTGTCGAAGGCGAGGCGGGCCTCGTCGGAGGTGCCCCGATCCATCTCGTCGGCCATCATCGAGAACACGAGCAGTCGGTCGTCCGCCGTCACCACGGTCCCGGACAGCGAGCTCACGGTGGCCAGCGATCCGGTCTTCGCGTGGACGACGCCCGCGCCGGACTCGGTCTCGTCGCTCGTGTAGCGCGGTGCGAGCGTGCCGGAGAACGCGGCCACCGGCATCGCCGGGACGAGCATCGACAGGTCCCCCTCCGCCTGGGCGGATGCCTCGATGATCGTCGTGAGGTCGCCCGCGGAGATCCGATTCCCGTAGTCCAGGCCCGACGTGTCCTGCAGTGCGATCGAGCCGGTGTCCAGGTCCTGGGAGGCGAGGGCGTCGATGACGGCGGACGGGGCCTCGGCGGCGGTGGCCTCCCGATCGGTCGCGAGGGCGACCTCGCGACCCAGCACCTCAGCGACGACGTTGTCGCTGTGGACGAGCATGAACTCCACGAGCTGAGACACCGGAGCGGATTCGACGGCTGCGAGCTCGCTCGCACCGGACGGTGCGGCGGACGGCTCCGCGACCACGACCTCGAGGCCCGCGTCGGCTCCCGCGTCGGCCAGCGCCGAGGCGAACGAGTCGGTCGCCACCGCCGCGGCATCCTCGTGACGAGACGAGTACCGCTCGTTCGGCTCGCTGTAGCCGGACTCCTGCATGAGCGGGACGATGGGGGTGATGTAACCGCTCTCGATGTCCGGTCTCTCCCACCCCGCGTGCCACCCGTCACCCGAGTACCTGCTGAGATCCGCGGAGACCGTCACCTGCGTGATGCCCGATTCCGTCAGCGCCGCCGCAGTGTCCTGGGCCAGCGTCGTCAGCCCGGCGCGCCCCATGACGGCGTCCGGGTCGTTCTCGCCGGGCCCGAGCAGGACATCGCCGCCGCCCACGAGGTGGACGGTCGCCGGACCGGTGGAATCTGCGCCGGGATCTGCTCCAGTACCGGAATCTGCACCAGTATCTGCGCCGGCCTCTGCCTCCGCAGGCGGTGCATCCACCAGGGCACGGGTCGTGAAGCGCCTGTCCGCGCCGAGTGCGCCGAGGGCCGCGGCGCCGGTGAGGACCTTGGTCACCGATGCGGGCGTGTGGGCGGTCTGCTCGTCGCGGGCGAGCAGGACGTCGCCGGTGAGGGCGTCCCGGATGTCATAGCTCCAGCGGCCGGAGAGCTCGGCGTCCTCGAAGATCGGCTCGACGATCTCGTCGAGACCGGACGGGATCGGCGCGTCTGCGGGCAGGGGTGCTGCGGCGGCCTCTGCTTCGGGATCGATCGCACCGGGGCTCGGCAGCGCGTCCACCTCGATCTGCGGCGCAGTCGTGAACGGCCCCGGCACGATGTCCGCCGCGTCCAGCGCGACGAACGCCGCCACCAGCACCGCGGCGCCGCCCGACACCCACCACGCGGTGCGCGGCCGACGACGTCCGGCCGCGCGCGGTCGACGGCCATCAGTGGTGTGGGACACTCGGCCTCCTGCGCGCGGGACTGGATTCGCTCACTATGCTAGGTGAGACTTCCCGGAGCGCGGGGAGCGCTCCCATCCGCACGGCCGCGCGCCGTTCCGCAGTCAGTCGGCTGTGGTGCGGGCTGGGCCACTGACAGTCAGTCATCTGTAAGGAGACCACATGGAACTTCTCGCCACCATCGAAATCCCGGCGGGCTCCCGCAACAAGTACGAGGTCGATCACGAGACCGGTCGGCTGAAGCTGGACCGCTACCTCTACACGTCGATGCAGTACCCCACGGACTACGGGTATTTCGAGGACACGCTGGGCGAGGACGGCGATCCGCTGGACGTGCTCGTGCTGCTCCACGAGTCTGTGTTCCCCGGGTGCCTGGTCGACGCCCGCCCGATCGGCGTCTTCAAGATGGAGGACGAGGCCGGTGGCGATGACAAGGTGCTGGCGGTCCTGGGCGGCGATCACCGCTTCGACCACATCCAGGACGTCGAGGACATCCCCGCGTACCGCCTCGAGGAGATCGCCCACTTCTTCACCCGCTACAAGGACCTCGAGAAGGGCAAGTTCGTGAAGGGCTCCGAATGGGCCGGCAAGGATGAGGCCGAGCGCATCGTCACCGAATCGATCGAGCGCTTCAAGGCCGAGGGCCACTCGGACGCGTAAGAGGGTCACTCGGACACGCAGTACGAGCGCGAAGGTGCTCAGAGCCGTGCCGAACCGCCTGTCTTCACACCGGACCTCTCACGGGCCGATCGCACCGCTCACCGCAGCGTGTCCGGTCAGCCCGTGAGGGGTCCGATGTGTGTGGTGGAGGGGCCGATCCGCACGGGGCACAGCCGTCACCAGCGCTTCTCGTGAGAGTTAGGGTGACCTCACTGCCCCCGTCGCGGCTAATGTGACACTCTGCACATATGCATCTCGACCACGTCTCCTTCGCCGCTGAACCCGACGGTCTCGAGGCCACCGCCGGGCGCCTCGCCGATGCACTGGGCATCGAGTCATACAACGGCGGGGTCCACCCCCGCTTCGGCACTCGCAACCTCGTCTTCCCGCTGGAGAGCGGCCACTATCTGGAGGTCGTCGAACCTCTCGAGCACCCTGCCACCCTCTCCACTCCGTTCGGTCAGGCCGTCCGCGCACGCTCCGAGATGGGCGGCGGATGGATGGGCTGGGTCATCCGAGTCGATGATCTGGCACCCGTGGAGGCTCGGCTGGAGCGCGCTGCGGTCGACGGCAATCGGACGCCCCCGGGACACGACGAGGTCGTGTGGAAGCAGATCGGCATCAAGGGCCTCATCGCTGATCCGCAGCTGCCCTACTTCATCCGCTGGGACTCCCCCGCCGCACAGCACCCCGCCGCGCTGGGGCCGCGCAACGACGTCTCCATCGCGGAGCTGTCGATCGCCGGCGACCGCGACCGGGTCCGCGATTGGCTGGGCACGGACGACAAGAAGCCGATCTCCGAGATCAGCATCGACTGGGTCGCACCCCACGGGGCGCCAGGCATCCAGTCCGTGACCTTCACCACGCCGCACGGCCTCGTCACGATCTGAGGGGCGGACCCTGCACCCGCACGGCACCCCCGCGTCCATGACAGCACCGCCCCGGTCGTCTGCCACCGAGGCGACGGTTGCCCCGCGCCTCCTGTTCTTCAGCGGTGTGGGGCTCTCGATCGCGTTCACCTTCGTGTTCGTCCTCATCGTCGACGCGTTCTACTCCGCCTCGTCCTCGACCCTGCAGACCGCGGGTCTCCAGGTCGGCCTGGTCTCCACGCTCGAGCGCCTCATCACGACGGGCCTCATGGTCGCAGGGATCCTCCTCTACCGCACCGCACCGATGGGACGGCGACTGATCGCCATGGGAGTCATCGTGGCGGCCCCGGTCCTATCGTTGGCGCTGAGCACCCTCCAGGGATTCCTGTCGTCTGCTCTGGGGATGACACCGGGTCCTGCGTTCTCCGCGGTGATGCTCCTGACATCCGGGGCGACCATGTTCGCGCATGCGGCGTTCCTGCTGACAGCCTGGAACATCGTCGCGGGGCGGGCCCTGTCGGTGCACATCGTCGCAGTGAGCGGGGCCGTGGTGCTCACGCTCGTGCGCGTCGTCCTGCAGGCCGTGGCTCTGGGCGCACCGGGGTCCGGCACGGCCACCGCGGGGCTCACGTGGGTGTCGTCCGGGCTCCTGCTCGTCGGCATGGCCCTGCTCTTCTTCGTGAGCTGGAAGCGCCGCCACGCCGTCCGATGACAGCGCACTCACCTGCTCAGGTCTGCTCAAGCCAGGGGATCGACCAGGTGGAGGATCCCGGGAGCCAGGAACCCGACCACATCGATGATGATGTGCGCCCACACGAACGGCATGACCGCCGATCCGGGACCCGTGACGCGTGACGTGCAGGAATCCACGCCGGAGTCCGCCCCTCGACGCGTGACAGACCCTGAGACGAGGACCCGGGCCGACCCGCGCGCACTCTGAGCGCTGCGGCGCGACACAGGCGTGCCCTCCCAGCGGAGCGCGCACCATCCGAAGATCAGCCCCATCGCGACGTTCCCGATGAAGGGGCCCACCCCCTGGTACAGGTGGTAGCTGCCGCGCAGGATCGCGAGGGCGACGATCACGGTCCACGGCGACCAGCCCAGCGCGTGCAGGCGGATCCGGAAGTACCCCATGAGGAGCACTTCCTCGAGGAGCCCGTTCTTCACGGCAGCCAGGACGAGCACCGGCACCGTCCACCAGTGGTCGGCGAGGTTGTCCGTGTTGATCTGAGCGGTGAGCCCCAGCCCGCGGCCGGCCGCGTAGATGCCGAGCGTCCCCACCCCGATCACGAGGAACAGCAGGCTCCCGCGCCCGACGTCCCGCCAGGCTGCACGTCCTCCGGCGACTCCCAGCCGCCGCAGGACCGGCGGAATACTGGCGCCGCCGCTCAGCACGCGGTCGCGGCTCAGCAGCAGGAGCACCAGCGCGACGGGGACGAGCGCGAATCCGATCCCCAGCAGCTGGTAGGTGAGGTCGAACCACGGTCGCTCGTTCGTGGACGTGTTGAGGTTCGCCTGCGCCTCGGACAACGGTGCGCGGGACAGGAGGTCGAGCAGCCGGACGATGGCGTAGACGCCCGACTGCGCCAGGCTCAGGCCCGCGACCACGAGGGCCTCGGCGACCACCTGCCTCTTCGTGAGGGACGGGGTGCTCGCCGAGGCGCCGGTGAGGTTCTGCTCGGTCAGTGCTCTCCGCCTTCACGGCCCGGATCTGAGACCCCGCCCGTTCCGGTGCCGGTACCAGCGTCTGTTCCGCTGCCGTCGTCGGTGCCCGCGGCCTCGGGAGCGGTGGTCTCTGCACCCGCAACCACGGGAGCAGAAGTCTCCGCGTCCGCCGGCGCAGCAGTCGCTGCCCGGTCGCGGGTGAGGTCGCGGATCTTCTGCTTCTCCTGGCGACGCTCCTTGGCGCCCTCGACCAGGGAGTAGAGGACCGGGACCAGGATGAGCGTCAGGATCGTGGACGAGATCAGGCCGCCG
This sequence comes from Brevibacterium sp. Mu109, assembly GCF_900169375.1. Lineage (NCBI taxonomy): Bacteria > Bacillati > Actinomycetota > Actinomycetes > Micrococcales > Brevibacteriaceae > Brevibacterium > Brevibacterium sp. Mu109. Next base: position 56,132 of record NZ_FXZF01000001.1, read on the forward strand.
ATCACCACGATCGCGAGCGACTTCGACACGAAGATCCCGCCGCCCGTCAGGCCCAGAGCCATCGGGATGAGGGCGAAGATCGTCGCGGCCGCCGTCATGAGGATCGGGCGGTAGCGGAGACGCGCACCCTGCACGATCGCGGTGCGCAGGTCCGCGCCGCGCTCACGGAACTGATTGATGAGGTCGATGAGCACGATCGCGTTGGTCACGACGACGCCGATGAGCATGAGCATGCCGATGAGCGCGGTGAGGCCCAGCGCGGTGTCCGTGAGCAGCAGCAGACCGATGGAACCGGTCGCGGCGAAGGGGATCGACACCAGCAGGATGAACGGCTGGATGAGCGATCGGAACGTCGCGACCATGATGACGAACACCAGCAGGATCGCGACGAGCATCGCGAGGCCCATCTGTGCGAATGCCTCGTCCTGCTCTGCCGATGCGCCGCCGATGTCCGCGCGGACGCCGTCGGGGAAGGTGTGCTCGTCGATAGCCGTCTGCACGTTCGCGCTCACCGTGCCCAGGTCGTCGCCCTCAGGCGTCGCGGACACGGTGACCGAGCGCAGGCCGTCGACACGGCTGATGGTCGGCGCGGTCGTCTCCTCCGTCACGTCGGCGACATCACTGAGCTCGATCGTCTCGGGCTCCGGGGCCGCTGGGGCCGGGGCCGCGCCCTCAGGCATGCCCGGCATTCCCCCTTCACCGGGAGCCTGCTCCCCACCGGGGGTCTGGCCCGCGCCCGGAGCCTGGCCCCCACCCGAGTCCGCAGCGCCGCTGGAGATCGGAGTGGCCTCGAACTCGAAGCTGCGGAGTTCGTCGACGGTCTCGATGTCGCCCTGGAAGAGCAGAACACTGCGTCCCACATCGTCGATGACGAGCTGGCCGAGCTGCTGACCGCCCATGGCGCGCGACACGATCTGGCCGATGCTCTGCTCTGTGAGGCCGTACTCTGCGGCTTCCTCGTGGTCGATCGCGACCTCGACGATCGGCTGGACCGCGACCGTGTCGTCGGTGGTGGACTGGATCCCGTCAACGTCGGCCAACACATCGCTGACCTCCGTCGCCGCGTCCTCCAGCTGTCCGGTGTCGTTTCCGGTGAGGCGGACGTCGATGGTCGAGCTGCCGCCCATGGAGGCTGCGGAGAGCACCTCGATCGTGCCGACCCCGTCGAGTTCCTCGATCTCGGACTGGAGGGCGGAGCCGACGGCTTCCGCGTCTGCTCCCTCCTCCAGGTTCACGATGTACTGGCCGGAGATCCCGCCGCTCGAGCCCATCGAGAACCCGTCGCCGCCGCCGCTGACGCTCACGAGCGACGAGGCGACCTCGTCGGTGTCGGCGAGGATCTCCTCGACCTCGCGGGCCTGCTCGGATGCTTCGTCGAGGTCCGAGCCCGCTTCGAACTCCTGGGAGATCTGGACGACCGGCTCACCGGTGTCACCCATGAGCTCGGTCTTCAGCAGGGGCGTCATCGCGAGGGTTCCCGCGAAGACGAGCACCGCGACGAGGAGGACGGCGACAGGGTGGCGGACCGTCCAGTTGACGACGGGCACGTAGGTCTTCTGGAGCCGGGTGACGGGCTGGCGCATCGCGGCCATCTCGTCGATCGCCACGGGTTCGGTGTGCTCGGTCTCTCCGTAGCTACCGACGATCGGAAGCTCCGACGTGGAGCGGCGTCCGGACGGGTTCGAGGCGTCGATCGGACGCTTCGCAGCCTCCTTGCGCTCCGTCCGCCACTGCTTGACGAACTGGCGGCGATCCGCCTTCCACGCGCGCTTCTGGTCGCGTGTCAGCTTCGCCTCCTTCCCTCGGCGGGAGAGGAACCAGTAGGCGAGGACGGGCACGATCGTCAGGGCGACGAACAGGGACGCGATCAGGGCGAGGGACGCCGTCAGTGCGAACGGCCGGAACAGCTCGCCGGTCTGTCCGCCCACGAACGCGACGGGCAGGAACACCGCCACGGTCACGAGCGTGGAGGCGGTGATCGCTGTGGCGACCTCACCGACTGCGGCACGGATGTTCTCCGCCTTGTCGCCGCCCAGGGCGTGCCGTCTTCGGATGGCTTCGACGACGACGATGGAGTCGTCGACGACGCGGCCGATGCTGATGGTGAGCGCCGCCAGCGTCAGCATGTTGAGGGTGTATCCGGACACCCACAGACCGATGAGGGTGATGAGGAGTGAGGCCGGGATCGAGATGGCCGTGATGATCGTCGCCCGCACACTCAGCAGGAAGACGAGGATGACCAGGACGGCGAAGACCAGACCCAGGAGGCCCTCGACGAGGAGGTCCTCGATCGACTGCTCAATGAAGGGGGCTTGGTCGAAGAGGGTGACGAACTCGACGTCGTCGCCCAACGTCTCCTGAATGCCGCCGAGGGCCTCCTCCACTCCGTGTGAGACCTCGACGGTATTGCCGTCCGGGGTCTTCATGACCTGGAGCATGAGCGAGTCGTCGCCGTTGGTGCGCGAGATCGACGAGGCGGGTGCCTCGACGAGTTCGACGTCTGCCACGTCGCTGACGGGCGCGGGCCCGTCCGAGCCGCCGACGACGAGGTCTCTGATCTGGTCGACTGAGGTGAGGCGGCTGCCGACCTCAACGGGGGCGGCGCCCTCGTCGGACTCGAGCTGGCCGGGCGAGGAGGGGACGCCGTTGGCCTGCAGCAGACCGGCGAGCGAGTCGACGCTCACGCCCTCATCCTCGAGGTCGTCCTCACGGACCGTGATGTTGACCTGCAGCGGCCTGTCGCCGGTGACGGTGGCGCTGCGCACTCCTTCGATGTCGTTGAGCTCGGGGATCGCGATGTCTTCGAGGTCGGATGCGAGCTGGTTGACGTCTTCCGGCCCGCTCACGGAGAGCATGACGATCGGGAAGTCGGCGAGGCCGCCGGCCATGACGGACGGTTCGACTCCGTCCGGCATCTGCGCCTCGACCTGAGACACGGCGCGCTGCAGGGAGCGGACCACGTCATCGGAGTCCGTGCCGTAGTCGGTCTCGACGATGACCTGGGAGGATCCGGAAGACGACGTCGACTGGATGCTCTCGACTTCTTCGACGCCGGTGAGGGCTTCTTCGAGGGGCGCGGTGACCTCGCGTTCAACGGCTTCCGGGGACGCACCTTCGTACTGGGCGGAGACGAATGCCTGGGGCAGTTCGACTGGCGGGAACAGCTCCTGCTTGAGCGCCGAGGTGCCGATGATGCCGAAGACGGCCGCGTAGATGGTGACGAGTGCGATGAGGGCGCGATTGCGCAGGCTCAGGCGGGTGAGAGAAAGCACGGAGGTCCTTGCCAGAAGAAGATGCGACGGGTTCGATTCTACGGTGCTCGCGACGGTGGCGAAGTGGGGCTATCCGCCGTTCACGCGGGATGTCCCGAACGTCTTCACCGGCGGCAGTGCGCTCGAGGCTCAGTCGCGTGTGGGACCAGCCTGATTTCTCTGCGGTTCTCAGGCGTCGGGGCCCACCCCTGCCCTGGACGTCAGAACGGGGGTGGAACCTCACCGGGCACGTCGGGCCCACCGGACGTCTCAGATTCCTCCGGTGCTTGAACCGTGGTGAACAAGTCCGGGCCCTCGCAGTCCTCCCCCACCGGTGCCCGATCCAACCACTCCGCCCGCGCCACCAACACCTCCGGATCAGGAGGATCCAACCCCGCCGCCAACGGCGGCGGAGACGTCGACGCGGTCTGCCCCATCGGCAGCACCCACGCCACCTCATTCCTGCCCAGACGCTGCAACCGGATGACGCCCTGAGTCTTCAACTCATGATGGTGCTTACACATCGCATGCAGGTTCTCCATCACCGTCAACCCACCCGAAGCAGGATCAATCTTCGAGAACCTGCAGCAATGCTCGATCTCACACCACCCCGCCGGATAACTGCAGCCAGGAACCGTACACGTACGCCACTTCGCACGCACCGTCCGCCGCATCGCAGCCGTCGGCTCATACGTCTGCGCCACATGATCCGTCACAATGCTCGTCGCCGGATCCGTCAACACCCGAAACCACGACGCCGCATGCCCCGCCGCATCCCTGCAGAACTCCGCAGAAACCGGCACATCCCCATTCACCCGCCCCGGCCGCTCATCCAACGACAACACCGTCGAAACCGGCACCGTGATCGTCACCTGCGCCTGCTTCCGCAACCAATCCCCATCCGTGGGACACAGAACATCGATGAACGAGCCCTCAGGAAGATCAGACCCGGCTCCGGAGGCACCGGCAGGATCGACGGTGTCGCCAGCGACGACGCCGGGCTCATCAGCCAACGCGGCCTCCACGATCGCTTCGGCAGCCTTCCGCCGCGACTCCGCACCGGTCTTCGGGCCGACACGGACCTGCGTCTGCGGACGAGCACCGGCGATCAGGTCGAACATCAGCTCCGCGACTCGACGATCATCCAGAAGCCTGCCTGCCAGGTCCTTCGCGTCCAGGTCCTGTCCGTCCTTCACCAGACCCAGCGCACCGATCTCCTGCCGACGGATCGCCCGCGCCATTGCACGCAGCCGTTGGAACAGCGCCTCGATCACACCGATCGGACCGATCATCTCCAACACCGCCGTGTCATCATCACGCCGATCAATCCGCACACACCGCTTCTTCCGCGCCGCATCAGGATCAGCAGCCACAGGATCCAGGATGCGAATGCGCATCCTGGCCTGCTTCTCGAACTGATCCAACGACAACCCCGCATCCAATTCGTCGAGGAACCCGTCTAACGCCTGTATCTCTGACAGGGGAAGGAGGGCGTCATCGATGCGGAAATGCAGACGCTCCACCCGCTCCACCGACAGCCGGCCCGCTACGACGGAGGACAGCAGGTTGTGCAGACCGATGAACTCCACAACCGCCCGAGCCGAGACTCTCCGTGCCGTCTCCAGCTTGGTACGCAGCTTCGCCGCGACCACGATCATGTCCTCACTGACAAACAGCTCACGCGCACGCGTCGAGATCCGCGGATCCTCATACGAACCAGCAGCAAACGCAGAACCGGCAGGAGGGTCTTCAGGAGCCTGGGCTTGTGTCGCAGTGTTCTCTGGCTGGCGTGGTTCCGGGGCGGTGAGGAACCTCTCCAGCTCCCCCTCCCCACCCTTCCGATTCAGCACACGATTCAGAAGAAACGCCGCAAGCTGGGCAGACTCCACAGCCCGCAACCGTCCCACGACCTCGGCGGTTCCCGACCACTCACCCAGCAGACCAACAGACGAGACCTCAGCCTCGGGGTCCTCAACGACCTCGGGGTCCTCAACGACCTCGGGGTCCTCAGCGGCCTCGGCGACGGTGTCCGCCGCTTGCTGGGAGCCGAACGACCACGACAACGGGCCCGCGACCCCGAACTCGCCCGAGGCCACCCTCCCGATCGCGGCGCGCACATCAGCCACCGTCAACAGCCGGACGGAACCACCCTCGGGCTCGCCGCGAAGACGACCACGCGCCAGATCCTCCGTCATCGCCCCTCGCCTCCCCCTCGAAGCCTCAACCACCCGGCAGAACAACCCGCCCAGAACACACGCGGTAAACACAGCCACCGTGCGATCCTTCATCTCACCGTTCACGGTGAGTGACAGACCATCCTCATTGACGTTCTACACACTATTCGAATGCACGGACATAACTCTGCGCCCCGGCGTTCCGCCGTCAACAGTGCAGGTGAGACGGCTGCGCGACCACAGATGAAAGACGGCCGTTCGGCCCCAGGGGACGACGGGATCGCTCCGGCGCACGTGTCCGGCGCGTATGGGTGACAACCGCGGCCGGCCCTGACTCCTAGAGCGACGGACGTCCCGACATGCTGCCGCTCGCAGCCCGCGTCCTCTCCGCACCGATGTCATCTCGGCGGAACCAGACGACGACCAGAGACGAGGCGGCCAGCAGGACCAGGCCGACCAGGCCCGCACCCATCCACAGAGCCGCACCCGTCATCAACGGGGGCGAGTCGAGGACGACGACCGCCAGGTACCCGCCCAGCACGATCATGCCGAGGTACGGCAGGAGGCACACGAGCGCGGCCTTCCAGCCGCACGTGATCATCGGCAGCACGATCGCGGTGAACATCGCGTTCAGGAACAGGGCGACGCCTGCTGCGATGAGGAATGCCACCGGATCCGACCAGACCTCGGCGAGCACTGTGAAGGACTTCAGATCGGGTCCGATCAGCAGCGGCCACACGAGCATCGCGACGAGCTGGACGAGTGTCACGAGAACCACAGCGATCAGCAGGAAGGGCACCAGTCCCGATCGGCGGAATCCGAGGTCGGGCCGTGGTCGCTTCATCTGGAGGAAGACCCACATCAGTGCGATGACCATGACGACGACCTGGGCCCAGCTGTGCGCGTCTTCGACCGGCTCCAAGTTGTTGTAGTGGAGCACCCGCCACCGCACGAGGAGGATCGTCGAACCGAAGAACACCTGCGCGAACACGGCGAGCCCCACGGACCTGAGCAGGTCCCGGCCGAATGAGGGAACCTCCGCCTCCTTCTGCGCCCGCGCGGCTGCGCGCTGCTGCCGTGCCGCCTCTTCGCGGCGCTGCTCGTCTGAGGGCTGCGGCTCGCTCGGGGGCGGGACGCGCTGAAGTCCCCCGGAGAGCGGCTGCTCAGCAGGCGGCGACCCAGGACGCGGGGGCACTGCACCCGGCCTCCCAGGAGACGGCGGCACAGCACCCGGCCTTCCTGACGGCGGACCCACAGGACGTGGCGGCACGACAGGCCGCGACCCAGCAGACCGCATCCCAGCAGGTGGCCTCCCAACAGGTCGCTGCGGTGCCGACCACCCATCTGCCCGTCCCTGCCACCCATGCGGCGGCTGGCCGCGATCGGACGCATCGCGCTGCTCGGGAGTCCACTCGTTCATGACTCCATCGTGCCGCATGCCGGTCGCACCCCCTCGACTCCAGATGTTGCGATCCCGTCACCGCTCGCAGCATCCCCAGCGGGCTAGGCCGGACCTCACCGTCCGGTCGGCGACGCCTCCGCCTGCCTGCTCGGCAGCGTCTCCCTGCCCTGCAGCCAGATCAACAGCGCGACGATGACGATGAGGCCGGTCACGAGGAACGCCCAGTCGTAGCCGAACGCATCGACGAGCATGCCGGAGACCACGGGGCCCGCGATCGCACCCACGTCGATCGACATCTGGAACCGCGACAGCACGGTTCCCCCGCGCCGATCGTTGCCGATCACGTCACCCACCGTTGCCTGCACCGACGGGTTCACGAGCCCAGCGCCCAGACCCGCGATCAGGGTCAGCGCGAAGAACACCCACACGATGCTGGAGAAGCCCACCGCGATCGTCGCCGTGCCCAGCAGAGCGAGGCCCACGAGGATGAAGGGCCTCCGCCCCCACGTATCGGTCAGGCGACCGGCCACCGCGACGGACACGGCCATCCCTGCGGCGAACACCGTCAGCGCGATGCCTGCGACGCGCTCGTCCGCTCCCAGCACCGCGACGACGAAGAGCGGGTACAGCGCGATCCGCGCGCCCATCGCCGCCCAGCCCACGGCAACTCCCGAGCCCAGCGAGGCACGGTACGCGGAGTCCTGCCATGCGTCCCGGAACCGCATCCGCGGCATACCGTCGACTGACGTCGTCTCACTCACCTCGGGCGTGGGCTCGGAATCAGCTCCCACCGCCGAGGTACCGGTCACAGCGGTCGTCTCACTCACCTCGGGAGCGGATTCACCGTCGTCTCCCACCGCCGAGGTGCCAGTCGCCGATCGAGGCTCGCCCGCCTCGGGCGCGGGCTCGGCTTCGGTCGGCTCGGCGACGGGGCGGTCCAGCTGCGGCTTCCGCTCGAGACGGAACCACACGACCGCGGCGGCCAGCAGCAGGCCCGTCGCGTAGATGACGAAGGGGATGCGCATCCCCAGCCCCGCGAGCATGCCGCCGACGACAGGGCCCAGGATGTTTCCGAAGAGGAAGCTGGAGGCATACGCCCCGGTGGCCTTCCCGCGGGCCTTCGGCGGTGCTATGCGGATGATCAGCGCCATCGCGGACACGGTGAACATCGTCGAGCCGATGCCGCCCAGACCGCGGAACAGCAGCAGCTGCCAGTACGTCGTGGCCGCCGCGACCGCATAGGTTGATGCCGCGACGATGAGGAGTCCGACGACGTACACGCGCCGCTCCCCCAGCTTGTCCACGAGCCTGCCGCCCATCGGGGCGAAGACCAGCCGGAAGAACGCGAAGGAGCTCACGACGATGCTGGCGGCGGTGACGCCCAGGTCGAAGCTCGCCGCGAACTGCGGGAGGATCGGCGCGATGATGCCGAAGCCGATCGCCACGATGAACGCGGCGGAGACGAGCACCCAGATGTCGGTCGGCAGCGGAGGGGCAGCAGTCTCCGAACGATTCCTCATCGGGGCATCGGGCTGTCTGTCATCCGCGAACGGTCTGTCATCTGCGACCCGTCCGCCGTCTGCGACCGGGCAGCCATCCGTGACGTCGTGCCGTCTGCGGGCGGCAGCGAACCGAGGAACGCCGTCGGATCCGGGACCGGACGCGAGGACGTCGCCGACCTGCGCGCGAACGACGGGTCGACGTCGCCCACGTACAGCCAGCCCATGAGCCGCTCATCGTCCGCGACGCCGTGGAGCTCGCGGACCGGCTGCGCGTTCGTGTGCACGCCCGACCGCCACATGACGCCCCAGCCTGCTTCGGACAGCGCCAGCGACAGGAGGTGGCCCGCTCCAGCGGCCGTGGCCACCTGCTCCCAGTGCGGCACCTTCGGGTGGTCGACCTGCGAGGCGATGATCGCGACCAGGAGCTCCGCGCGCAGCGGCTTGAGGTTGGATTCCCCGGGCGCGCGCTGGGTGCCGGCGGCCGCGTCGAGCGCCGTGCCCAGCCGCACGCGATCATCGCCGCGCAGGGTGAGGAGGCGCCAGGGACGCAGCGCGTCGTGGTCGGCGACCGTCACGACGGAGCGCAGGAGTGTCAGGAGCTCACGATCGTCAGGCGCCTTCGACCCGACCTTCGCGACGGACCGGCGGCGCGCCATCGCGGCGAGCACAGGGGTCCGGTAGGCGGAAGCGCCCGGCGAATTGACGACGGTGCGGCGGACAGACGGAGCCGAGCCCCCGGCCGAGTACGGCTCCCCGACCGCACCCGAATCCCCCACGAGTTCGGTCACGCGACCCACTCGTGGAAGTGGGCACGGGCTGTGGCGAGCTTCGGTTCCACGATGAAGCGGCAGTATCCGTTGGTGGGATACTTCGAGTAGAAGTCCTGGTGGACGGTCTCCGCCTCCCAGAACGTGCCCAGTGGCTCGAGCGTCGTGACGACGGGTCGCTCGATCTGCGCCTGGACCTGCTCGATGATCTGCGCGAACCGGTTCTTCTCGTCCTCATCGCGGTAGAACATCGCGGACCGGTACTGCGTGCCCACGTCGTTGCCCTGCCGGTTGAGGCTCGTGGAGTCGTGGCCGGTGAAGAAGAGCCCGAGGATGATGTGCTCCGGGACGATCTCCGGATCGAACGTCACCTGGAGCGCTTCCGCGTGGCCGGTCGTCTCGGCACACACCTGCTCATAGGTGGGGTGGTCGACGTGACCGCCGGTGTATCCGCTCACGACCGAGGAGACTCCGTGCGTGCGCTGGTAGACGGCGTCGAGGCACCAGAAGCATCCGGCGCCCAGGGTAAGAGTCTGCATATCAGTGGAGACAGGATCGGGGCGCGTTTTATTCCAGCGGTGCTGCTCCGAGCAGTGCTGCTCCAAGCAGTGCAGCTCCAGTCCCACACGTCGCGCGACCTCACCCCGCGGCTTGCTACAGTGCACCCATGAAGCTTTGAGTGTCCTCCGACCCGCGTCCGCGGCCAGCTGCCCGGCGGGTTCCGCTTCATTCATGGGAACACTCGTGCCACATACATCCTCCCCCTCATCCCCCACGTCATCCTCGACCCCGGATTCGCATCTGCGGATCGACGGCGTCTCACTCTCCTTCGCCGACCGTCGCGTGCTCACCGACGTGTCCTTCGTCGTACCCGCAGGCGAGCGGGTGGGCCTCATCGGAGAGAACGGCTCCGGGAAGTCCACCCTGCTGCGCGTGATCGCAGGACTCCTGACACCGACCGCCGGCACCGTCACCGCCCGCTCTCCCGGCACCGACCAGCCCGTGATCGGACTCCTCCATCAGGAAGCACCCTTCACCGCAGAGTCCTCCATCGCTGAATCGCTGGAGACCGCGGTCGCTCCCGCACGGCGCGCCGCACAGGCCGTGAGCGACCTCGGCAGCACTCTGGCGCAGCACCCCGAGGACCAGCCGACGCTGGATGCCTTCTCCCGAGCCCTGGAGACGGCCGAGCGTCTGGGAGCGTGGGAGGCGGATGCCCGCGTCTCCACGATGATGTCCGGACTGGGACTGGGGGACCTCGACCGCACGCGTCCCACTGGTTCGCTCTCCGGTGGACAGAGGGCACGGCTGGCCCTGGCCTGGCTGCTCCTCAGCTCGCCGGACGTGCTGCTGCTCGACGAGCCGACGAACCACCTGGACGATGCGGCGACCGCCTACCTGGTCAGCGTGCTCACCGCATGGCGCGGCCCTCTGCTCATGGCCAGCCACGATCGGGCGTTCCTCGATGAGACGGCGACCTCCCTGCTCGACCTCGACCCATCGCCGATCCCGCACGCGGTCGCCGGGCCGCTCGTCCAGGACGGCACAGGCACCGGGATCGGAGTCACCTGCTTCACCGGCGCCTACAGCGACTACCTCACCGTGCGCAGGGAGGCCGAGCAGCGATGGGAGCGGCAGTACAGGGACGAGCAGGCAGCACTCTCGCGGCTGCGCGCCTCCGTCACGGATCAGCAGACGGTGGGGCACGCGGACTGGAAGCCGCGCACGGAGGTCCGCGGGGCACAGAAGTTCTATGCCGACCGGAATGCGAAGGTCGTCTCTCGCCGGGTCAATGACGCCCGAGCGCGCCTCGAGACTCGCGAGGCCGAACAGATCCGCAGGCCCCCGGCGCACCTGGAGTTCCGCGGCCTCACGGCCGCCGGTGACCTGCGGGTGAAGGGCCCGGTGGAACCGGTGCTCACCGTCACGGACGTCGCCGTCCGGGACCGGCTGGCTCCCCTCTCGCTGAGCATCAGCCGCGGTGAGAAGTGGCTCATCACCGGACCGAACGGCTCCGGGAAATCCACCCTCCTGCATGTCCTCGCAGGATGCCTGCCACCCACCACCGGCCAGGTCACACGGTCAGCGAACGACCGCGTGAAGGTCCTCGCACAGGACACCGAGCTCCCCGATCCCCGTGGCCGCGGCACCGGCCGCACAGTGAGTGAGGACTACACGGATATGATCGGCGCCGAGCTCGCCGGACACGTCCCCCTCAGCACGTTCGGTCTGCTCGCCGGTCGCGACCACCATCGACCAGTCGCCGAGCTGAGCGTGGGGCAGCAACGTCGCCTCGCCCTGGCCGTGCTGCTGGCCGATCCGCCCGAGGTCCTGCTGCTGGACGAGCCGACGAACCACTTCTCGCTGAACCTCGTCACCGCGCTCGAAGACGCGCTGGTGGAGTACCCCGGCACAGTCGTGATCACGTCCCACGACCGCTGGCTCCGCCGAGGCTGGAAGGGACGGCGCATCGATCTGAGCCCCGCCGCAGACAGTGTGTAGGTGCGCTGTGTAGGCGCGCTCGTGCAGGCTCGCTCAGAACACGCTCGTCGCCGGCACCTCGAACCCCAGTGCCGCTGCGGCCTCGCGGGTATCCGCCCGGCCCCACCAGCGCGCGACGGCGTCGTTGGTCGCCAGCGACCGCATCTGCGCCGCATCCAGGTAGAGCACGCCGTCGAGGTGGTCGGATTCGTGGGCGACGATCCGTGCCGGCCAGCCCGTCAGCTCCTCATCGATCGCAGCACCGCCGAGGTCCTGGCCGGTCAGCCCGATCGTCAGCGGCCGGTCGACGACCGCCTGGTACCCGGGTATCGACAGGCATCCCTCGAAGAACGAGGCCGTTCGGTCCGTCGTCGCCGAATACTCAGCGTTCAGCACGACCCGCGGCCCGAACGGCACACGGCGCCGGAGCGCCAGCCGGGCTGCGACTGATTCGTCGGGCTGGGTGGGGACCGGGTCCTCGGCGACGAACATCCGCAGGGGCACTCCCACCTGCGGAGCGGCCAGGCCGACGCCGGGGGCCGCGCGCATCGTGCGCTGCATCGCGTCGGCGAACGCGTTCAGCTCCGCGTCATCAAGCTGCCCGTCGACCGGAGCGCACGGCATGCGCAGGACGGGGTCGCCCGCCTCGACGATCGGCAGGAGGCCCTCCGCTGCATCCGCCGCCTCGAGCAGCCTGCGCACGTGGTCGCGGATCGCCGCATCACGGGTGTCGGTCGTGCTCATCGGTTCCGTCGATTCCGTCATGCACCTATTCTGTCCGCCCCTGCCGCCCTGTCCACCTGCGCGGCGCTGTCCACCTGTGCAGCGCTGTCCACCCCTGCCGCTCTGACCAGCCCTGTCGTGCCGTCCATCTGTGTCGTCCTGTGTCGATTCGTGTCCGCACGCCCGCGCGCGAGTCGCGCGGCTCCGTACCGTGCCCGCATGAGCGCACTCACGCAGACGACGACCACCCCGCTACGACCGCTGCGACCCCGCAACGGGGTCATCGTGGGTTCGACCCGGCCGGTGCGCATCGGCCGGCAGATTGCGGACGTGGTTGCTGACGTGGTCGCCGAGTCGGTCGCAGACGTGGTCGCCCACCACGCTCGTGAGGACGACCGCTCCCACGCCGTGCTCCTCGACCTGCGCGAGATCGCGCTGCCGTTCCTCGACGAGCCCACTCCCCCGTCCTCCGGCGAGCGCACTCTGCCCCATTCCCGCGCGTGGTCCGAGACCGTCTCCGGACTGGACGGGTGCATCTTCGTCACGTCCGAGTACAACGGGGGCTACCCCGCCCCGCTGAAGAACGCGATCGACTTCCTCAAGGAGGAGTGGGCCGGCCTGCCGAGCGCCATCGTGAGCTACGGCGGCGCCGGCGGGAAGAGCGCCGCGGCACAGCTGCGGACGGTCCTCACCCAGCTGCGGGTGGACCTCGCCGAGGTCGACCCTGCGATCCGCGTGCGCAGTCGCCACTACGGCGAGGACCGCACACTGCTGAACGCCGCCGAGGTCGTCGCCGGGTCCGCCGACAGCCTCCGAGCCGCTCTGGGCTGGGTCGTCGAGCGCGCAGGTGCGCGGGCGCAGCGACCAGCCGCCTGAGCCGGCTCAGGCGACTCAGGCCTCCCGCACCGCCGCGGCGCGCGCCTGGATCGACCGGGCGTGCGCCAGCAGGGGCGCGTCGATCATCGAGCCCTCGTACGTGAACGCGCCCTTCTGCCCCTTCGCCGCCTCGAGCACGTTCGCAGCCCACGTGGTCTGCGTGTCCGTGGGCGCGAACGACTTCCGTACGACGGGCACATGCTTGGGATGGATCGACACCTTCGCGTCGAACCCGCTCTCCACTGCGTCGAGCGCCTCGTCCGCGAGCCCGTCGATGTCATCGATCGCCGTCCAGATCGAGTCGAGCGCCCACTTGCCGTGCGCCTTCGCCGCCAGCAGCGTCTGCGACCGCACGTGCATGGCGACGGCGCGGTAGGAGCCGTCCGCTCCGCGCGACGATCCGCCGCCCAGTGCGGCGATGAGGTCCTCCGATCCCCACATGAGCCCGTGGACGTTCTGCGCGGCTGCGATCTCTGCCGCGTTCACCGCACCGGCGGGGGTCTCGATGAGCGCGATGACGCCCGTGCCCGGCAGCGCCACGGCGAGCCGTGCGGCGTCCTCCGCGGACTCCGCCTTCGGCAGCATGACCATCTCGAACGGAAGCTCCTTCAGCAGTTCAATATCAGCAGAGAAGTGTTCCGTATCCGCTGCATTCACCCTGATCACGGTACGTTTCGGAGACAATTCCGGTACGTCGCGAACAGCGTCGCGCAGCGCCTGCCGGGCGGTGTCCTTGTCACCGGCGGAGACCGCGTCCTCAAGATCGACGATGACGACGTCGGATCGCTGTGCGGCCTTCGCGAAGCGATCCGGCCTGTCACCGGGGACGAACAGCCATGCGGGGCGGATGTCGAAGCTCATATTCACCTTCAGATCGGGGACGTCCTCGTCGTCGACATCGTAGCGCTGACACCCTCGCGCTCCACTCCCCAGGGGTGCGCATGCGCCGCGCCGCCGTTCCCCTTCCGTCGCGACTGCGCCCTAGAGTGTGATCCAGCACGCAGCCTCCGGCGGCTGCGGTCGCCCCGAAGGAGGAGCCGCATGCGAATCGCATTGTTCGCCACCTGCATCGTCGATGCGATGTATCCGGAGGTGGCCCGTGACACCGTCACCATCCTGGAACGGCTGGGCCACGAGGTGGTCTTCCCCGAGCGCCAGGCATGCTGCGGCCAGATGCATGTGAACTCCGGCGACTTCGCAGGGGCAGTGCCGGTCGTCGAGGGCCACGTCCGCGCGTTCGAGGACGGCCCCGACTGGGACGTCATCTGCGCGCCCTCGGGCTCCTGCGCCGCCTCCGCCGGCCACCAGCAGCCGATGATCGCCCGCCGCGCGGGCGACGACGACCTCGCGAACCGTGCAGAGGACCTCGCGAGCCGCACCTACGAGCTCAGCCAGCTCCTCACCGACGTGCTCGGCATCACCGACGCGGGCGAGCAGCTGGGGTCGTACTTCCCCCACGCCGTCACCTACCACCCGTCGTGCCACGGCATGCGCATCCTCCGCCTGGGCGACCGGCAGCGCGACCTGCTGAGCACGGTCCAGGACATCGACCTGCGCGAACTGCCGCAGGCGGACCAGTGCTGCGGGTTCGGCGGCACGTTCTCGATGAAGAACTCGGAGGTCTCCACCGCGATGCTGGCCGACAAGGCGGAGAACATCGTCATGACCGGTGCGAGTCTGTGCACCGGCGGCGACGCTAGCTGCCTCATGCACATCGGCGGCGGACTGTCCCGCACAGGGGCTCGCAGCCCGCGCGGCGAGGTCGGCACCGTGCACCTGGCGCGGATCCTCGCGTCGACGCGGGAGAAGCCGCTCCTGCCCCCACGATCCGAACCCCTGCTGTCAGGAGGGAGCCTCCGATGACGACATTCCTCGGTATGCCCGCAGTCCTGCGCGCCGATGGCGCAGAGATCGCCGACGGTCTGCCCGGCGCCCAGGGGAACGTGTTCGAGCGCGAGCCGTTCCCGCAGTACGCCTCGCGAGAGCTCGAGGACGAGCAGCTGCGCCGCAACCTGGGCCACGCGACCAAGACGATCCGTGAGAAGCGCCTGGGTGCAGTCGCCGAGCTGCCCGACTGGGAGGACCTCCGCGATTCCGGCGCCGCGATCAAGCAGCGGGTCATGGCGGAGCTGCCCGATCTGCTCGAGCAGTTCGCGGACGCGTTCGAAGCACGCGGTGGACACGTCCACTGGGCGCGCGACGCGGAGGAGGCCAACTCGATCGTCCGCGATCTCATCGAGGAGAACGCGCCGATCCTGGGCAACGGCCGCCGCGAGGTCGTGAAGATCAAATCGATGGCGACGCAGGAGATCGGGCTCAACGAGTACCTGGAGCCGCACGGCATCGACGCGTTCGAGACCGACCTGGCCGAGCTCATCGTCCAGCTGGGCGACGACCTGCCCAGCCACATCCTCGTGCCGGCGATCCACAAGAACCGGTCGGAGATCCGCGACATCTTCCTCGAGGGCATCCCCGGGGTGGACCCGGGCCTCACCGACGATCCGGGGAAGCTCGCCGAGGCCGCGCGGCAGCATCTGCGGCACAAGTTCCTCACGACGAAGGTCGCCGTGTCCGGCGCGAACTTCGGCATCGCGTCGACGGGCACCCTGGGCGTCGTCGAATCGGAGGGCAACGGCCGCATGTGCCTCACCCTCCCGGAGACCCTCATCACCGTCATGGGCGTAGAGAAGCTGCTGCCGCAGCCCGAGGACCTCGAGGTCTTCCTCCAGCTGCTGCCGCGGTCGTCCACCGCGGAGCGCATGAACCCGTACACGAGCTTCTGGACCGGAGCGACTGCGGGCGACGGACCGCAGAACGTCCACGTCGTCCTCATGGACAACGGCAGGTCGCGGGCGCTCGCGGACGAATGGGGCCGCTCAGCGCTCAACTGCATCCGCTGCTCCGCATGCATGAACGTCTGCCCGGTCTACGAGCGGACCGGTGGACACGCGTACGGATCGACCTATCCCGGACCCATCGGCGCGATCCTCTCGCCGCTGATGACGGGCGTGCAGGCGGAGGAGAACAACTCCCTGCCGTACGCCTCGAGCCTCTGCGGTGCGTGCTTCGACGCATGCCCGGTGAAGATCGACATCCCGTCGATCCTCGTCCACCTGCGCGGTGAGGACGTCTCGACCACGCAGGAGGGGGAATCGGCCACGGAGCGGGTCAGGGACGCGACCAGCTCGAGCGGACAGCTGTCGGCCGGACTCGCCGCGGCGTCGTGGGCGATGGCCGACGGGCGGCGGATCGCACTGGCCGAGCGCGCGCTGCCCATCGCCGCCGCACTCACCCGGTTCACCGGCGGCATCAGCCGGCTGCCGGGAGTCGTCGGGAAGTGGACGTCCAGCCGCGACATCCCCGCGCTGCCGGACCAGTCGTTCAGGAACTGGTGGCGGAAGACCCGCGGAACGGACGCGGACGCGATCGCCGCCCAGCAGGAAGCTGGTGCTGGCGCTGGTGCTGGTGCTGGTGCTGGTGACGATCAGGGCTCGCAGAAAGAAGGGGACGCACGATGACCGGCGCGCGTGAAGAGATCCTGACCCGCCTGCGCACCGCGCTGGGCCGCGAGGACGGCACGACGACACGTCCGGGGGTCGTCCCGTCGACGGGGAAGCCGGTCGACATCGACGCCGAGGTCCCCCGCGCCTACCTGCGCGAGGGGACCCTCGCGAGGTCGGCCGTCATCGAACAGCTGGTCGATCGGCTCGTGGACTACAAGGCATGGGTGGCAGAGGCGCCGGCCGCGGACGTTGCGCGCATCGTGGCGGAGAGGCTGGAGCCGGCCGATTCCGTCGTGATCCCGCCCGGCCTCGAAGCAGGCGTCGTCTCGCAGCTGCCGGACCGCGTGCGCATCACCGTCGACGCCGCAGAGGCGCAGGAAGGTGCGATCGCGGACGGAGAGGTGGAGTCGGAGGCTGCTGACCGGTTCGCCAGTGCGGAGCACCACATCCATACGATCGACGAGCTCGACGAGACGAGCGCCGTCATCACCGCGTCACGGGTGTCCGTCGCGCAGACGGGCACGATCATGCTGGACGGCGACACGGACTGCGGTCGCCGCATGATCACGCTGGTGCCGGACCATCACGTGTGCCTCGTGCCGGAATCGACGGTCGTGGAGATCGTGCCGGAGGCAGTCGCCCGGATCGACCTGACGCGCCCGGTCACGATGATCTCCGGACCGTCGGCCACGAGCGACATCGAGCTCCAGCGCGTCGAGGGAGTCCACGGACCGCGGCAGCTGGACGTCATCATCATCACCGACCGCTGACCGTGGTGAGCTGACGATGGGCTGAGCTGACGCAGTGTTGAGGGGCCGTGCCGGACCATTCCGGCACGGCCCCTCAGCACTGCGTCGACTGTTCCTCCGCGCTCAGGCGTCCTGCGCGTGGTCCTGTGTGAAGACCATCGTCTTGCGCACAGCTCGCGCGACGACATCACCGTTCTGGTTGCGGCCGATGTGCTCGAGCGAGATGATCCCCTCCCCCGGGCGCGAACGCGACAGGCGCTTGTCGAGGATCTTCGTCTCCGCGTAGAGCGTGTCACCGTGGAACACAGGCTTGGGGAATGCGACCTCGCTGAAGCCCAGGTTCCCGACGATCGTGCCCTGCGTCAGCTGCGAGACGGACAGCCCCACCAGCGTGGCCAGGGTGAACATCGAGTTCACGAGCCTCTCGCCGAACGGCTCCGACTCCGCGAAGTGCGCGTCCAGGTGCAGCGCCTGCGTGTTCATCGTGACCGCGGTGAACCACGTGTTGTCCGCCTCCGTCATCGTGCGGCCGGGAGCATGGCGGTACGTCGCCCCCACCTCGAACTCCTCGAACCACAGCCCGCGCTGGGTGATGACGGGGCCGTCCTGATCGGCTGCGTTCTGGCTCGCTGCATCCTGGCCCGCTGTGTTCTGGCCTGCTGTGTTCTGCTCCGTCATGTGCGGGGCTCCTCTCTGAACCTGCTTCTTCTGAACCGAAATCTACTGGGTCGGATAATCCTGGATCGAACGATTCTGGATCTGACAGCTCTGCATCTGACAGTTCTGGACTGGATCACTGCAGCGCGGAGGTGAGTCGCATCGCCGAATCCAGCCAGCGGCGGCCCCACGACCGCTCCTCCCATTCGTCCGCCGTGAGCTCCGAGCTCACGGAGCGGTACGCGTCCATGATCCCGTGGAGTCCCTCCGTGATGTCACCGCCGTACGCCAGCAGGCTCACCTCGTAGTTGAGGCCGAACGATCGCATGTCCATGTTCGACGAGCCCATCACCGAACACAGGTCGTCGACCGTGAAGCACTTCGTGTGGAGGACCTTCGGAGCGGGGTACCGGTAGATCCGCACCCCGGCTTCCAGCAGCGCTTCGTAGTAGGAGCTCTGCGCGTGGTCAACCATGAACTGGTCGGCCTGCTCGCTCACGTACAGCTCGATCTCCACCCCGCGGTGCGCCGCGGTGATGACGGCCGCGAGCATCGACTCATCCGGGACGAAGTAGGGGCTCACGATCCGCAGCCGCTTCTGCGCGAGGTAGACGAGCGACACGAAGAGACGGAGGTTCGGCTGCGTGCGGAAGCCGGGCCCGGACGGGATCACCTGGACCGCGTTCAGCTCCGAATCCGACGGCACGGACGTGACAGATGGACCGGACGTGACAGACGGGCCGGATGCACGGTCGGACGACTCAGCGGTTCTGGTCTTGGCCTCATCAGCCGTCACCAGCCTGCCGGACCTGTCCCGCTCCGCGCTCACCCCACGACCGGTCGTGAGTCGCTGTCCGATCGCGACCTCGCGCTCCTGCAGCCGCTCTGCGGCGTCGTAGGCGCGGATCGTGAGGTCCTCGCCGGTCTCCGTGAACCAGTCCGTCACGAACACCGCTTCGAGCGACGCGACGATCGGACCGGTGAGCTCGACCATGATGTCGTGCCAGTGCCTGCCGATCTGTGCGTTGCGAGCGCTGCCGTACGACGACTCGATCATGTTCATCGAGCCCATGAATGCCCGCGTTCCGTCCACGACCATGAGCTTGCGGTGATTGCGCAGGTCGACCCGCCGCACCCTGCCCTTGAGCGGTTGGAACGGCAGCATGAGCGACCAGTCGATCCCCGCTGCATCCAGCCGTCGCTTCAATGGGCGGAAGCCCGCGTACTTGCGCGATCCCAGGTGATCGAACATGACGCGGATCTTCACACCGCGCGCTGCGGCCCGTTCGAGTGCGGCGAGGAACGGCTCCGTCGTGGCATCCGCCGTCATGATGTACATGCAGACGTCGACGTAGTCGTCGGCCTCATCGACGGCGCCCGCCATGACGCGGATGTTCTCCTCGTAGTCCGTCCGCACTCCGTGGTCCGTGCCCGTCACCATCGGCAGATAGGTGAGGTTCCGGTTGAGGGTGACGAGCCCGCCGAACATCTCCGGCACGCCCAGCGCAGAAGGCCAGTCCGGGATGTCGACCGTGCCCTGCTGAAGACGGGTGTTCGCCTCCTCCTGGATCTTCTCCCGCCTGCCCGTGATGTACGGGCTGCCCAGCATGAGGAACAGCGGGATCCCGACGACGGGCAGGAAGAGGATCAGCAGCAGCCATGCGCTCGACGACGACGGTCGCCGGTTCTCCGGGACGACGCCGACCGCGATGACCTTGATCGTGTAGTCGAGCACGATGAACGTCGTCGACACGATCTGAGCCCAGTCCCACTGCGCGAGGTCGAGTGCGTTGGAGTCCACAGTCACAGACTATGCAATCACTCGGCGCGGTGCGCCACGTGCCCGCGACCGTCCGGGAATCCCCGACCGATCGCGGGCATCCGCAGTGCCGCTGCGCTCAGAGTCCCAGGTCGCGGGCGATGAGCATGAGCTGGACCTCTGTGGTCCCCTCGCCGATCTCCAGGATCTTCGAGTCGCGGTAGTGGCGGGCCACCAGGTATTCGTTCATGAAGCCGTAGCCGCCGTGCACCTGCGTGGCGTCGCGCGCGTTGTCCATCGCTGCCTCGGACGCCACCATCTTCGCGATGGCCGCTTCCTTCTTGAACGGCAGGCCGGACTCCATCTTCGACGCCGCCGCGTAGTAGGCGGCGCGCGCCGCCTGCACGCGCGCCTCCATGCGGGCGATCTTGAAGCTGATGCCCTGGTAGTCGCCGATCGGCTTCCCGAACGTCGTGCGCTCCTTGGCGTACTTCACACTGGCGTCCACGCAGCCCTGGGCCGCGCCAACGGATACCGCGGCGATCGCGATGCGGCCCTCATCGAGGATCCGCAGGAAGTTCGCGTACCCGCGGCCCCGCTCGCCCAGGAGGTTGGCCTCCGGCACACGCACGCCCTCGAACGTGAGCGGGTGGGTGTCCGACGAGTTCCAGCCCACCTTGTCGTAGGCGGGCTCCTCGGTGAAGCCCGGCGTCCCGTTCGGGATGATGATCGTGGAGATCTCCGGCTTCTGCGACCCGTCACGACCCGTCCGCGTGCCCGTCACAGCGGTGGCGGTGACGAACTTCGTGATGTCGGTGCCCGAATTCGTGATGAACGACTTCGACCCATTCACCACCCATTCGCCGTCCTCCAGGACCGCCTTCGTCTTCGTGCCGCCCGCGTCGGATCCCGCCTCGGCCTCCGTGAGGCCGAACGCGGCGAGCCCGCGGCCGTCGATGACCTGCGGCAGCAGCTGAGCCTTCTGCTCCTCCGTGCCGAAGCGGAAGACCGGCATCGCGCCCAGCGACACCCCCGCCTCCAGCGTCATCGCGAGCGACTGGTTCTCCCGCGCGATCTCCTCCAGAGCCAGGCACAGGGCGAAGTAGTCGCCGCCCATGCCGCCGTACTCCTCGGGGAACGGCAGGCCGAACAGGCCCATGTCGCCCATCTGCTCGACGAGCGCGTAGGGGAACTCGTGCTTGGCATCGAGCTCCGCGCTCACCGGCGCGACCTCATCGTCCGTGAACTGCGCGACGGTCCGTCGCAGGGTCTCGTACTCGTCGGGCAGCATGCCCGGAACGAACGTCGTCATCGTGTCTCCTCCATGAGTCATTGCGGTCAAGTGCTCGCTCAGTCCTGGGTACCCTGCGCTGCGTCGCCCTCGTCCTCCGGGACGATGACGGCCAGCACCTCGTCCAGCGCCACCTGCGCGCCGGCCACGGTGCTCAGCTGCACGACGCCGTCCGCGGGCGCGGTCAGCACGTGCTCCATCTTCATCGCCTCGACGACGACGACCGGCTGCCCCGTCACGACGGTCTCCCCGTCCTCGGCGCGGATGCCGGTGACGGAGCCCGGCATGGGGGCCAGGACCTCGGCCCCGGCGGCCGCCGCACCGATCGCGGTGTCCGCCTGCGGGCGGGTGAGCTGTGCCAGCCCCCCGTTCGTGCGCACCCACAAGGTGCGACCGTCCGCCGAGGCCCACACGCGTCCCGTGACCTGCTCGCCGTCCAGCGTGAGCCGGAGGGCGGCGCCCGCGCCCGAGGCCCCCACGCCAGAGTCGGTCGCGGCACCGCTGCGGACCGCGGCGGGGCCGAGCGTGCGCACCGTCGGATGGTCGAACTCCACGTCGTGGCGCTCTCCGCGGTGGACGAGCGGGACGATGGTCCGGGCCGCTGTGGCGCTGCGCCACCCGCTGCCATCGGCCCACATGCCGACCGGCTCGCCCGCGATGTGGGAGTCGGTCGCGCGCCGAGCCTCGGCGGTGGTGACGTGTGCGGCGGCGAGCTGCAGCGCAGCGGGGTCGACGGCCTCGGCGAGGTCGTCCTCCGTCATCGCGTCGATGAGGCCCGTGTGCAGATCGCCCGCGACGACCTCCGGCATCTCCATGAGCGTCTGGAGGAAGCCGATGTTCGTGACGATGCCCGGCACCGCGGAACCGGCCAGCGCGGTGCGCATGAGCGCGACGGCCTCCTGCCGGTCCCGGGCCGTGACGATGAGCTTCGCAATCATCGGGTCGTAGTCGCTCACGATCCGCTGTCCCGGCTCCAGTCCGGCGTCCACGCGGATGCCCTCCCCCGTGGGGAAGGAGACGTCCAGCGCGGTGCCGCCCGTGGGCAGGAAGCCGCGAGCCGGGTCCTCCGCGTAGATGCGGGCCTCGATCGAATGGCCGGTCAGCGTGATGTCGTCCTGTGCCAGGGCCAGCTGCTCACCGGCGCCGATCCGCAGCTGCCATTCGACGAGGTCCACGCCCGTGACCTGCTCCGTGACCGGGTGCTCGACCTGGAGGCGGGTGTTCATCTCCATGAAGAAGAACTCGTCCGGATCGTCCGCGGACACGATGAACTCGACCGTGCCGGCACCGCGGTAGTCGACGGACTTCGCGGTGTCGACGGCGGCCTGGCCGATGCGGGCGCGGGTGGTCTCATCGAGCAGAGCGCTGGGCGCCTCCTCGATGACCTTCTGGTGGCGGCGCTGCAGGGAGCACTCGCGCTCCCCCAGATGGATGACGTTCCCGTGCTCATCGGCGAGCACCTGCACCTCGATGTGGCGCGGGGTGAGCACCAGGCGCTCGAGGAAGAGGGTGTCGTCGCCGAAGCTGCTCGCTGCCTCGCGGCGGGCGGAGGCGAGCGCCTCAGCCAGGTCCGCGGGGTCATGGACCTCGCGCATCCCCTTGCCGCCGCCGCCGGCGGACGGCTTCACGAGGACGGGGAAGCCCACCTCGTCGGCGCGGGCGATGAGCTGCTCGTCCGTGAGTCCGGGCTCTGCGACGCCGGGCACCAGCGGCACGCCGCGTGCCGCGACGGCCTGCTTCGCGGAGATCTTGTCGCCCATGATGTCGATGGACGCGGCGGTGGGACCGAGGAAGACGATGCCCTCCTCCTCGAGCCGGCGCGCGAACGCGGCGTTCTCGGAGAGGAAGCCATAGCCCGGGTGGACGGCCTGAGCGCCCGTGGCCTTGACCGCCGCGACGACGCGCTCGATGTCGAGGTAGGACTGGGCGGCCGGGGCCGGACCCAGCCGGAAGGCGAGGTCCGCGGCCTTCGTGTGTGCCGCCTCGGCGTCTGCATCGGAGTAGACGGCGACCGTCTCGATGCCCATCCGCCGGCAGGAGCGGATGACGCGCAGGGCGATCTCGCCGCGGTTGGCGATGAGGATCCTGGTGAACATGTGCCTCACATCCTGAAGACGCCGTAGCCGGATGCGGCCAGCGGTCGTTCGAGCGGGGAGAAGCGTGCGGCTTCGAGGGCGAGCGCGAGCACGCGGCGGGTGTCGGCGGGATCGATGATGCCGTCGTCCCAGAGTCGGGCGGTCGAGTAGTAGGGGTTGCCCTGGTCCTCGTACTGCTGGCGGATGGGGTCCTTGAAGGACTCCTCGGCCTCTGCGGGCCACTCTTCGCCGCGGCCCTCGAGCTGGTCGCGCTTCACGGTCGCGAGCACGCTCGCGGCCTGCTCACCGCCCATGACGGAGGTGCGCGCGTTGGGCCACATCCAGAGGAAGCGCGGCGAGTAGGCGCGGCCGCACATCGAGTAGTTGCCGGCGCCGAAGCTGCCGCCGATCACGACGGTGAACTTCGGGACGCGCGCCGTCGCGACGGCGTTGACCATCTTCGCGCCGTGCTTCGCGATGCCGGCGGCCTCGTAGTCGCGTCCGACCATGAAGCCGGAGATGTTCTGCAGGAACACGAGCGGGGTGGAGCGCTGGTCGCACAGCTCGATGAAGTGCGCGCCCTTCATCGCGGACTCCCCGAAGAGGATGCCGTTGTTCGCGATGATGCCCACGGGGTGCCCGTCGATGCGGGCGAATCCCGTGACGAGGCTGGTGCCGTACTCGGCCTTGAACTCGTGGAACTCCGAGGCGTCGACGATGCGGGCGATGACTTCCCGCACGTCGTAGGGGACCTTCGAGTCGACGGGGACGACCGCGGTGATCTCATCCGGATCGTGGGCGGGCGCCTCCGGCTCCGCGCGATCCCATGCCGGGGCGTGACGGGGGCCGAAGGTCTCGACGATGTCGCGGAGGATCTCCAGTGCGTGCTCGTCGTTCGCCGCGAGGTGGTCCGTGACGCCGGAGGTGCGGGAGTGCAGCGCGCCGCCGCCCAGCTCCTCCGCCGTGACGACCTCTCCGGTCGCGGCCTTCACGAGCGGGGGCCCGCCCAGGAAGATCGTGCCCTGATCGTTCACGATGACCGATTCGTCGGCCATCGCCGGCACGTAGGCGCCGCCTGCGGTGCAGGAGCCCATGACCGCCGCCAGCTGCGGGATGCCCGCGGCGGACAGCGTCGCCTGATTGTAGAAGATGCGACCGAAGTGGTCGCGGTCCGGGAACACGTCGTCCTGGTTGGGGAGGTTCGCGCCGCCGGAGTCCACGAGGTAGAGGCACGGCAGGTTGTTCTGCTGCGCGATCTCCTGCGCCCGCAGGTGCTTCTTCACCGTCGCGGGGTAGTACGTGCCGCCCTTGACGGTGGCGTCGTTCGCGACGATGACGCAGAGCCTGCCGGAGATCAGCCCCATGCCGGTGATGATGCCGGCGCCGGGCGACGCGTCGTCGTACATCCCGTTCGCCGCCAGGGCGGAGAACTCGAGGAACGGGCTGCCGGGGTCCAGCAGCCCCTCCACGCGATCGCGCGGCAGCAGCTTGCCGCGGTCCAGGTGCCTCTGCCGCGAGGACTCCGACCCGCCCAGTGCGGTCTTCGCGGTGCGCTGCCGGAGTTCCTCGAGCAGCTGCGCGTGCGCCTGGGTGTGGGGTGAAGTCTGCGGATCGACCGGCGAGCCGATGGAACGCATGAGTCTCCTCCGAATCAGGTGTGCACGACGCCCGCGCAGGTCCAGCAGGTACAGAGCGACGGCTTCATCGACACACTCAGTTAACAATGATTAACTGATGTGATGATAGCCCGGAAGGAGTCCACGTGACAAGGCGCACAGAGAGCCGCTCCGAGGCCTCGGCGGCTCCGGCGAACAGCCGCGAGGCCGCGAAGGCGGAGCGCCGCCGGCAGCTTCTCGGCTCCGCGAAGCACCTGTTCGCGCGCTACGGGTTCCGCGCGGTCCGCCTGGGCGACATCGGGCAGGGCGCGGGTGTCTCGGGACCCGCCGTCTACCGGCACTTCGAGTCGAAGGAGGCCGTGCTCATCGAGCTGCTCGTCGGCATCTCCGAGTACCTGCACACAGGCGGTGAGCGGATCATCGCGGAGGGAGGCCCTCCCTCGCAGACACTGAGCGACCTCATCGACTTCCACGTGGACTTCGCGCTCACGGAGCCCGAGCTCATCCGCATCCAGGACCGCGACCTCGACTCCCTGCCCGACGCCGAGCGTCGCAGCGTGCGCAGGCTGCAGCGCCAGTACGTCACGGCCTGGGCCGGGGTCGTGCGGTCCAGCAGTCCGCAGCTGACCGAGCAGGAGGCGACGGTCCGCGTCCACGCGCTCTTCGGCATGGTGAACTCGACACCGCACCTCAGCCGACGGCTTCCCGCAGAGGTCGTCGCGACGCAGCTGCGGGCCTCGGCGAGATCTGCACTCGGGGTGCGGAATACGATCGGCACATGACACTGAAAGCGGTGATCCTCACCGGCGGACGGTCGCGACGATTCGGCGGGGTCCACAAACCCGGCGTCGCCGTCGGCGGCGTCTCCGTCCTCGCCCGTGCCGTGTCGGCCGTGAGGGCCCTGGACCCCGCCGCCGAGGTCTGGGTCGCCGGACCGCTCGACGGCCTCGACACGGCAGCGCGGCCGACCGTGCGCCCGGTCGTCGAATCCCCTCCCTTCGCGGGCCCGCTGGCAGGTCTCGCCGCAGCGGTCGCGGCTATGGCGCCCGCGCAGGACTCGCAGCCGAGCACTGCCGACGCACGCGGATCCACGGTCCTCGTCCTCGCCGGGGACGTGCCCTTCCTGGACCCGGCCGACCTCGCACGATTGGTGGACGCCTCCGCTCGGTCGGACTCACCCTCCGGCTGCACGGACGCGTCCGGCCGGTTCCAGCCCCTGTTCGCCGCGTGGCCGGAGCAGCAGCTGCGTGAACGACTGCAGGACATCGGTGACGTGGAGAACAAGCCCGTCCGCCTGCTCTGGGACGGCGTCGAGCCCGTGCTCGCACCGGTGAGCCCGGCGAGTACGGAGGATTTCGACACCCCGGAGGACTACCGCAGGATCACCGGAAGCTCCTCTCCGTCACAGTCCTGAGCCATGGAGGGTCTCGGAACCGCACACGCCGAGGCCCGCGCACCGCCCTCAGTGAAGCTCAGATCTCGCCCACCCGCATGGCTCAGGCTCTGCGGGTGGACCTGCTGGGAGGGTTCCGGTAGAGGCGAGAAGGCCTGCCGCGGCGACCATCGGTAAGCTCCCCAGTGGTTTCGAGCTGCCGCTTCATCGCGCGCCTGAAGGTGTCGCGCGGCAGGTCCTCACCGGCCACGGACTCGTGCAGCGATTGGAGATCGCCCAGACTGAACGACGAGGGCAGGAGCCCCCAGGGATCGGGGTACTCCGCATACGCTTCCCGGACCCGGCGCAGCGCTTCGCCGAACACCCTCGGATGGTCGTAGGGCAGTCGTACTCCCCCGTCGGCCTCGACCTCACCCACGGGGGCGAGAGTGATGCTCCCCCCGCGCAGGCCCTCCGCCACGACGGACCCGGGCACCACATCGAGGTGGGCCACTGTGACGACCCACCCCCGCGGGTCACGATCCGGGTCGTCGAAGACCTTGAGCTGCTCCGGTTCGCGTCCCGTGATGCCCGCCTTGTGGCGCAGGCTCCGCAGCACGGCGTCGTGGAGACGCTCCCGCTCGTGGACGAACGTGCCCGGCAGGGCGAACCCGATGTCCTCGGCCACGAGCACGATCTCCAGTCCGCGACCCGTGACGGTGAAGGTCGCGGTGTCGACCGCGAGCGAGGGGCGGGGGAAATCCGTGAGCGGCGCGCTGCTCACGCGGACCGTGCGCTCAGGCGCGGATCGCGGCGGTAGGGGACGAGGAGGACGCTCGCCTCCGCATCTGTCAGCACCGCGGAGCTCGTGCGGCCCAGCTGCGAGGTCATCGCCGCGAAGACCCCCTTGCCGCGCTTGCCGATGACGACGATGTCCGCCGCCTTCGACGCGTCGATGAGCATCTGCGCGGGATCCCCGGACGGGAACTCGATGTCCGCGTCGAGGTCCGGGAAGGCCTCGCGCAGCCAGGCGAGGTCGGCCTGGGCCCGGGCCTCCGCCTCGGCCCGGTCACCCAGTGCGTCGACGCCCACCAGCACGCGCAGCCGCCACCCGCTCGCCACCGCCAGGGATGCTGCGTCCAGGGCCGCCACGCCTGCGTACTCCGACGTGTCGAGACCCACCACGACACCGCCTGTCGCGCCGCCGCGCGCCATGCTGGGGTGGCGGCTCGGATCGTCGAACTCGCTGCCGTCGCGCACCGTGTGCACCAGGACGGTGCTGAGCGCATGACCGGGCAGCCCGAAGCTGACCGTCCCGATCCGCCTGCTGTTGACCGTCCCCGCGCCGTGCCGTCCGAGCACCAGCAGTCCGGCATCCCCCGCTCGCATCGCGAGCTCCTCGCCGGCGTCGCCGACGATGACCTCGGTGAGGATCTCCGTGCCCGAGGCGCCGTCCGGGTGGGCGGCATCGAGGTCGCCGAGTCGGTCTGCGAGTCCCGTGAGCACCGTCCGGCCGGCCTCCTGGAGTTCGACCTCGTCGTCGATCTCCAGGTGCGCGGGGGTGATGACATGGATGAGCCGGAGGGCACGGCGGGTGCCGCGCAGCTCCTTGAGGGCCCATGCGGCGGCTTCCGCACTCTGGTCAGAACCGTCGACTCCGACGATCACGTCTCCGCTCAGCTGCACAGCGCCTCCTTCAGATCCGGGTCCTCCCCCGATGGTAGTGAAGGACTACGTGCTCCGGCAGTGCCCTGCCGCGTGTCGGGACGATGGGGACCGAACGACGGAAGCCCTGTCACCGCGCGGTGACAGGGCTTCCGGACCGAGCCTCCTGTCGGAATCGAACCGACGACCTTTTCATTACGAGTGAAACGCTCTACCGACTGAGCTAAGGAGGCAACGCGGAAGAGCTTATCCCCATCTCTGCGACGAGGTCAAAACGGGCGCAGAGCCCGGGCCGCGGCGGCTTCGACGGCCGTGCTGAACCGGTCCAGCACGGGCAGTTCCGTCGCCCAGCGGTGCCAGTGGAGATCCACGTCGAGCATGGGCAGTCCTGGGATCCGCACGAGGTCCCCGACGTCGGGGAGAGCGCCCAGGAGCAGTTCGTGGATGCATCCCCACCCCAGGCCCGCGCGCAGTCCCGTCACGAAGCCGTCCTGAGCCCCGATCATATGGGTCGGCGGGTTCGCCTCCGCGTCGTGCTCCTCGCACCACGCGCGCAGGACCCTGTGCTGGAGCTCGTCCGCCGCGCCGAACGTCAGCACCGGACAGGTCGTGAGGTCGAGGTGTCCGGCGGCGTCGAGATGGCGCGCCGCCAGCTTCTGCGAAACGACCGGGACATAGCGCATCTTCCCCAGCGGCGTGGCCGTGCAGCCCGTCTGCGCGGTGGGCAGGGAGCTGAGGGCTCCGAGCACATCCCCGCGGGCCAGCGCCTGGTGACCGACGTCCTGGTCCTCGACGCTCACCCGCAGGACGACGTCGTCCCAGTCCGCAGCCTCCTCGATGGCTCCGGACAGCCAGGTTCCCAGCGCATCCGCACCGACGGCGATCGGCAGCGCGGATCTGCTGGGGACCTCGGCGGCGGGGGTGAGGGAGCCGACCAGCGCGACGACCTGCCGCGCAGTGGCGAGCACCGCCTCGCCGGCGGAGGTCACGCGAGGAGGCGTGGAGCGCGCCACCAGTACGTGGCCCATCGTCGACTCCAGCGCCCGGATCCGCTGGGAGACCGCGGACGTGCTCACGCCCAGCGCGTAACCGGCGGCGTCGAAGCCGCCCTCGTCGACGACGGCGACGAGCGCCGCCAGCTGCACGAGGCTGGGGGCATCGGTTCTCATGAGACTCTCCCGATCATGAAGCCCACCTTAACCACGTGAAGGCCATCCATATGGCCTTCACGGGCCGCGCGGCGTACTTTCGACTCATGCCCGTCCTCACGCTCCTCACCACCGGCTTCCTCACGGGGGTCGGGCTGATCATCGCCATCGGCCCGCAGAACGCATTCGTCCTGCGCCAGGGCATCCGCCGTGAACGGGTCGCCGTCGTCGTGCTCGTCTGCGTGGTCGCGGACGTCGCTCTCATCGCACTCGGGACCGCAGGGATCGGCATCGTGTTCGAGCACGCGCCGTGGATCGTGGAGATCATGCGCTGGGGAGGCGTCGTCTACCTCGTGTGGTTCGCCTGGACGAGTATCCGGTCCGCGTTCGGCGGCCCCGAAGCGCTCACCACGACCGCGAGCGGGGCGACAGCCCAGGACAAGCCGTCCGCAGTCTCCGTCGCAGCGGCCACGGCGGCGCTCACGTTCCTCAACCCGCACGTGTACCTCGACACAGTCGTCATGCTCGGCACCGTGGCGAACCAGCACGAGCTCCGCTGGGTCTTCTCCGGTGGCGCGATGCTCGGTTCGCTCGTGTGGTTCGCGGCGCTGGGGTGGGGAGCTCATCTGCTGGCCCCGTCGCTGCGCAGCCCGCGGGTGTGGCGGGTCATCGACGTGGCGATCGCCGCGGTCATGCTGATGATCGCCGCGAAGCTCGCCTTCGCGTAATCTCGACCACACAGACCGACCCCGACGATCAGAGGTGTGGAACAGAGTGATCGACTTCCCCCAGGAGAGGGCCCAGACGTTCCTCACCCAGTTCCGGACCCTCGTCGAATGCGAGTCGCCGTCGAACGATCCGCGGTCCCTCGCCGCGAGCGCCAGACTCATCGCGGAGATCGGCGAGCAGATCACGGGCATCCGCCCCCACATCCGCACGATCGAGGGATTCCCACACGTCCACTTCCAGGTCGGCACCGGCCCGCGGCGCGTCCTGCTGCTGGGCCATCACGACACGGTCTGGCCGCGCGGAACCCTCGCATCCATCCCATGGTCCGTCGACGGCGATGCGGTCAGCGGACCCGGCACCGACGACATGAAGGGCGGGATCCTCATCGCGCTCCACGCACTGGGGGCGCTGCTGCGCCACGCGGGCGAGGAGCAGCTCGATGGAGTCAGCGTCCTCATCACTGCGGACGAAGAGCTGGGCTCCCCCACGTCGCGACCGCTCATCGAGGAGCTGTCCCGCGACGCGGAGGCGGTGCTCGTCTTCGAGTCCGGAGGTCCCGCCGGCCAGGTGAAGGTCGCACGCAAGGGCGTCGCGATCTATGAGCTCGAGGTCGTCGGTCGCGCCGCCCATGCGGGAGTCGAGCCGGACCGCGGGGTCAACGCGACCGTCGAGGTCTCCCACCAGGTCCTCGCGATCGACCGGATCGGCACCCCGGACGGGAGCACGACGGTCGTGCCGGCGGTCATGCAGTCGGGGACGACGACGAACACGGTGCCGGCCGGTGCTACCGTCGGCGTCGATTCCCGTGCCATCACCGTCGCGGAGCAGGAGCGCGTGGACCGCGAACTGCGCGGACTCCGCTCGGTGCACCCCGCGGCAGAGCTGATCCTGCACGGCGGCATCAACCGGCCTCCGCTGGAGGAGCGGTTCGCCGCAGACATCTTCGGGCGCGCCCGTGAGATCGCAGCGGCGCTCGGTCATCCGCCGCTGGAGGTGATCCGTGTGGGCGGAGGGTCGGACGCGAACTTCACGGCGGGGGTGGGCACACCGACGCTCGACGGTCTGGGCACGGTGGGCGGCGGCTCCCATGCGGACGACGAGCACGCACTGCTGTCGTGGATCCCCCGGCGCGTCGAGCTCACGGCATCACTGGTCGACTCGCTGCTGCGGGACCCGGTCGCCCGACCAGCGGCTGACGACCGACTGCGCCGCGTCAGTCAGAGGCGCGCCAGCCTGCGCCGCGTCAGTCCGTGATCCACGGGTTCGACAGGCCGACGAAGGCGGCCTCGACGACGAGAGCCGACGCCATGTTGGTCGCCAAGCGTTCCCGCGCCTGGCGCAGGACATCGATCCTCTTGAGGGTCGCGGTCGAATCGCCCTCTGCCGCGAGCCTGCCGATCCGCTCGTCCTCGTCGACGTTGATCGTCCCGGTGTCCGCGCCCAGCTGAGCGGCCAGCACATCGCGGTACAGGGAGAGCAGCTCGATGAAGATCGAGTCGAGCTCGTCATTGCGCGCGCGGACGTCGCGGCGCTTCTGCTCCTCTTCGAGGCGGCGGATCTGACTGCGCGCACTGGGTGGGATCTTGCCCCCGGCCTCGATGCCCAGTGTGCGCAGGAGCTGCTCCTTCTCCTGCGCGTTGCGCTCCTCCGTGCGCGCCTTCGCCCTGTCCTTCGCCACGTCGACGATGCGCGCGGCGATCCGGATGGTCGATCCGACGGAGGTCAGGTGACGGGGGATGTCGAGGATGAAGGTCCGCTCCGACCGCGCGTTCGGCGACGTCACGAGGCGACGGGCGCGCCCGATGTGGCTCTGCGCCGCATGCGCCGCCCAGCGGGCCGTGTCCGCATCCGCACCGTCGCGGTCGCGCAGCAGCTGTGCGACCGCGTCCGGACTGGGGATGCGGAGGTTCACGTTGCGGCACCGCGATCGGATCGTCGTGAGGACGTCTTCCGGACTGGGGGCGCAGAGGATCCAGACCGTGGAGGGCGGTGGCTCTTCGATGGCCTTGAGGAGGACGTTCGAGGTCCTCTCCGCCATGCGGTCGGCGTCCTCGATGATGACGACCCGCCAGTCCGCGTTCACCGGTCCCTGATGGGCGGTCGCGACGAGTGCGCGCACCTCATCGATCGAGATGAGCGACTTCTGCGTCGACAGCACCGTCATGGATTCGTGGATGCCGCGCAGTGCTCGCTGGGCCTCCGGCGAATCGCTGTCGCCGGCGTCCGGTGTGAGGAGTGCGGCGGCGAAGGCGCGTGCTGCGTTCGACCGGCCGGAGCCGGGTGGCCCCGTGAGGAGCCACGCGTGGGTCATCGCGGTGCTGCCCGCCGCGGCAGCCCGTGCCAGCTGGTCGACTGCGCGCTCCTGGCCGACCAGTTCGTTCCAGACGCTCATCGTCGTCCCGGTGCGCCCGGGTCGCGGCGATCGTGGCCGTGCTGGGCCCGGAGCCGCTCACGCGCCTGGCGCTCGATCTCCGCCTGGGCACGCAGTCGTTCCCTGCTGGTCTCCCGGGAGGGCGAGAGTCCAGACCGGAATGATCCCTCCGAGGACGGGACGGACGGCTGGACCGTGGTCGGAGCCTCCGAATCATCGACGACGGGAGCGGGACGGACCTCCGTGACCGGATCGTCGGCCGCAGCCGGGACGAATCCGGGACGAGGACGCACCTCGGTGACCGGATCCTCGACAACCGGGGCATCGACGAACGGAGGATCGACAAACGGGGCCCCGGGAACTGGCCCCTCAGTGACCGAGGGGGATCCCACCGGGTTCTCACCGGCCGGGGCGGTTCCCGCCGTGTTCGCACCCGCCGTGTTCGCACTGGCCGGGGCGGCTCCCGCCGGATCCCGTGCGACCGGAATCTCGATGACCGGGTCCTCGGCGACTGCCGAGGTTCCCACCGGTCGATCCCCGACTGCCCGGCTCTCGTCCACGTGGGGAGCGGCGGTCGGAGCGGGCCGCGCCACCGTGACCTGGTCGTCCGCTGCATGCTGTCGGGCGTCGGTGCCCGACTGCCTCTGCGCGAGTCTCTGCTCGACTGCCCGGAGTACGTGTGCCGCGATGGTGTCGATGTCACGGCCCGCGTCGATGACGACGTAGCGGTCCGGAGCGGCCGCCGCGTAGTCGAGGAACGATCTGCGCACGGTCGAGTGGAACTCATGGTCGAGCGCATCGAGATGGTTCTCTTCGCCGCGGACAGTGGTCCGCTGACGGGTCACTGCGGGGTTCGCATCGAGGATGATCGTGAGGTCGGGGCGCATCCCTTCGGTCGCCCACGTCGACAGCGCGACGATCTCGTCGTCTCCCAGATCGCGGCCCGCCGCCTGGTACGCGCGGGAGGAATCGATGTAGCGGTCCGTGATGACGATGCCGCCGCGATCGACGATGGGGCGGACGAGTGACGCGACGTGGTGGGCCCGGTCCGCTGCGAACACGAGCGCTTCCGCCCTGGGCGTGACGCCGTCTCCGTCGAGCACCACGGAGCGCAGCAGCGTGCCGGCGGCCGTGCCGCCGGGTTCCCGGGTCGTGACGACTTCGCCGTGCCCCTGGTCGCGCAGCGCATCTGCGAGGAGATGGATCTGCGTGGACTTGCCGGTGCCGTCTCCGCCCTCGATCGCTATGAACAGACCGCCGGCGTGGACCGAGCCGGATGATCCCGCAGAGCCGGACGCTGCATCCGGAGCCGTGGCCAGTGCCGCAGCCAGGGGCTGCGCGCCGCCCCCTCCGGCGGCAGGACCGGTCGGGGCATGTGCTGCCGTCGCAGTCCCGGTAGGAGCGTCCACGGCCGCCGCACGCGCATCCGCTGCGCCCGTACCGTGCGAGTCGGTGACGGCTGAGTCCGCACCTGCAGCGGTCTCCACACCGGCCGCACGCGCATCTGCCGCGCCCGCACCCCGCATCGCGGCGTCACCGGTCGCCGCCGGGCGGCGGAAGGCGTGGATGATGTCGATGCCGATCCCGCTGATCCCAGTGGGCCCGAACGTGAAGAGCGAGATGATGCCGCCGATGAGTGCGACGGTGCCGATCAGGACGTAGGCCAGGTCAGCGGGAAGGATGTCCCACGACGCGACGGAGCTCAGCGGGACCTCTGCCGTGAAGCCGACCGCGGTGATGAGGATCGCGACGGCCATGCCGACGACCGCGCCGATCCGCCGCGAGAACCGGTAGCGCTGGGAGCGGACGCCCAGGCCCACGAGGAACGCGACGCCGCCGGACAGCACGGCCTTGCCGGACAGCTCCACGAGCACACCGGCGGAGACGGTGAAGACGCCCGCTGCGATGAGGGAGAAGGAGGTGAGCCGGGTGCGCGTCATACCGGGTGCGAAGTCGGGTCCCGTCTCGAAGCCGACGGCCCACCCCAGCAGCACCGCGCAGAGGATGACCGACATCCCCGCCTGGCCGAAGCCCAGATCCGCGATGGAGGGCTGGGCGAGGATACCGACCGCGCCCAGCACGCCGAACAGCAGATGGCAGGGCCACGCGCTGGTCACCGGAGTCCCGGGCCGTGCGGTGCTGCGATCCAGCACGTGCGCGCCGGTGTCCGGCAGTCGCACGCCCTGATCGGACTTCTGCGTGAGGAGCACGATGACTCCGGCGAGCATGACGAGGCTGCCCAGGAGCAGGAGCCAGCGCAGCGCCTCGTGTCCGCCGGCGGTCCCGCCGACCAGCTGCGCCGCGTACGAGGCGCAGAGCATGACGGCCGCGGCGACGCCCGCACTGCGCCACGGCTTCACCCGCGTTCCGGCGACCAGGCTCAGGACGGCCGCCAGGGCGGCGCCCACGCCCAGGCCCACGAAGACGCCCAGGATCGCGGACACGGTGAACAGCTGAGTGATCGCGAGTCCCGCGATCACCACGGAAGCGATGAGCGCCACGCGCAGGGAGACCTTCCCCTGGAGCTTCTCCTGCGGCACGAACATGCCGGCCACGCCTGCGGCGATCACTGCCGCGTACAGCAGCACCGCCGGCCGGGAGGAGAAGCCGTCTTCGCCGGTGAGCGTGTGGATGTCCGCCATGGCGGCCGGATCGAGGAAGGCTGTGACGCCGTAGGCGCCCGCGACGGCGAAGCTCAGTGCCGCGGCGGACAGCATCGTCAGCCACGCACCGACCTCCACGATGAAGACGCCCATGACATCAGTCCGGGGACGACCCGCCGATGGGCGGGCGCCCTGCGACTGTGCGGGCTGCGATGCGGGAGAGGCGGGAGGCGGGGATCCGACGTCGTTCACAGGCCACACCTTACCCGCGGCCACTGACACGACTCGGGAGATCTGATCGGACGAGACTACTCTGGGGACGTGCGGAACGAGACGAACGAGGAGACGGCAGGGGACCTCGGCGGGGGCGCCCGTCCTGAGCTCACGGTCCTGCGGCACGGACCGGGCGACGCGCTCACGGACCTCGCGATGGCGCGGGCACTGCTCAACGCGGTCAGCGACGGCGACCGCGGTCCGACCCTGCGGATCTATCGGCCCTCCCCCACTGTCGCCTTCGGTGCGCGGGATCGGTTCCTCGACGGCTTCCGGCCTGCGATCGAGGCGGCTCGCTCACACGGCTTCACCCCCGCGCTGCGCACGCTGGGCGGACGGGCCGCCGCCTACCATCCGGGCAGCATCGTCATCGATCACATCGAGCCGACGCGGGAGTTCCTCACCCAGACGCAGGACCGGTTCGTGCGGTTCGGCGAGATGTACGCCGCCGCACTGCGGGGCATCGGCATCGATGCGCGCATGGGCGAGATCCCCGGCGAGTACTGCCCCGGCGAGCACAGTGTGAACGTGGGCGGCGAGATCAAGGCGATCGGCACGGCGCAGCGCGTGGTGGGCGGGGCCTGGCTCTTCTCGTCGTCGATCATCGTGGAGGACCCGGACCCCATCCGTGCGGTCCTCACGGACGTGCAGGCGGCGCTCGGGCTCGACTGGGAGCCGCGGACGGGAGGGGCCATCGCGGAACTCCACCCGGGCGTGACGGCGGACGCCGTGGAGGCGGCGCTCCTCACCGCGTACTCGCGCGAGTACGAGCTGGTCCCCGCTGCGCTCACCCCCACCGACGCCGAGGCCGCACGCGGATTCGTGGACGCCCACCTCCTCTGAGCTGCAGCCGCCGCGGTCCCCACCCAGCACGCGAACAGGGCGGGCCCTGCACCTGAGTGCAGGGCCCGCCCTGTCGAGGAGCGCCGACCCTTCACGGGCCGGCAGACGATCACGGAGTCTTCGGTGTCGTCGTCTTCTTCGCAGCCGTGGTCGTCTTCTTGGCCGCAGTGCTCTTCGTCGCGGTGCTCGTGGAAGCCAGCTTCTTGGCAGCCGTCTTCTTGGCAGCCGTCTTCTTCGCCGTCGTCGTCTTGGAAGCAGTCGTCTTCCGCGTCGTCGTCTTCTTCGCCGGGCCCTTGGCGCGCTTCTCCGCCAGCAGCTCGAACGCACGTGTCTCGGTGATGCCCTCGACGGAGTCGTCCTTGCGGAGGGTCGCGTTCGTGGTGCCGTCCGTGACATAGGGGCCGAACCGGCCGTCCTTCACGACGACCGGCTTCTTCGATTCCGGGTCCTCGCCGAGCTCCTTGAGCGGCGGGGCGGCCTGCGCGCCGCGGCGCTGCTTGGGCTTCGAGTAGATCTCGAGCGCCTCCTCGAGCGTGATCCCGAAGATCTGCTCCTCCCGCTCCAGTGACCGGGAGTCCGTCCCCTTCTTCAGGTACGGGCCGTACCGACCGTTCTGCGCGGTGATGGGCGTGCCCTCCGCGTCTTCACCGACGGTGCGGGGCAGCGTCAGCAGGCGCAGCGCCTGCTCCAGCGTCACCGTCGTGGGCTCCATCGACTTGAAGAGCGAGGCCGTGCGCGGCTTGGGCTTCTTGGCACCCCGCTTGGGCTTCTCCTCGGATTCCGGCAGCACCTCTGTCACGTAGGGGCCGAACCGGCCGGACTTCGCGACGATCGTGTGGCCGGTCTCCGGATCGGGTCCCAGCTCGCGGTCGCCGGTGCCCTGCGTGCGGATGAGTTCGCGGGCGGCTGCCTCTGTGAGCTCGTCCGGTGCGAGGTCATCCGGCACGGAGACGCGACCCGGGGAATCGCCCTCCTTTTCCGGCGCGATCTCGAGGAACGGGCCGTAGCGGCCCACTCGCAGCTCGATGCCCTCGGCGATCGGCACGGTGTTGATCTCTCGCGCGTCGATGTCGCCGAGGTCGTCGACCACTGCCTTGAGTCCGGGCTTGGAGCCTTCTCCCTCGCCGCCGAAGTAGAAGTCGTGCAGCCACTGCGTGCGGTCCTCACGGCCGCCGGCGATCTCGTCGAGCTGCGCCTCCAGGTCTGCCGTGAACTGGTAGTCCACCAGACCCGCGAAGTGCTCCTCGAGCAGCCGGGTCACGGAGAACGCCACCCAGCTGGGCACCAGTGCGTTGCCGCGGTTCGTCACGTACCCGCGGTCCTGGATCGTCGAGATGGTCGCCACGTAGGTCGACGGGCGGCCGATCCCCAGCTCCTCGAGCCGCTTCACGAGGCTCGCCTCTGTGAAGCGGGGCGGCGGCGCGGTCGTGTGGCCGTCGGCCTCCGCCCGCGCGACGCCGATCGCGTCGCCCTCCTTGACGTCCGGGAGTCGGGACTCCCCGTCCTTGCCGGACTCCGAGTAGCGCTCGACGTCGCGGCCCTCTTCATACGCCGCGAGGAATCCGCGGAATGTGATGACCGTGCCCGAGGTCGTGAAGCCGGCCTTCGCAGGAGCCGTCTCCCAGCCCCCGCCGGCGAGCTCCGCCGAGGCCGCCGCGAGGTCCGCGCCGATCTTCATCGTCGCGGTCGAGCCCTTGGCATCGGCCATCTGCGAGGCGACGGTGCGCTTCCAGATGAGTTCGTAGAGGCGGAACTCGTCGCCGCCCAGTGCGCCGGACACCTGCGCGGGTGTGCGGAAGGAGTCTCCGGACGGGCGGATGGCCTCGTGAGCCTCCTGCGCGGCCTTCGCCTTCGACCCGTACAGGCGCGGCTTGCCGGGCACGTACTCCGCCCCGTACAGCTCTCCGATCTGGCTGCGGGCTGCAGACATCGCCTGCCCGGACAGCTGGGTGGAGTCCGTACGCATGTAGGTGATGTAGCCGTTCTCGTACAGGGACTGCGCGACGCGCATCGCCTGGCGCGCCGACATCCGCAGCTTGCGACCGGCCTCCTGCTGGAGTGTCGACGTGGTGAACGGGGCCGCCGGGCGCCGCGTGTACGGCTTCGTCTCCAGCGAGGTGACGGACAGCGCCTGCTGCGCAGTCCCCGTGAGGACCGATGCCAGCGAGGTCGCCTGCGGCTCCCCCAGCACGAGGGCATCCGAGGCCTTCTTCAGCTGGCCGCGGTCGTCGAAATCGCGGCCCGATGCGACCTTCGTCCCGTCGACGGTCTCCAGGCGAGCCTTGAACGCGGTGCCGCCTGCGGCCTCGGCCAGTTCGATGTCGAGGTCCCAGTAGTCCGCGGACACGAAGGCCATGCGCTCGCGCTCGCGCTCGACGACCAGGCGGGTGGCGACGGACTGGACACGGCCGGCGGAGAGTCCCGCACGGACCTTGCGCCACAGGACCGGCGAGACCTCGTAGCCGTAGAGGCGGTCGAGGATGCGGCGGGTCTCCTGCGCGTCGACGAGGTCCGCGTCGAGCTCACGGGTGTTCTCGAGCGCACGCTCGATCGCCTCCGGAGTGATCTCGTGGAACACCATCCGCTTGACGGGGATCTTCGGCTTGAGCACCTCGAGCAGGTGCCACGCGATGGCCTCGCCCTCGCGGTCCTCATCGGTTGCGAGATAGAGCTCGTCGGCGTTCTTGAGGAGCTTCTTGAGCTCCGTGACCTTCTTCTTCTTGTCCGGATCGACCCGATAGTACGGAGTGAAGTCCGAGTCCACGTCGACGGCGAACCGTCCGTACGGGCCCTTCTTCATGTCCGCGGGCAGCTCCGACGGCTGCGGGAGGTCGCGGATGTGGCCGACGGAGGCTGTGACGTCATAGCCGTCCCCCAGATACCCCACGATCGTGCGGGCTTTGGTCGGCGACTCGACGATGACGAGTCTGCGGGGGGTGGTGGTAGCGGCCATGGATTCCTTTCACCTGCTCTCATCCGCATGCTTTCGGGCACGGCGAATCGTTCCGCGGTCGGATGTGTGGACAATGTAGCACCAGCCGACGACTGCGTATTCCTGTCAGTCCGTCACTGGGACGATCACTCCCGCCGGGACGAGGGTGCGGACCTGGTCGAGGAGCTGGGCGGTGAGGGCCGCCTCGTCGACGCTCAGCAGCTGGGCGAGCGCGGCGGAGATCTGCCCCATCGTGAGCGTCCCGTCGCAAACTCCCAGGAATCCTGCGAGCGCGGGATCGGCCTGGAAGGTCTGTGCGAGTCCGCCGCCCTGTTCGATGGTGATCATCGTGGGGTCGTCCGCGCCCGGGCGCAGGTGTCGGTGCTCGGTGACGTCGGGTGCCAGCTGGTAGGCGGTGCCGATCAGCTCCGCGTCATCGGCCTCGTGCAGCCACTCGAGCAGCCCGATGCGGGTGGAGAGGAAGGCGGCGAGCCCTGCAGGGTTCGATCCCGGTCCGGATTCGATCTGCGCGAAGTCGCGCACAGCGTCATCGGCCGAGGCCACGCGGTGCAGCACGACCCAGCCGAATCCCACCTCCTCGACGCCGCGCGCCTCCAGGTCGGTGAGCCAGCGGTCGACGTCCGCGTGCCAGCGGGCCGTCGCCCGGGCGACGCCGCCGTCGCGGATCCACGTCCGCGCGTACGCGGCGGGGCGCATGCGCTGCCGTTCGATCACCGTCGCCGAGGTCCCGCGCGCGTCCCCGTCGCCGCCCACCCAGGCTGTGGGCGGCTCGCGGTCCGCCCCGTGCTCCCAGTTGCCGAGCATGACGGCGGTGCCGTCGTCCCGCAGGTGCTCGGGGGCTCCGGACACCATCGCTCGCATGATCGCGTCCCCGGTGAGTCCGCCGTCGCGGTAGCCGTAGGAGCGGTAGCCGTAGGAGCTGGACTCCGACGTCGCCTGCGACACGTTCGACCTCGGAGTGATGACGAACGGCGGGTTGGAGACGAGCAGGTCGACAGCCTCCGGCAGGGGCTCGAAGAGCGATCCGTGACGGAATTCGACTCGATCCGCGGCTCCCGCGAGTCCCACGGTGAGGCGGGCGATGGCGAGCGCGCGCTGCGAGAGGTCGGTTGTGATCACGCGGTCCGCGTGGCGCGCCAGGAGGACCGTCTGGATCCCGCATCCGGTCCCGATGTCCGCCGCGAGTGAGACGGGACCGCGCGGGGTGAGGTCGAGGAGGGTCCGTCCGGCGCCGCCGTAGCCCAGGACGTAGTCACCGTCGAGGGCGTCCGGGCGGGTGAGGGTGCCGTGGTCTGCGAAGAGGAGGAGCGTGTCGTCGCCCGGCGCCAGTCCGCGGGGCACGCCCAGCGGCAGCGGGTGAGCGGTGAGGTCGAGGACGGAGCGGATCGGGCCCGGGCTCTCCTCACTCCCGCGCACCAGGAGGCCTTCGGTGCGTAGCGTCTCGACCAGGTCGGCGCCCAGTGCCGCCGCCGCATCGTCCACCCCGACGGGAGTGTCCAGGAGGAAGAGGAGCGCGATCGCAGCGAGCGCACGATCACGGGCGGGCACCGCCTCGGCCTCGGGGGCAGCCTCGGCAGCGGTCTCTCCTTCGGCGGCAGCCGTCGCACCGAGGAGGCGCAGGCAGTGCCGGCGGGCGGGGGCCGGATCGTTCGCGTCGAGTGCGGCGTCGGCGTCCGTCCCCCACAGCCCGCGCAGGGCGGCGGGGGTGTAGCGCGCGCGAGTGAGTGCCGTGGCGAGCCGTTCGAGGGTCGCAGCCGGGAGCACCGGGACGGGCGGAAGAGAAGTCACCCGACCATCGTAGGGGCGTGCCCTCGATTACCCGCCGACCCGTTCCGTCCGGGTCGTGAGCAGAAGTGTCCGGACCCCGGCCGGTGCCGATGGGCTGCAGGAGACCTGCGAGGATGAGTGTGATGCCCAGCACCGACGCCCCCGTCTTCGACGATTCGCGGGCGCACCACACTCGCCTGCTGCGCGGAGTCGCCGCCGGTGCCTTCGCGACCTTCGTCGCGCTGTTCTCCCACGTCGCGGGCGGCGGCCAGTCCCCCACACTCCTGGGCGTCGGGGTCCCGCTCCTCCTCGCGGTCTTCGTGTGCGTCGTCCTGGGCGGTCGGAAGCTGTCATTGCTCCGGCTGAGCGCGTCCGTGGGCATCAGCCAGACCCTCTTCCACTGGATCTTCGGCACGGCGGCCTCGAGCGTCCCCACTGCGGGCACGGCGACCTCCGCTGAGGCCGCAGGCTCTTCAGCGGCGCAGCTCGCCCTCCATGCGAATCACGTGGGCGGTGTGCCGCCTGGTTTCGCCGCTTCGATCGCGGGATCGGGAGCGGGCGACCACGCCGCGCACAACGGTGCCGCGATGACCGTGGCCCACATCGTCGCCGCACTCGTGACGGTCGCAGTGCTGTACCGCTCCGAAGTCGTCCTGCGGGCGCTCGTGGAACTGCTGCGCATGCTCGGGAGCGCGTGGGCCCCGCTCCGTCGTCTGCTCACGCACACCACGTGGGTCGCGCCGCCGCGCCTGCGCCCGGGTGCCGGGTGCGAGGCGGACACTCCCGCACCGCTGGGCGTCGTCCGCTCGACGCGGCTGGACCGCGGTCCCCCGGTGCGCATCCGCGTCCACGCCTGAAGACTCGGACGACTCACGAGGCTCCGGACGACTCACGTCCGGGTCCGCCGGGTCGTCACGGCCCCTCCGTGGACGCGCCCACTCCCTCCCATGTCTGAGGGCCGCACGGCCCGCGCGTCGTCGACGCCGCGCGTCGTC
The DNA here is from genome assembly GCF_900169375.1 of Brevibacterium sp. Mu109. Taxonomy (NCBI): domain Bacteria; kingdom Bacillati; phylum Actinomycetota; class Actinomycetes; order Micrococcales; family Brevibacteriaceae; genus Brevibacterium; species Brevibacterium sp. Mu109. The sequence goes on from NZ_FXZF01000001.1 coordinate 97,677, forward strand.
GATGCTTCATACCGCCGTGCGTCCGAACACTCACGAAAGGCGCCACCATGCGCATTCAGAAATCTGCCGTCCTGCTGTCCTCTGCCACTGCCGCCCTTCTCGTACTCACCGGCTGCAGCACGGCCGGGACCGCTTCCGAAGCCGACTTCGTCACGGACTCCGCGACAGAGTCCTCAACAGACTCCTCGGCATCCGTCACGGTCGACGACCCCTGGGTGAAGGCCGCGGAGGAGGGCATGACCTCCTCATTCGGACTCGTCGAGAACACCGGTGAGGAGGACGTCACCCTCGTGGCCGTCGAATCGACGATCTCCGAGGAGATCGAACTGCATCAGACCTCGGACGACGGCTCCGGTGCGATGTCGATGGAGGAGAAGGAGGGCGGCTTCCCGATCCCGGCCGGTGACTCCCTCGACCTGGCACCCGGCGGGAATCACATCATGTTCATGGACTTCGACGGACCGCTGCAGGCAGGCGACACGGTGGACCTCACCCTCGTCTTCTCAGACGGCTCGCGCCTGGACTACGAGGCGTCGATCCGTGACTTCGCGGGAGCCGACGAGTCCTATGGCAATGAGGAGACAGATTCCCACGAGGAATCCGACGAGCACTCCGATGACGAGCACAGCGACCACGAGCACTCCCACATGGGCGATGGTGATGACTCATGAGGGCGCTGAGCAGACGGAGGATGCTGCTGGGAGGTGCAGCAGCCGGAGCCGGTGTCGCCGCGCTCACGGCGTGCACGCCGGGCATCGATGAGACGCCGCAGGACAGCCTCCTGGACGTGGGGACAGACACCATCCCGTTCTTCGGCACGCACCAGGCGGGCATCGCCACACCGCCGCAGGCCTTCGCGACGTTCGTGGCGCTCACGCTGCGGAACGAGGCGGATGCGGAGGCGATCCGTCGCATGCTGCAGGTGCTCACGGATGATGCCTCGAGGCTCGCGGAGGGTCGTGGCGCACTCGCGGACACGGAGCCCGAACTGGCACGGACACCCGCCCGGCTCACCGTCACCCTGGGATTCGGCTCCGCACTGGTCCGCCGGGCTGCGGGGCGATCGGCCGTGCCCTCGTGGCTGAAGCCGCTGCCCTCGTTCGGGATCGACGATCTCGACGATCGGTGGACAGGTGGAGACCTGCTTCTGCACGTCGCGGCTGATGATCAGGTGACAGTCGCACATGCCGTGCGCATGCTGCTGAAGACGGCTCGAGCGACGGCACTGCCGAAGTGGCGCCAGTCCGGATTCCGCCGGTCGCGGGGCTCGGAGAAGCCGGGCACCACGATGCGGAACCTCTTCGGCCAGGTCGATGGGACCGTCAACCTGCGGCCCGAGGACGACGACTTCGCATCCGGGGTCTGGAATGACGAGGGATGGATGGCGGGCGGCACCTCGTGCGTGCTGCGGCGGATCCGGATGGACCTGGACGGCTGGGATCGCCTGGACACACCGGGTCGGGACCAGGCGATGGGGCGGCGGCAGTCGGACGGGGCACCGCTGACGGGAGAACACGAGTTCGACGAACCGGACTTCGAGGCGATGGGCCCGCACGGGTTCTCCGTCATCCCGGACTTCTCCCACATCGCCCGTGCCCGCGGTGACGACCCCCGTCCCACCATGCTGCGTCGCAGCTTCAACTACGACGACGATCCAGTGGATGCGGGCGATGGAGGGATCACCGATGCGGGTCTGCTGTTCCTGGCCTACCAGCGCGACGTCGACGAAGGATTCGTCCCCGTCCAGCGACGGCTCGATGAACTCGACCTCCTCAACCAGTGGACGACTCCTGTGGGTTCCGCGGTGTTCGCGATCCCGCCGGGGTGCCAGAAGGGAGGCTTCATCGGCGACACGCTGTTCTGAGCAGACCGCTCACGCGTGACCCCAGGGGCACGACCTGCATACGATGCGGTCATGGCGCGCATCGAGGACACGGACGGGATACGAGTGCCGTTCGCCGCGCTCACCGCGGCCGTGTCCCTGGGGGTCGCGACGTTCTTCACCCTCTACTCCCTCATCCCGGTGACCCGGACGGACGACCCGGGAGTCGGCAGTGCGTTCGTCGGCGTCCTCATGACCTGCGTCATCGCGGTGCAGGTGGGAACGCCGACTCTGGTGAGGCGGTTCTCGCTGCGCACGGTCGTCTCCGGCTCACTCGCCGCCCTGGGCGTGGGCGCGCTCGTGGCCGGGATCGCCGGGACCGGAGCGGCCTCCGGTCTGGCGCTGGTCGCGCTGCTGGCAGGCGGTGCGCTCGCCGGGGCCGGGTTCGGCATCCTCATCGTCGCGGGCTCCCAGGGCGTCGGCGTGCTGGTCCCGGGAACCGGCCTCGGGCGTGCGCTCGGGCTCTACGGCCTCATCACCGCACTGGCGACCGCGCTGGGATCACCCGCCGGGGTCCAGGTGGGCGTGGCGTTCTCCCCGACGACCTTCGGCGTGGTCGCCGTGGTGCTGTGCGTGCTCGGCGCGGTGGCTGCGTTCGGGATCCCGGCGAGCATCGGCCGTGGCGACGACGCACCCGGGAAGACTCAGGGGGCCGGCGGCACCGAGGGGAACAGCAGGTCCAGCGGTGACAGTGTGTCCAGCGATGCCAGCGGGTCCAGCGGTGACAGCGGGACCACCGGATCCGGTCCGGTCACCGGCGCGACCGGCATCACCGGCTCTGAGGAGCCGCACGCCACGACGATACCGGGCGCGCTCCGCGTGCTCGCCCTGACCCTCACGTTCCTCCTGCTCGCGGTCCTCTTCCTGTCCCACGCGATCACGAGCCTGCCGGTGCTCGCCAGCGACAGCGTCAGCCCGGCGCTCACGATCCTCCTCGCGCAGCTGGGGACCGCCGGGGGTCGGTGGGTCGGCGGCTTCGCGGAGCCGCGGATCACCCGCTCCGGCACGATCATGCTGGCGACGATCCTGCTCGTCATCGGCAGCATCACCGGTGTGTTCACCAGCAACGGTGAGACGATCGGGATCAGCGCGGTGATCCTCGGCCTGGGTGTCGGAACCGCGCAGACGGTCGCCCTGCACACCGCGATGCGGCGCACGGATGCAGGACGGGCCTCGGTCGTGTGGAACCTCGGCGTCGACGGCGGTCTGTGGATGGGCGGCATCCTCGCGGGTCTCGTCCTCGCCCAGGGCGCGATGCTCCCGGCGATCTTCGCCGCGGCGAGCATCCTCGCGATCGTGGGCGCGGTGCTCGCGGTGAAGGAGACCGGTCGGCGCTGAGGCTCGCATTCGGTGCCGGTGGTCTGGTCCCGAGCCCCGAGTCCCTAGTCCCGGCGTCGGCCCCAGTCCCTACGATGGGCCCATGACCTCGGAGCTCTTCGACATCCTCACCCGGTTCGGCGACCGCGTCGACCGCGTGACCCATGTCGAGCAGCTGCCCGCCCGCCCCGGCCGCACGACGGACTGGCCCGCATGGCTCGACCCCGCGGTCCACGACGCATTCGTCTCCGCCGGCATCGAGCTCCCCTTCGAGCACCAGGTCGAGACCGCGGACATCGCCCATGCCGGTGAGAACGTCATCGTCGCGACCGGCACGGCATCGGGCAAGTCCCTGGGCTACCTCATGCCGGTGCTCGACGCCGCGATCCGCGGAACGTCCGCGCCCAGCGGCCGCGGTTCGACGACCCTCTACCTCTCCCCCACGAAGGCGCTCGCGGCCGACCAGCTGACCTCCCTGCGCGAACTCGTCCTCAAGGGCCTGCGCCCCACCACCTACGACGGAGACACGCCGCGGGCGGATCGTGACTGGGCGCGCCGTCACGCGAACCTGATCCTCACCAACCCGGACATGCTCCACCGCTCGCTGCTGCCCGGCCACGAACGGTTCTCCTCCGTCCTCAAGCGACTGGACTACGTCGTCGTGGACGAGGCCCACCGCTACCGGGGCGTGTTCGGTTCGCACGTCTCGCTGATCCTCCGCCGGCTGCTGCGACTGGCGCGGTACTACGGCGCATCCCCCGTGGTGATCGGCGCATCGGCGACAGCGGGTGATCCCGCCGAGGTCTTCTCCCGCCTTATCGGAGCCCCCGCCCGCGCGGTCGTCGACGACGCCTCACCACGGGCCGCCGGCCGCTTCCTGCTGTGGGAGCCCCCGCTGCTGCCCGGCCTCGATCCGCGTGAGCAGTCCGGCCCGTTCGAGCAGCTTGATCCGTTCGAGCAGCCTGCTGACCCGTCGGATCCGTCAGCAGTCGAGGAGGACCCGCCGGACCCGTGGGCGGCCTCCGTTCCGCACGGCCGCGCCCTGGAGGATCCCGCGCCCGAGGTCCCTGTCAGCCACGTCTCCGAGGCGCGTCGGTCGTCCCTCGCCGAGGCCGCAGATCTCCTCATCGACACCACGTGCGCGGGCCGACGGGCGATCGGCTTCATCGCCTCCCGCCGCGGAGCGGAGGCCCTGGCCTCGATCGTCAAGGATGGGGTCGCCCGCGTCGACGATTCGCTGGTGCGGACGGTCGCCGCCTACCGCGGCGGCTATCTGCCCGAGGAGCGCCGCCTGCTGGAGACTGCGCTGCGCAGCGGCCGCCTGCTCACCGTCGCATCGACCAACGCGCTGGAACTGGGCATCGACATCTCCGGGCTCGACGCCGTCATCATCGCCGGATGGCCCGGCACGCTGGCGTCCCTGTGGCAGCAGGCGGGTCGTGCCGGCCGCAGCGGACAGGAGTGGATCGCGGTGCTCGTCGCGCGCGACGACCCGCTCGACACCTATCTCGTCCAGCACCCGGAGGCGGTCTTCGGCAAGGCCGTGGACGCCGTCGTCATCGACCCGGGGAATCCGTACGTACTCGCGGGTCACCTGTGCGCAGCCGCAGCCGAGGTCCCCTTCACCGACGACGACTTCGCGCACTTCCCGGAGTCCGCACCGTCCATCGTGGACCAGCTCACGAGCGCGAGGATGCTGAGGAGGCGACCTGGCGGGTGGTTCTGGGCGAAGGCGGAGAACCCCGCGGACCTCTCTGACATCCGCTCCGGGGGCGGCGGGACGATCCGCCTCGTGGAGCGGGAGACGGGTGCGCTGCTGGGCACCGTCGATGATGCCGGCAGCCACCACCAGAGCCACCCGGGAGCGGTCTACGTCCATCAGGGGCGCACCTTCGTCGTGGTCGATCTGGATCCCGACGAGCGGGTGGCCCTCGTCGAGCAGCGCCACGTCGACTACACGACGGAGTCGCAGTCCGTCACGGAGATCGGGATCCTCGGCACCCGTGCGACGGTTCCCCTGCCGTCCGGTGCGGCGGTCAGCTGGGGCGAGGTGGAGGTGACGTCGCAGGTGACGGGCTACAGGATGCGGCAGTCCGGCAGCGGCACGGTGCTGGGCGAGTACCCGCTCGAGCTGCCCTCGCAGGTCCTGCGCACGACCGCGGTCTGGTGGACTGCTCCCGACGCACTCATCGACGAGGCAGATGTGACGACCGGTGATCTGCCCGGTGCCGTGCATGCGGCCGAGCACGCGGCGATCGGGCTGCTGCCCCTGTTCGCCGGGTGCGACCGATGGGACATCGGCGGTGTCTCGACGGCCCGTCACGCGGACACCGGAGTGGCGACGGTCTTCGTCCACGACGGGCAGCCGGGCGGGGCGGGGTTCGCGGAGCGCGGATTCGAGGCCTTCTCCGCGTGGCAGACGGCGACCCGTGAGGCCATCGAGGCCTGCGAGTGCGTGAGCGGCTGCCCGTCCTGCGTGCAGTCGCCCAAGTGCGGCAACGGCAATGAGCCGCTGGAGAAGGACGCGGCCGCGCGACTGCTGCGCGTCGTCCTGGGATAAGTCGTCCCGGGGTAGTACGTCCTGGGGCAGCAGGTCGTCCGGGGCAGCCGACCCTGCTCACTCGGCACGGCCTGCGACCGCCGTCGCCTCGACTGTGAGGTCGTCGCCCAGGCCGGGGATCCGAATGCCCAGGGGTGCTTCGACCGTCACGGTCGCTGTCCCCAGGTCAGGGCGTGCGATGCATTCGGTGATCGTCGCCCCGTTGCGCGTCGCCACCTCCTCCGCAGTCGCACAGCCGTCCTCTCCCTGCACCTGCACGACCGCGATCGCCGCGAGATCCGCGGCGGCGTCGGCGCGCGCACCGGCCACCAGGCCCTGCCCGATCGTCCCCACCATGAGGGCGAGAGCAGCGGCGGCGCCCGCGATCCCGATGGCGGGCACCGTCGTGGATCCGGCGTCAGATGTGGGGGCGGCCGTGGGCTCAGCCGACACGTCAGCCCTCCTTCCGCGCGGTCGCGTGGGCGGAGACGGACTCCGCGACGGGTGCGAGCACGTCCGGCAGCGGCACCTCCACCGTGACCTCCGCATAGCCGCCGTCCTCGGCGATGAGGACCTGGGCGGAGTCGCCTGCGCGCTTCCGCGCCTCCTCCACGACCGTGGTCTGGGTCTCACCGCGCGCCACTTCACGCGCCGCACCCCGAGCTGCATCCATGGCACGCAGCTGGGTCGCACCGACAGCACCGGCGCCCACGACGATCCCGATGATGAGGACCAGCGCCGGCATGACCATCGCGAACTCCGCGGCCGCGGCGCCCTCGTCGCGTGCGCCGGTGCGTCTCGGCATGTCAGGCTCCGCCCAGTCCCAGTGCGCCGGTGATGACTCCCGTGATCATCTCCTGCAGCGGATCGCTCTTGAGGACGACGACCAGGAGCGCGGCGAACCCGCATGCGGCGAGCGTCGTGATCGCGTACTCCGCAGTCGTCGCCCCGGTGTCATCGGACAGGCACTCGCGCACCGTTCCCGGCCGGACCACCACTCCGTCGAGGTGGCCCGGATCCGGCTCCTCCCGTTCCTCCGCTCCTCGTTCCGGACGGCTCCTGTCATCGCACGACGTACTCGTCATGGTGCTCCCCTTCCCTCGGACGGATCTCACCCCGTCCGTGCTTCCCCAGCACGGGTCTCATCCCGTCCTGCGACACCGCGGGTCCCTCCCACGGCGGCGACACCCTGGTGGCTGTCGTGCCATGAGCTTCCCCGTCGATCGGCACCGGCAGAAGACCCTCCCCGATGCTGTGGACGGAGCGTCAGCGGTCCACAGCATCCCGTGCGCAGGGACACGCGATGACGCACTCGGCTGTGACGCACTCAGCTGTGACACAGCGCCGCACACGAACGGCAGGATCTGTGGAGGTGGGCCGGTGGAGAAGGGTCGGCGCACCCGCTGACCCTCTCTGCACGCTCTGCACGCTCACTGTCCTGTGAGCGCTGGAGCGAGATCGCCGAGGAGCGTGAGGAGGACGGGCACGACGCCCAGCAGCACGAACGCGGGGAGCACGCACACGCCCAGCGGCATGACGAGCATGACGCCCAGACGCGCCGCTGCGATCTGCCGCCGCCGGTGCTCGCTGCGACGCAGTTCGTCCGCGTGCGCCTGCAGCAGCGGAGCCAGCGCGACACCAGTCCGACTGGAGAAGCGGATGACCGCGATGACGGCGGAGAGCTCGGTGCGTTCGCCGCCGGTGTCCCCCGCCAGTCCGAGTCGAGTCGACCGGGCGATATGGGCGAGCCCGGAACGGTCTCCCGACGCCCGCACAGCATGATCGAGTGCTCGGTCCACCGGTAGCCCCGCCTGCAGACACACTGCGACGAGATCCAGGTCGAACGCCAGGTCGTCGACTGCAGACGTCCCCGCGGGGACGCGGCCAGAGCTTCGAATGCTTCGCGCGGTCCCTGAGTCCAGACGTGCTGTGGCAGCTGCACCGGTGAGAGTGACTGCGCGGGTGAGCGTGCCTGCAGCGGCGAGTCGGGCCAGGCGCCTGACCTGCGGTGCTCGCGTCAGGAGGAAGACACCGCCCAGCGCGCACGCGACGAGGAGCGCCGCGGCGATCATGTCGCCTTCTCCAGCATCCGCTTCATCCACACCCTCCCGCACGCGAGCAGGACGACCCCTCCTCCGATGGAGGCGAGTCCCACAGGAGAGCCCAGCAGCGAACCCAGGTCGGCACCGATCAGCAGCGCGAGCCCCAGCCCTGCGGCAGGCAGCCACGTCAGCACGGTGACGGTGGCCTGCGGTCCCGCGAGCGCGACTATGCGCTCCCGCTCCGCGTCGGCGATCTCGCGGCGACTGTGCGCGTACCGGGTGAGGACATCGGCGGCGGGGGCACCGGCCGATTCCGCCACCTCCCACACTGCGCCCATTCCCACGAGCACCTCTGCGAGCGTGGGCGGGAGCCCGCCCACGTGCCGCGCGATCGCGGTGCGCGGATCGTCGCCCAGGCTCATCGAGCGTGAGACACGGATGAGGACCGCTGCGAGGTCAGGGTCGCTCACCTCCGCCAGCTGCGTCGTGACGGTCGCCGGCGGCATCCCGATGCGTAGCAGGGCCGCGGCCCGGTCGATGACGGCGATCGCTCGATGCGGGTCGTCCGCGACCGCAGACGAGCCGGTGCTCGCCTCGGAACCGGGGGCGGCCTCGGGAGCTGACGTGGCCTCGGGACCGGCCCCCTGGTCCGAGCCGGTGGCCGCGCCAGACCTGGAGAACCGCGTCTCACCGCGGGGCTTCCCCCGCAGCTGTGGCAGGACGGTCCGCAGGCGCCGCCCCGCGGGGTCCAGAGTCACGAGCAGTACGCCGAGCACAGCAGCGCCGCAGGCCACGAGGAGACCGATCATGGCCGTCCCTCCGAGATCGGGTCGGCAGACATCGAGCCAGCGGGGCGAGCCGATTCCCCGGCCGACTTGGCGGAGAAGGTGCCCTGGAGGTGCGCCACACCGTCCGGCTGGAACCCGGTGGTCCGATCCCAGACCAGGCGCGTGTGAACCCGATCATCGACGAGGACGGGAACTGCGACCTCGGCGATCCCGCGCTTCCCGGGCCCCGCGGCATCGCGGCGGATGTGGAGGAGCAGGTCGATCGCGGTGGACGTCTGCGCGTGGACGGCCGCAGCGCTCATCCCGGCGAGCGCTCCCAGGGCCTCGAGTCTGCTGGGGACGGCGGCGGATGTGTTCGCGTGGACGGTCGCGCACCCGCCCTCGTGACCGGTGTTGAGCGCGGTGAGCATGTCGCGGACCTCTTCGCCGCGCACCTCGCCGACGACCAGTCGGTCCGGTCGCATCCGCAGAGCGTTGCGGACCAGAGCGGTCATCGGCACGTCCCCGACGCCTTCGACGTTCGCCTGCCGAGCCGACAGCTGCACCACGTGGGGGTGGACGACGACGAGTTCGCGGGAGTCCTCGACGAGCAGCAGTCGGTGAGACTGGGGAGCCGCGGACAGCATCGCTCCCAGCAGCACCGTCTTGCCGGATCCCGTCCCGCCGGAGACCAGGAAGTTCGCCCGCCGTGCAACGGTCTCCTCGATGAGCGTGACGAGCGCTGCGGGGACGAAGCCGTCAGCGATCAGATCAGGCAGCGTGAACGCGCGCGGGCGGGGGACCCTGAAGCTCAGGACGGTGACCTCGCCCGACAACGGCGGTATGACGGCATTGACTCGGATTCCGTCGGGCATCCGCACATCCACCAGCGGCGACGAGTCATCCAGACGGCGGCCTCCGGAAGCCGCCAGTCGCACGGCGAGCGCACGGACGTCGGACTCGGACCCCAGACTCAGCGGCACCTGTTCGAGGCCCGCGCCGAAGTCCGCCCACACGTCGCGGGGTCCGTTGACGAAGACGTCTGTGACGCCCGGCCGGTCGAGCAGCGGCTGCAGCGGACCCGCGCCAGCCAGCTGTGCGGACAGCCGTGCGACGAGTTCCAGCATCGCGGCGGTTCCGAGCACCCGACCCGAACGGCGCACGGCGGCGGCGACTGCGGAGTCCGTCACCGGTCCCGGGTGATCGAGCAGGTCATCGCGGATCTCGGCGACGAGGGCGGAGTCCAGCCACCCCGCCTCGCCGGGCCCCGGCGACCCCTCGACGCGAGCGGTCATGACGCGAACGGTCATCGCAGCCCGGCCGCCATCCGCTCAGCGAGCCCCGCACCCGCCGGAGCCGGTTCTCTCCACGTCTCCGGCACCTCGTGCGCGGGGAACCACGCCTCGACCAGCGCGGCAGCCGTCGCGGTCAGCGACGATCTGCGGGTCGGCAGCGACTCCCCGCGATCGATGCGGCCCGCAAGCCCCCGCTCCGCCCGCATGCGCGCGGTGAGCTGCAGGCCCACCGCATCCGCGACCTGCTGGGCGGGGATCCCACCCCGCTCGTCCTCCCGCACGATGAGCCCCACCCTGTGGTGACCGGCTCTCAGCCGTCCCGCGACCTGTGCCGCACCGACCGCCGCACGGACTCTGGCCGGGACGACGAGCTGCACGTGGTGACAGGCGCGCACCACCCCCCCGGCGGCGTGCCGCGGCAGGTCGACGACCACGAAGTCGAACGCCTGCTGTGCCGCGCCCAGCACGGTGTCGAACACGTGGCCGGACGTGTCCGCGGCGTCCGTCCGGTCCCACGACAGCACTGCCAGTCCGGCGACCCGGGGCAGAGCGTCCACCAGGGTCGACGGCCTCAGACTGCCCTTCGAGGCGGCCAGCGCGGGCCAGCGGAGCCCTTCGGTCGACTCCGCACCGAGCACGAGGTCGATGCCGCCGCCCAGCGGATCCCCGTCGACGAGCACGGTCCGCAGCCCGATCCGCTGCCCCTCGACCGCCAGCGCCGCCGCGAGCATCGTCGCTCCGGCCCCGCCGCAGCCCGGGACGACGCCCACGGTCGTCGCGGGGGCCACCGGCGGCTCCACGGCGGCGATCATGCGCTGGACCAGCCATTCGGCGGCGGCCGGCAGGATCGCCACGTGGTCGGCACCGAGCCGGGCCGCCGCTGCGAAGGCATCCGCCGAGGTCCGTGAGGCCGTCGACGGGTCCTCCGCGGCGATGAGCACCGTCGGTGCGGAGATCCCGCCGGGCGGATCGGAGACGTCCTCGCCCAGGAGGACCAGTGCGGCGTCCTGCCATCCGCCCGTCATCGGTGAGGCGACGGCCAGGGTGACGCCGATGCCGTCTGCCAGCGCCGCGCACTGATCGATGAGGCTGGGCAGCTGCGTGAGGAGCGCGATCCGAGACATGCGCCCACTCTGGGCGAGATCGGGCGCGAGCGGAACCGCGTGCGCCAACCTGTGGATGACGGAACTTCTCAGCGGCGTCCTGTGACCTCGAGTGCGGTTCCGAAGCCCAGCACAACGCACGCACCCGCCCGGCGAGGTGCCGGACGGGTGCGTGCGTCAGCCGATGGCTGTCAGAGGCCGGCGATCAGCCGCGGATGATGCCCTCGACGTTGTTGAGGTAGCCCTCCTGGCCGTGGGCATCGCGGACCTTGAAGAACGATCCGTGGTCCTCGAGCGCGAGGAACCATTCGTTCGGCGTGACCGTGAAGACCTCCTGCCCGGTGACGGGATCGACCGCTGGGCGGGGCTCCGTCACTGCGAACCAGAACATCTGCGACACGACCGGCTTGAACGCCTGGGTCGGCTCTCCCTGCGTCGCATCGTAGGTGGACGCTGCGGCCGCGTCCTCGGCGGGCGCGTCGCTGTCGCCGCCCATGCGGAACCACTGGGTCGGCTCGTTCTCCGAACCGCCCTGCTCGTCCCCGCGGATGTGTCCGCTTGCGGGAGCGTCCGCCTGGGCAGACCCTCCCCGGTAGTCGCTGTCCGCTGGTGCGGCCTCGACCGGAATCGCGGTCTCCTCTGCTGCGGCGGCGTCCGCCGCATCGGGTTCGTGGAGTCCCGCGCCGTCGGCCTCGTGCGTGTCGTTCCCGTGTGCCAGTGCCGCGCCGCCGGCCACAGCGGCGCCGCCCACGGCCGTGCCACCGGCAGCAGCACCGAACATGGAACCGGAGCGCTCCTGCTCGTCAACTGGTGCGGTGGTACCCGCACCGGCTGACGGATCGGTGTGCTCGGATGTCCGCGCCTCCGGTGCCCCGTAGTCGGGAGCAGGCGCCTCCGGTGCGACGACAGGCTGATCGTCGGCGGTGTCGGCAGGCTCGTCCGTCCACGCCGACTGCGATGCGACGAACGGGTGACCCGCCTCAGCGGTCGCGTCCTGGTCTGCCGGAGCGAACTCCGAGCCGGGTGCTGCGTTGTCGGCAGGTGCTCCGTCGAAGGCAGGTGCTGCGTCCTCAGTCGATGCTGCGTCCTCAGCGGAGACCGCATCGTCAGCGTGCACAGGTCCGTCCGCATGCACGGGCTCGCCGGTGACGAGGGTGTCGTCAGCCTGCAGCGTGTCCTCGGCCGGTGCCCCTTCGGGCGCTGTCCAGGACTCGTCTGCGGGGGCGGCGTGCTCAGCGTTCAGAGCATCCGCATGAGCGTCCTGTTCACCGGGGGCCGTCTCCGACTGCGGAGTGGGCTCGGGCTCACCGAACGCTCCTGCACCGAAGGCTCCGGCGGCGAATGCCTGCGTCGGCTCGGACTGGGCGAATGAGGGCGATGCTGCGCTCTCCGCACCCAGATAGGCCTGCCCGTCGGCTGTGCTCTGATCGGCTTCTGAGCTCTGGCCGTGAGCGTCGAACTGTCCGTCAGCGGCTGTCGGCTCCGCAGCGGAATGACCACCGAGAGCGTCAGCCTGTGCTGCGCCCTGCTCGGTGCCCGGAGCCGCCTGGCTCTGGAAGTCCTGAGCCTGGCTCTGCGAGCCGTACGCCTGGTCCTGCGCGCCATAGGGCTGACCCTGCGAACCATATGCCTGGCCCTGCGAGCCGTACTGCTGGGCGGCGGGATCGAAGGGAACTGCGCCGCTGTACGGCTGCCCCTGCGACCCGTAGGCCTGCCCCTGAGACCCGTACGCATGGTCCTGCGACCCGTAGGCCTGGCCCTGCGAGCCATACGCCTGGCCCTGCGAGCCAAAGGCCTGATGCTGTGAGCTCGCAGCGCCGTACATGGCGGCACCACCTGCGGCTGCACCGCCGAGCGCTGCTCCACCGGCGTATCCCATCCCTCCGTGAGGCTGAGAACCATCCGGCTGCGAACCGTGAGGCTGTGATCCGTACTGCTGCGCTCCGAACTGCTGTGACCCGTACTGCTGCGGGGCGGCACCCGACGCTGCACGCGCCTTGGGATGCGTCTGCGACTCCGGCAGCGTCGTGAACTCGACAGCGAGGAACGGCAGGAACGTGAAGACGCCGAAGAAGAAGGCGATGAGCGCGGCGATGAACACCAGCCATGCGCCCACGTGCAGCATCGGCGCACTGGTGAACACATTGATGATGTTCGCGGCGAAGGCCACGGAGGCGAGGACCGACGTCACCTGCGCGATGCTCAGCGAGCCGAGCCGTGCGGGGAATCCGGAGACGGTCTTGTGGAGGAGTGTGAGCACACCCGCGACGATGAGCGGCAGGATCCCGAGGAACACCATGCCCATGCCCCAGAACGACCAGGAGAAGACGCTGGACTCCAGGTAGCTCATGCTGAAGGCACCGAAGCGGAAGAACGGCGTCACCATGCCGATGAAGGAGAGCAGAGCGGCGACCAGGAGCATGAGGTCGCGCAGGCTGAGCGGTCCCAGCAGGCTCCCCGGCCGTGCCGTGGAGCCTGTACCACCGTGCGCATTCTGCATCTGGACGCCCTGTGGTGCCGAACCATAGGCGGCTGGACCGGAGCCGTACGCACCCGGCATCGATCCATGCTGCTGCGCATAGGGGTCGTACCCCGCACCTGACTGCATCGGCTGACCCTGCATCGGCTGCCCCTGCGCGAACTGCTGCCCCTGCGGAGTCGACTGACCCTGAGCAGGCTGGCCCGGAGCGAACTGCTGGCCCTGCGAGCCGTAGGCCTGCTCGGAGGCACCGTAGGGCGCCTGGCCGTACTGCTGCTGCCCGTGCTGGCCCTGCCCGTACTGCGCCTGACCATACGGCTGCTGTCCATACTGCGCCTGGCCGTACTGGTCCTGCCCATACTGCTGCTGGCCGTACTGCTGCTGTGCACCGTAGGCGGGGGCTCCGGCGGAGCCGTACTGCGCGGCAGGATCCGCGCCGGGCTGGCCCCATTCCTGGTGGCCCGAGCCCTGCGAGGGCTGATAGGGCGTGCTCATCTCGTCTCCTTCCGAACTCCGTGCGGACAGCACGGAATCGGCACTGTCGTGTGCGCTTCCGTCCCCATCATTGCATTGCACCGCTGTCATGCCCCAAGCGCAGCGCGACGATCAGCCGGTTCCCAGCCGGAGGCCCCCACCACGCCCCGCGCAGGCAACCCCCACGCAACTTCGACCCTGCGGATCGGGCCGCGTGCGGTATAGGCTCGGATCCCGGAGTCAGCGATGACTACTCGCGGCTGACCATCGACGATGCTGGGAAGGACGAACAGATGACTGATCACACGCATTCGACGACGTACGCGCCCCCGGAGGAGTTCGCCGCACAGGCGAACGTGACCGCCGCGGAATACGCGCGCGCCGACGAGGACCGCCTGGGGTTCTGGGCGGACAAGGCCCGATCGCTCCTCGACTGGGAGACCGATTTCACGGAGACCCTCGACTGGACGAACCCGCCGTTCGCCCGCTGGTTCTCCGACGGCCGTCTCAACGTCGCCGCCAACTGCCTGGACCGCCATGTGGAGGCAGGGAACGGTGACCGCGTCGCCATCCACTTCGAGGGCGAGCCCGGCGACACCCGCAGCATCACCTACGCGGAGCTCACGACCGAGGTGAAGAAGGCGGCCAACGCGCTGACCTCGCTGGGTGTCACGCAGGGCGACCGCGTCGCGATCTACATGCCCATGATCCCGGAGACCGTCATCGCGATGCTGGCCTGCGCCCGTCTGGGCGCCCCGCATTCCGTGGTGTTCGGCGGATTCTCCTCCGATGCGCTCCACTCCCGCATCCTCGACGCCGAGGCCCGGGTCGTCATCACGGCCGACGGCGGCTTCCGGCGCGGCAAGCCCTCAAGCCTCAAGCCGGCCGTCGACGCAGCGATCGAGAAGGGCGGCACCCCCGTCGAGCACGTGGTCGTCGTTGAGCGCACGGGCGAGGACGTCGACTGGTTCGACGACCGCGACGTCGCGTGGTCGGACCTCGTGGGCAAGCAGTCGGAGGAGCACACGGCAGAGGCGTTCGAGGCGGAGAACCCCCTCTACGTCCTCTACACATCCGGCACCACGGGCAAGCCCAAGGGGATCCTCCACACCTCCGGCGGCTATCTCACACAGGCCACGTACTCCGTCTTCGCGACGTTCGACCTCAAGCCGGAGACGGACGTCTTCTGGTGCACGGCGGACGTCGGCTGGGTCACCGGCCACACCTTCATCGTCTACGGACCGCTGTCCGCCGGCGCGACCCAGGTGATCTACGAGGGCACCCCCGACACGCCGGACAAGGGCCGCTGGTGGGACGTCGTCCAGAAGTACGGCGTGACGATCCTCTACACCGCGCCCACGGCGATCCGCACCTGCATGAAGTGGGGCGACGAGATCCCCGGCCAGTACGACCTCTCCTCCCTGCGCCTGCTGGGAAGCGTGGGCGAGCCCATCAACCCCGAGGCGTGGTCCTGGTACCGCAGTGTGATCGGCGGGGATCGCTGCCCCGTCGTCGACACGTGGTGGCAGACGGAGACCGGGGCGCACATGATCGCACCCATGCCGGGCGCGATGGAGACGAAGCCGGGCTCCTCGCAGCGACCGCTGCCGGGGATCTCCGTCAGGGTCGTCGACGACGAGGGCAATGAGCTGAAGAACGGCGAACCGGGACTCCTGGTCATCGACGAGCCGTGGCCCGCGATGCTGCGCGGCGTCTACGGCGATCCCGAACGCTTCAAGGACACCTACTGGTCCCGCTTCGACGGCATCTACTTCGCCGGTGACGGCGCGAAGTACGACGAGGACGGGGACATCTGGTTCCTGGGCCGCGTCGACGACGTCATGAACGTGTCCGGGCACCGGCTGTCGACCACGGAGATCGAATCGTCACTCGTCGCCCACGACATCGTCGCCGAGGCCGCCGTCGTCGGCGCTGAGGACGAGACGTCCGGACAGGCCGTCGTCGCCTTCGCGATCCTGCGCGGCGGCATCGAGCGGACGGACGACATGGAGGAAAGGCTGCGGGCCCACGTCGCCTCGGACATCGGACCGATCGCCAAGCCCAAGCGCGTCCACATCGTCGATGAGCTGCCCAAGACGCGGTCCGGCAAGATCGTCCGCCGACTGCTCAAGGGACTGGCGGAGGACAAGGGTGTGGGCGACGCGTCCACGCTCGCGGACGCCTCCGTCATGGACGTCATCTCGAAGCAGGTGCAGGGGTCCTGAAGCAGCCCCGAAGCACCCGCTGGAGCCCTCTGCTGAGGTGCCTGCCGGGCGCGTCGTGGTCAGGCACGCTCAGCAGGCATTAAAGTGGGGATCAGCTGCACGCCCTCGACAGCCGCGAACACTGAAGGAGCCTCATGTCGGAACGGTCCATCTCCAAGCTGGTCAAGGACATCGGCGCAGATGCGCAGGCCCTTGCTCAGGAGGAAGCTGCGCTCGCGAAGTCCGAAGCCCTTGACGGTGCGAAGAACCTCGGCATCGGGGCGGGGCTGGCGATCGGCGCCCTCTTCCTCCTCTTCCTGTCGTCGTTCATGGCGATGTTCACCGTCGTGTCCGCCCTCCACGAAGGACTGGGCTGGGCATGGTGGCTGAGCTTCCTCGTCGTCTTCGGCGGCATGGTCCTCATCGCGCTCATCCTCGTCGCGGTGGCACTGCCCCTGTTCAAGAAGGGCAATCCGACGCCCACCAGCGCGATCGCGTCGGGCAAGTCGGTCGTCACTGCGATCAAGCGGGCGCTGTCCAACCCGGGCGGTCCCCGCTACTGAGCACAGCGACTGCGCTGAATGTGTGAAGGGGCCCAGCAGGTCATCCTGCTGGGCCCCTCTCCTGCGCTCAGACGTCCACTTCCCTCAGAAGTCCACGTGGATCGTCCGTTCGCGGTCCCATTCGCGCGCCCAGCCCAGCGTCTCGAGCGACCAGTCGAGCAGCCCCGCGGTGAAGCCCCACGGCCGCATGATGCCCAGGTCGAAGACGGGGGTGGAGAACGGCCGGTCCGCGGGGCTGAACGTCCCCCTGTTGCCCGGAGCGACGAGGTCCGCGATCGCGACACGTGCGACCAGCGCGGATTCCGCCTGGTCCACAGCAGCGACGGACGTCGGCTCCCGCCACCAGCCCACGACGGGGGTGACGTCGAAGCGGCTCGGCGGCACGTAGAGCGGCTCGAGAGTCCCGACCACGTCGACGCCCGCGGGATCGAGCCCCGTCTCCTCCTCTGCCTCGCGCAGTGCGGTGAAGGCAGCCGATCCGTCGCCTGCGTCCCTGGCCCCGCCGGGGAACGCCGGCTGCCCTGCATGGTTGCGCAGCGTCGAGGCCCGCTGCAGGAGCACGATGTCGACATCGGAAACGCCGAGGTCGTCGAGGCGCTCGAGCTCATCCCGCCCGGCCGCGGTGCGCGGCTGCGTCCCGTGCCCGAACAGCATGAGGACGGATGCGTCCCGGACGTTCATCCCCTCGGGGGCTGCGGGGCGGCGCATCCAGGAGTGCGGGGCCTCGGCCTCGAGCAGACCCTCCAGCGCTTCTCTCAGGTCCGCCCTTCCGTCCACAGCTCCGTCCGCCGTCCGCTCAACCGAACCCGTGCCGGTCATCGTGTGTCCTCTTCGTTCGTCCGTGCGTTCCCGCTCACTGAGCCGTCCGCCCTCGTCGGTGCATCAGTCCTCGCCGGCCCATCGGCCTTCGTCGAACCGTGAGCCCTCCCCGAGTCAACGCGCAATCCTCCGTCGGTCTTCCCTCCGGCCCCAGCATCCTCCGCCAGTTCGAACCGCAGGAGCTTCCGCGCCTTCCGCTCATCGAGCTCACCGGTGCCGAACGCGGGGCAGAGTGCACTGATCGGGCACGCTCCGCACGCAGGTGTCCGGGCGTGGCAGATGCGTCTGCCGTGCCAGATCACCCGGTGGGACAGCATCGTCCAGTCCTTGCGGGGGAAGAGCGCGGCGACGTCCTTCTCGATGCGGTCCGCAGTGTCCGAATCCGTCCACAGGAACCTCTGGGCCAGGCGGGCGAAGTGGGTGTCGATCGTGAGGCCGGGGACGTCGAACACATTGCCGAGCACCACGTTCGCCGTCTTCCTCCCGACGCCCGGCAGGGTCACGAGCTGCTCGAGGGAGTTCGGCACCTCGCCGCCGAACTCGTCGACGAGCGACTGGGCCAGTCCCACGATGCTGCGCGCCTTCGCGCGGTAGAAGCCCGTGGGCCTGATGATCTCCTCGACGTCCTCCCGCGTGGCTGCGGCCAGCGCACCGGCATCCGGGTACGCGGCGAACAGCGCCGGAGTCACGGAATTCACGCGGACGTCCGTGGTCTGCGCGGACAGCACCGTGGCGACCAGCAGTTCGAACGCGTCGCGGTGGTCCAGCTCCGCATGCGCGGTCGGATAGGTGTCCGCAAGGATGCGGTGGATCTTCCTGGCTCGGCGTGTGCGCCCCAGTGGAGTCTCCTCGAGGAAGCGCCGCCTGCTCTTCTCAGCGACTGACAGCACCGCACCATCCTATCGGTGCCCTGTGCGGCCGTTCGCGGCGCTCATACCAGGATCAGCGGCGCGTGAACTGTGGGCAGGAGCACCGGCGTGAGGGTAGATTGAGCCGCAGACGTGAACCGATCAGGAGGAACCAAGTGGACATCGAAGTCGTACGCAGGGCCGCGCTCTTCGCCGGGCTCGACGACGAAGCGACCAGTGCGCTGCTCAAATACATGAAGCCGCGCAGCGTCCGACGCGGGACTGTGCTCTTCCGCGAGGGCGATGCGGGCGATGAGCTGTACATCGTCGCGACCGGCAAGCTCAAGGTCGGACGCGAATCGTCCGACGGTCGTGAGAACCTCCTGTCGGTCGTCGGACCCAGCGAGATCATCGGCGAGCTGTCGCTGTTCGATCCGGGCCCGCGCTCCTCCAACGTGACCGCCGTGTCGCAGACGGAGCTGCTGAGCCTCCGTCACGAGGACCTCACCTCGTGGCTCGAGGAGCGCCCCAAGGCCGCCATGAACCTGCTGCGGGCTCTGGCGATCCGTCTGCGCCGCACGAACGACACGGTGGGCGACCTGGTCTTCCAGGACGTCCCCGGCCGTGTCGCGAAGGCTCTGCTGGATCTTGCGGACCGCTTCGGCCAGCCCACGCAGGACGGCACCCACGTCGCCCACGACCTCACGCAGGAGGAGTTGGCCCAGCTGGTCGGCGCGTCCCGCGAGACGGTCAACAAGGCCCTCGCCGACTTCGCGCAGCGCGGGTGGCTGCGCCTGGAGGCTCGCGCCGTCGTCCTCCTGGACGTCGATCGCCTGCGCCACCGCGCCGCCTGACACCGCTGGCAGCGCCGGCACAGACGCCGAGGCCGTGGTCACCCTTCCGGTGACCACGGCCTCGGTGTCTGTCGCTGTGCTCATGCCTGTGCGTGAGACTGAGCGGCTCAGTCCGCCAGTGTGTCGATGTAGGCGAGCTGCGCGCGCACGATCTGCAGGGCCGCCGGCTTCACGGAGTCCGGGACGTCCGCGTAGACGACATCCGCGACCTCCTCCGCCGTCGTGCGACCGCTCGCGAGCACGTCCCGCACTTGGTTGATGCGCTCGAGGCGATGGGAGAGGTAGTGGGCAAGCAGGTCGCGCACGTCCTCCCGCTGCTCACCGTGGGCCGGGGCGATGGTCGCAGCGCCGCCAGCGGCCTCGAGCGCGGTCAATCGCTCCAGGCTGGCGAGGTAGTCGCCCAGCGACCCGTCCGGGAAGGACACCATCGTCGTGCCGCGGCCCAGCACCGTGTCCCCGGAGAACAGCCGGGAACCGTGCACGGCGGACACGGAGTCGTCGGTGTGCCCCGGGGTCGTGACGATGGAGAGCACATCGGCATCGTGCGTCCCGAACGCGATGCGCTCACCGTCCACCAGCGGCGCGGTGCCGGAGGAGAATGTCGGATCGACCGCGTGGACGGGCACGCCGGGAGCCCACTCCCCCACCGTCTCCAGCAGGCCGGAGTGGTCCCCGTGGCGGTGGGTGAGCACGATGGCAGTGAGCTCCGCGGATCCCACGGTGCGCAGCAGTGCATCGCGGTGCTCCACCAGCATCGGCCCGGGGTCCAGGAGGAGCGCGGACGCCCCGTCCTGGGACCTCAGGATGTAGCTGTTCGTCCCGTCGAGCGTCATGGGCGACGGGTTGTCCGCCAGCACCAGGTCGACGCCGTCGTCTGCGAGAGCACGCCGCAGATGGTCGTCCGTCACCGTCATCCTTCCGCGCGGACCTGCACGGTGAGCTCGAGTTCCACCGGCGTGCCCTTCGGCAGCGACGCGACGCCTACCGCGGAGCGGACATGCTGGCCGGCCTCGCCGAACAGTTCGCCCAGCAGTTCCGAGGCGCCGTTGACGACGCCCGGCTGACCGGTGAAGTCCGGAGTGGAATTCACGAAGCCGGTGACCTTGACGATGCGCTCGATGAGGTCGAGGTCGCCGATGACGGACTTGACCGCCGCCAGCGCGTTGAGTGCGCAGACGCCGGCCAGCTCGTAGGCCTCCTCCGGGGTCACGCTGCCGCCGACGGCACCGACCGTCGGCAGGGCTCCGTCGACGAACGGGAGCTGACCCGAGGTGAGGACCTGGTCGCCCACGCGCAGTGCCGGGACATAGGCACCGGCGGGTGCGGCGACGGGCGGAAGCTCGAGACCGCGCTCAGCGAGGTCGGATTCGATGCGGCTCATGAGGAATCCCTTCAGCCCGCCAGCGGGCGCTTCATGTAGGCGACGAGGTTGGTGCTGCCCTCTGGTCCGGGGATCACCTGGACGAGTTCATAGCCCTCCGCTCCCCACTGGTCGAGGATCTGCTTCGTCGCGTGGGTGATGAGGGGGACGGTCACGTACTCCCACTTCGTCATGAGGTGCTCCTTCGTCGTCCGTGCGGGCTCGATCCCGCATGTCCTGCCCATGCTATGTGTTCGCAGGCAGGAGGGACACCGGCGGTCGGCACTCTGGGGCTGCAGTCGACGCGTCAGTTACCGCCGAGTCCGGCGCTGCCGCCGCCATCGTCCTCGTCGTCATCGCCGCCGTCGTCACCGCCGCCGCCATTGTCGCCGCCTCCGCCGCCATTTCCGCCGCCGCCGTTGCCGCCGCCTCCGCCGCCGTTACCGCCGCCGCCATTGCCGCCACCGCCGCCGGTGCTGCCACCGCCGGAGCGATCGCTGCCCTGCGAGCCGCCCACGCTGCCGCTGGGGCGGGAGAAGCCGGTGTTGCCCTCGGTCTCCTTGACCGCGTCCCGCATGTAGTCCTGCCACGTGGCACCGGAGACGGTCGCACCGTAGACGTAGCCGGTCACGGCGCCCTGGGAGTTCTTCCGCCAGTCGCGGCTGCCGTCCGGGTCGCCGGTCCACACCATGGTGGACAGGGTGCGGGTGAAGCCGATCAGTGAGGTCGAGCCCACTTCGAAGTTCGTCGTACCGGTCTTCGCCGCGGCGGGCACACCGATGCCGAGGCTGCTGGTCGTGCCGCCGTTGAAGGTCTGGCTCATCGCGTAGGCGACGCCCTGCGCGACCTCCTTGTCGATCGCCTGCTTGCAGTCGGCCGACGGAACCTCGATCTCCTCGCCGTTCCCGTCCTCGATCGACTGGATGGGCGTGGGCCTGCAGTACTCGCCATCGGCCGCGAACGCGGCGAATGCGGCAGCCATGTCGATGGGCGCGACCTCGACGGTGCCGAGGATCGATGCGGGGCTGAGCGCGGGGATGAACCCTGAGTCGTCCGCGGTCTCGAGAGACGCACCGCTGCCGTACTTGAGGCCCAGGCTCTGCGCGGTATCGAGGATGCCGCACATGTTCAGCTGGTTGCCCATCGCCGCGTAGGCGGTGTTGAGCGACTGCTTCGTGGCCTGCAGTGCGGTCATCGACGCACTCCCGTCGCCCTCACCGGCGTTCCTCGGATGCCAGTCGCCGCCCATCGCCGGGCACCCGTCGTACGTCCACGAACCCGCGGGGAACTCGCGGCGCTTCGCGTTCACGACGGTGTCCAGGCCCTTGCCCTCGTCCAGCCATTCGGCGAGCACGAGGGGCTTCCACGTCGAACCGATCTGGAAGCCGTTCGCACCGTTGTGCGCACGGTCGACGTTGTAGTTCAGCTGGGTGTCCACGTCCTCTTCGCCTTCGGCGACCGCGTAATTGCGGTTCTGCGCCATGGCGATGACGTCGCCGGTGCCCGGCTCCACGGTCACTGCGGAGTGGCCCGCACCTGACGGGTCGCCCACGGGCACGCGGTCCTTGACCGCTTCATCCGCCGCTGCCTGGATCTCAGGATTGATCGTCGTCTGGATCGTGAGGCCGCCCCGGTTGAGGAACTGGAGTCGCTCGCCCTTCGTCTCGCCGAAGCTCGCGTCGTTCTCGACGACACGCTGGACGTAGTCGCAGAAGTACCCCATGTTGCCGGCCGTCGCGCAGCCGTTCGGGGTCTTGTGGATGTCCAGCCCCAGGTCCTTCTCCTTCGCCTCCTGGTACTCCGCGTCGTCGATGTAGCCGTGGGTGTTCATGAGGCCCAGCACGGTGTTGCGCCGCTCCAGCGTCTGCTCCGGGAACCGCTCCGGGTTGTTCGCCTTGGGGTTCTGGACGATTCCGGCCAGGGTCGCCGACTGCTCGATGTTCAGTTCGGACGCGGGGATCCCCCAGTACCGCTGCGCGGCGGCTTCGACGCCGTAGACGTTGGGTGATCCCGAATAGTTGTTGATGTTGAGGTAGCGGTGGAGGATCTCGTCCTTGCTGTACTTGTTCTCCACCGCGAGCGCCAGCTTCGCCTCGCGCAGCTTGCGGGCGTAGCCCTCAGCTCCGTCGGCCTCCTTGGCCGCCTCGACGCCCTCGGAGTCCTCGATCGCGTGGGCGTTCTCCGCCAGCACGTTCTTCACGTACTGCTGCGTGAGGGTCGAACCGCCCTGCGTCGAGTCGGACAGGAGGTTGTGCACGACCGCGCGGGCGATGCCCTGGATGTCCACGCCGGTGTGCTCGTAGAAGCGGTAGTCCTCGACCGCGACGGTCGCATCCTTCATCTCCTGCGAGATGTCGTCGAACGCGACCTCCTTGCGGTTCTGCCAGTAGAAGTTCGCGATGAGCGACCCGTCTGCGGCGAGCATGCGCGACTGCTGCGCGAGCGGTCGTTCGTCGAGCTCCGCGGGCAGCGCTTTGAACACCTCGACAGCGCCGTCACCTGCGGCGGCGGCCATGCCGACCGACGGGATCGCGAGTCCTGCGGACACGATCCCTGCGATGCAGCTGACTGCGATGAACTGGATGAGCGCGCTGAGCTTCGGAGGCTTCTTGGATGCGACAGAGGACACCATGGGCTAGATTTTAGCGCCCCGGTCAATCGCGAGGACTCAGTAACCGCCGATGGACCTCCCAGCGTGCGCGCGTCAGTCCGAACCGCGCCGCGCGACCAGCGTGAGCAGGCTGACTTCGGGCGGACAGGCGAACCGCACCGGCGAGTACGGCGAGTATCCCAGACCGGCCGACACGTGCACGCGCGCGCGTCGGTAGGGGAAGAGCCCACGCGCTCGCGTCCGGTCCAGGTCGCAGTTGGTCACGGGAGCGCCCCAGAACGGGATCCGTATCTGTCCGCCGTGCGTGTGCCCTGCGAGCACGAGGTCCGCACCGGCCCCCGCGAACGCCTCGAGTGTCCGTGAGTACGGAGCGTGGGTGACGCCGATCCGCACGTCTCCGTCGGGGAAGTGCGGGTGCGCGTCCGTGACGCGGTCGGCGTTCACGTGGGCATCGCCCAGACCGGCGAAGGAGACCGTCGTGCCGGCGATCTTCAGGGTATGCGTGCGGTTGTCGAGGTAGGACCACCCGCGGGCCTCGAAGGAGTCCCGGAGCTCACCGACCGGCAGGGTGGGCTCCTTCGACTTGTCCTCCCCCTGCGTCGTGCGGCGGGTGAGATAGCGGGCGGGGTTCTTGAGGGTCGGTCCCCACACGTCATTGGAGCCGAACACGAAGGTCCCCGGCACATCGAGCAGCGGGTCCAGGGCTTCGAGTACGAGCGGCAGCGTGTCGCCGCCGAAGTTGTCCCCCGTGTTCACGACGAGGTCGGGCTCCCATTCCGCGAGCGATCGCACGAACCGCGACCGGAAGTCCTGATTCCTCGCAAGGTGCAGGTCGGACAGGTGGAGGAGCCGCACCGGGTCGGAACCGGGTGGGAGGAGCGGAAGCGTGTGCCGACGGACTCGGAACATCCGCGGTTCGACGAAGGCGGAGTACCCGAGCCCCGCGAGGCCCACGAGTCCGATCCCCGCGGCGATTCCCACCGCGCGTCGGAGGGCGCGGACTGAGCGTGCTGAGGCCATGCGTCCGATTATGTCAGTGCGGCGGTCGGACCACCCGTCCACGGCAGGAGTTCCGACGGCCACAGACGACCCGACCACGGCAGGTGACCCGCACCTCGGCGGCGGTCATGAGTGCAGGGACGGGTGGCGGTCCAGATCGGACTCGCGCTGGGACCTCGCACGGACGTGCCGGTCGATCCGGCGGCGGCCGATGAGCCGGCACACGGCGTAGATGAGGAAGCTGATCGTCGTGACGAAGGGGCTGATCGGCACGACTGGGGAGCCGAGTGCGATCAGCACGCCGCCCACCGACGACACGACGGCGAAGACGACGGACAGGATCGGGGTCAGCACCGGCGAGGCGGTCACCTGCGTGGCCGCAGCGGCCGGGGTGACGAGCAGGGCCATGACCAGCAGCACGCCGACCACCTGCACAGACAGAGCGACGGCCAGACCGAGCACCACCATGAAGACGAGGTTCAGCGACGCGACCGGCACGCCGCGGGCCCGTGCCACCTGCGGGTCCAGTCCGGCGAACATGAGCGGCCGCCAGACCAGCGCCAGCACCGCGAGCACGATGAGCGCGGTCACGACCAGCAGCCGTAGGGAGTCCCCGCTGATCGCGACGATCTGACCGGTGAGGAGGCCGAATTTGTTCGCCGCCCGGCCGTCGTAGAGCGCGAGGAAGAGGATCCCCAGCCCCAGCCCGAACGGCATGATGACGCCGATGATCGCGTTCTTCTCCGAGTCGCGGGACCCGCCCACGGCGATGATGATCGCGGCGATGATCGAGCCGACGAAGCTGCCGTGGACCACGTCGAAGCCGATGAGGAGGAAGAGCGCGGCCCCTGCGAACGACAGCTCCGCGATGCCGTGGACGGCGAATGCGATGTCGCGCGTCATGACGAACACGGACACGAGGCCGCCCACCACGCCCAGCAGCGCTGCGGCGAGGATGGAGTTGAGGAGGAGGGAGACGAGCGCGCCGTAGTCCTCGAAGGTGAAGAGTTCTGTGAGGGCTTCCATCAGAGCGCCCCCCGCCCCGGGAGGACGCGGGAGTCCTCCACCGAGTCATCTGCCGAGGGATGGTGGGGATGGTCGTCGCCGCCAACGATGACGAGCCGTCCGCCCACGTCGACGACCTCGATCCGGCTGCGGTAGAGCTGACTGAGCGATTCCGAGGTCATGACCTCGCGCGGCGGGCCGACCAGGTGGTGGCCGCCGGCGAGGTAGAGCACTCGGTCGACGTACGGGAGGATCGGGTTGATCTCGTGCGTGACGAAGACGACGGCGGTATCGCGTGTCCTGCGCATCTCGTCGATGAGCGCGGCGACTCTGCGCTGGTGGTGCATGTCGAGGGACAGCAGCGGCTCGTCGCAGAGCAGGATCCGCGGCTGGCCGACGAGCGCCTGGGCGACGCGCAGCCGCTGCTGCTCGCCCCCGGAGAGCAGACCCACCGGGGAGTCTGCGTACTCCCGAGCGCCGACGGCATCGATGAGCTCCTCGACCCGGTCGCGCTCCTCGCGCTTCAGTCGACCCAGCCCCCACCGGTGCCCGTCGATTCCCATCCGGACGAGGTCGCGCCCGCGCATCGGGGTGTCGCGGTCCATACCGCGCTGCTGCGGGATGTAGCCGAGGTCGCCGTCACCGGTGCGTGGCGCGTGTCCGTTCACACGGATCGAGCCGGCACGCAGTCGGTGCTGCCCCAGCAGAGCGCGCAGCAGGGACGTCTTGCCCGTGCCGTTGGGTCCCAGCACTGCGATGAACTCGCCCGGCTGCACGTCGAGGGTCAGGTGGTGCCACACGACGCGCTCGCCGAACCGGAGTTCCGCATCGGACAGTTCGAGGATCGGGGCACGGGTCGGTTCGCGAGTCGGCTCGCGGGCAGGCGGCACGTCCGTCATGCGATCGCCTGCTCCACAGCGTCGACGGTCTCCGTCATCCAGGTGACGTAGTCGGTGCCCTCGGGCATCGTCTCCGTGACCTCGACGACGGGGATGCCGAGGCCGTCGGCCTGTCCGCGGAGCTCTTCCGCCGCCGGACCCGAGGTCTGGGTGTTGTACGCGAACACCCTCACGTCGTCGTCGAGCGCCTCCGTCGCCTCCTGGACCGCGATCGGAGAGACTTCCGACCCCATCTCGACGGCGGAGACGAACTGGTCGGGAACAACGTTCGTGAGGCCGAGGTCATCGAAGAGTCGCAGTGCGACGGGCTCGGTCACCGCGGCGTTCTCGCCGTCGTGCGAGGCGGCGAGGTCGCTGATCCGGTCGTCCAGTTCGGTGAGCTGCCCGCGCACCTCGTCGGCGTTGGCGGTCAGCGCCTCTGCGCTGTCGGGGGTCGTCTCCGCGAGATGGGACTCGATCTCGTCGACCACGGCGATCATCGTCGGCACCGAGTACCAGACGTGCTCGTTGAACGATCCGTGGTCGTGGGCGTGATCATGGCCCTCCTCGTCATGGGCGTCGCCCCCATGAGCACCGTCCGCATGATCGCCGGAGTCGTCGTCCGGTTCTTCCTCGTGGTCATGCGCGTGATCATGATCGTGTCCGTTCGCCGCCGCCTCCTCGGCACCGGGGAGGTCCGACGCCGCCACTGCGTCGATGACGTCCGGTTCCTCATCGATCGCCTCGAGCATCGTCGTCATGAAGGAGTCGTAGCCGCCGCCGTTCATGACGATGACGTCTGCACGTGACAGCTCCAGCTGATCGCGCGCGGTCGCCTCGTACTCGTGAGGATCCTGAGCCGCGTCGTCGATGATCGGGATGACGTCAACCGCATCGCCCGCGACTGCCTCGACCAGCGAGGCGTAGACGTTCGTCGACGTGACCACCGTCGTGCCGCCGTCGCTCGACGCCGCGTCGGAGTCCCCACCGCAGCCCGCCAGTACCAGACCGGATGCGGACAGGAGAGCGAGCAGAACAGGTGGACGGCGCATAGGCGGAGCCTTCCCAGGAGGATCGATGAGGCTGGTCGCACGGCCTTCCACAGAAGATCGTGCGTATTGCTGTCAGGCTACGCGGGGGCCCGGGGCGGGACTAATGCAGATATGTCGATGTTTCGATGCGGTCCGCCGACCGCCACAACGCCGACGGCGCCCCTTCCCATGCGGGAAGAGGCGCCGTCGAAGGTCCGATGGGGACAGCGGTCCGGTGGGGCTGCGCCCCACTGAAGCGCAGCGTCAGCCCAGACGGTCGGCCACGATCCGT
This sequence comes from Brevibacterium sp. Mu109, assembly GCF_900169375.1. Lineage (NCBI taxonomy): Bacteria > Bacillati > Actinomycetota > Actinomycetes > Micrococcales > Brevibacteriaceae > Brevibacterium > Brevibacterium sp. Mu109. The sequence continues at coordinate 125,039 of NZ_FXZF01000001.1, forward strand.
GCGATCTGCACCGTGTTCAGCGCAGCCCCCTTGCGGAGGTTGTCGTTCGCGACGAACAGCACGAGTCCGCGGCCCTCCGGCACGGACTGGTCCTGGCGGATCCGTCCGACGAAGCTGGGATCCGCACCCGCGGCCTTGAGCGGGGTGGGCACGTCCTCGAGCGCGACGCCGGCGGCCTTCCCCAGCACCTCGCGAGCCTCGTCCGCGGTGATCGCGCGGGAGAACTCCGCGTGGATCGACAGCGAGTGGCCCGTGACGACGGGGACGCGCACGCAGGTGCCGGCGACCAGCAGGTCGGGCAGAGCGAGGATCTTGCGGGACTCGTTGCGGAGCTTCTTCTCCTCATCAGTCTCGTACTCGCCGTCATCCACGAGCGCGCCGGCCAGTGGCAGCACGTTGAACGCGATGGGATCCGTGTAGACCTGCGGCTCAGGGAAATCGACGGCGGAGCCCGAGCTCACCAGAGCGGACGCATGCGGTGCGACCGCCTGCGCCTGTTCGGTGAGCTCCTTGACGCCGGCCAGCCCGGATCCGGACACGGCCTGGTAGGTGGCGACCTTGAGGCGCTCGAGTCCCGCGGCGTCGTGCAGCGCCTTGAGCGGCGGCATCGCGGCCATCGTCGTGCAGTTGGGGTTCGCGATGATGCCCTTCGGGCGATCGTCGACCGCTTCGGGGTTGACCTCGCTCACGACGAGCGGGACCTCGGCATCGCCGCGCCACGCGGAGGAGTTGTCGATGACGACCGCACCGGCGGCGGCGAAGCGCTCTGCCTGCGCACGGGAGGTGTCGCCTCCGGCGGAGAACAGTGCGATGTCCACGCCTGTCGGGTCGGCCGTGGCCGTGTCCTCGACGACGATGTCCTCGCCGCGGAACGGCATGGTCTTACCCGCCGAGCGTGCGGATGCGAAGAAGCGCACCGCGCCGATCTCGAACCCGGGATCCGCCTCGAGCAGGGTGCGCATGACAGCGCCCACCTGCCCGGTGGCCCCGACGATTCCGATGGTCACTGCTGTCATCGTCCTGTCCCTCCGTACACGACCGCCTGGGTCTCTTCGCTGTCCAGCCCGTATGCGCTGTGCGCCGCGGTGACGGCGCGGTCCAGGTCCTCGGCGCGCGTCACGACACTGATGCGGATCTCCGAGGTGGAGATGAGGTCGATGTTGACGTGCTCTTCGCTGAGTGCGCGGAACAGGGTCGCGGTGACCCCCGGGTTCGAGCGCATGCCGTCGCCGACGACCGACAGCTTGCCGATCTGGTCGTCGTAGCGGATGTGGTCGAAGCTGATGCTGTCCTTGCGGGCCTCGAGCGCCTCGATCGCCTTCGCACCATCCGCCATCGGCAGGGTGAAGGAGATGTCCGTGCGGCCGGGATCGCGCGTGGAGATGTTCTGCACGATCATGTCGATGTTGATCTCCTGCTCGGAGATGATGCTGAAGATCTCCGCCGCCTTGCCGGGCACATCGGGCACTCCGACGATGGTGAGCTTGGCTTCGGAGCGGTCGTGCGCGACTCCGGAGATGATGGGCTGTTCCATGGTGGATTCCTTCGTGCTTGCGGTCCTGAAGGGCTCGGGGATCTCCCCGTCGGTGACCCACGTGCCGCTGTGATTCGAGAACGACGAGCGGACATGGATGGGCACACCTGAACGGCGTGCGTACTCGACGCAGCGGAGCATGAGGATCTTGGCGCCGGAGGCAGCCATCTCCATCATCTCCTCGTAGCCGATCTTGTCGATCTTGCGGGCGGACGGCACGATCCGGGGATCGGCTGTGAACACGCCGTCGACGTCCGAGTAGATCTCGCAGACGTCCGCGTCCAGCGCGGCGGCGAGCGCGACGGCTGTGGTGTCGGAGCCGCCGCGGCCCAGCGTCGTGATGTTCTTGGTCGTCTGGCTCACGCCCTGGAATCCCGCGACGATCGCGACGTGGCCGTCGTCGAGCGCGGAGCGGATCCGACCCGGGGTGACGTCGATGATGCGTGCGCGTCCGTGGGATTCGTCCGTGATCACGCCGGCCTGGGAACCGGTGAACGACTGCGCGCTCTCCCCCAGGTTCGCGATCGCCATCGCTAGGACCGCCATGGAGATGCGCTCTCCGGCGGTCAGCAGCATGTCGAGTTCACGCGGCGGTGGGACGGGCGAGACCTCTTGTGCGAGGTCGATCAGGTCGTCTGTCTGGTCCCCCATGGCGGATACGACGACGACCACGTCATGGCCGGCCTTGCGATACGACGCAATGCGCTTGGCGACCCTCTTGACGGATGCGGCGTCGGCGACGGAGGAACCTCCGAACTTCTGTACGACGAGGCTCATGTGCTCAATTCTCTCGCGGGCTGTTCGGTCCGGCCGGCGGATGAGCGATGCAGCACCGCTGCGGCCGAGCCGCGCACCATTCTACGGGCACATCCCGACCGTGTTCCGGCCACCCCGTCATTCTGGGACGCGGAGGCGGCGCCGGCCATGATCGGTCGGCACCGCCTCGGCACCTCGACTCCTGCTCGTGCGGGCGCTTCCCGCCCCGCCTCACCGAACGACGCTGAAGAGGTCGCCCGGCTGGCATTCGAGGACCTCGCACAATGCGAGCAGCGTCGTGAATCGCACTGCCTTCGCGCGGTTGTTCTTGAGCACGGAGAGGTTCGCCAGACTCACTCCCACTCGTTCGGACAACTGGGTGAGCGTCATCTCCCGCTGCGCGAGCAGGCCGTCGATGTGACAGGCGACTCGGGGTCCGCCGACATCCACCACCTCAGATCACGCCTTCCAGTTCGTCCTGGACCTCGCGGCCGCGCCTGACGGCCCGACGGAGGAGTTCCGCGAGGAAGACCGCGCCGATCCAGAGGTAGGTCATGTTCGACGTGACGCTGTTGCTCACATCGAAGCCCCGGAGGCCCAGATCGCGGATCACCAGATTGTCGCCGGGGACCTGTGCCAGCGCGTAGAGCGGGCCAGTGATGACGAGGGTCCAGGAGAGCCCTCCGAGACCCTTCGAGGCGCGGGTCGAGAACGGGCGGCCCTTCACGACCTCGGAGACGACGCGCGCGGCGAACCACGTGGCGATGAAGAGGCCGAGGATCCAGATCGCCTTCGCGACGATGAACTGCCCGATCGCCCATGCGCTGAGGTCGTCCGCCGGGACGGCGAGCGTCGTCAGACCCTCCACCGCCACCTCCGTCCCCTCAAGGGTGATCGACGCCGGCTCAACGAACTCGAGCACTGCGGGAAGCCGGTCGGACAGCGCCAGACTGAACAGCGGCGAAGCCGCGAGGTTGAGGAGCGCGATGAGCGGAAAGATGAGGAAGACCTCGAACCCCCACGACGGCTTCTTCTTCGAGCCCCTATTGGTCGGTGGCGTCGGATCGGGAGTCTGGTCGGGTGTCTGCGGATCCGTGGTGTTCATGTCTGCTCGCCCCCTTGGCGTCACGCTTCCTCTTATCGATGATCGATATATCGATAAACAATATGTTTACCGTTTATCGATAAGAAGTCAAGAGGCAGTCAAGTCAAGAGGCAGTGTGCTCAGCGTCAGGAGACGGGACACGTCAGGAGACGGAACGTCGCCCTTCGAACGCTCGACCCAGGGTCACTTCGTCCGCGTACTCGAGATCGCCGCCGACGGGCAGCCCCGATGCCAGTCGCGACACCGTGAGACCCACGCTGCTGAGCAGGCGGATGAGGTACGTGGCAGTCGCTTCGCCCTCGAGGTTCGGGTCGGTCGCGATGACGACCTCCTGCACGTCCCCCGACTGCAGTCGGGGCAGAAGGTCCTTGATGCGGAGGTCGTCGGGACCGATCCCCGCCATGGGATCGATGGAGCCGCCGAGCACGTGGTAGAGGCCGCGGTATTCGCGCGTGCGTTCCACGGCGAGGACATCCTTGGGCTCCTCGACGACGCAGATCATCGTCTGGTCGCGGCGCTCGTCCTTGCAGATGACGCATGTCGCGTCTTCTGCGACGTTGCCGCAGACGTCGCAGAAGCGGACGCGGCGCTTCACCTCGCGCAGAGCGTCGGCCAGAGCGTCGACGTCCGCGGTGTCCGCCTGGAGGATGTGGAATGCCATGCGCTGCGCGGACTTGGGGCCGATGCCCGGCAGTCGGCCGAACTCCTCGACCAGATCCTGCAGGGCGCCTTCGTAGAGCAGGCTCACTCGTTCAACTCCTCGATGATCACGCCACCCAGCAGGCGCTGGACGACGGCGGGACCGAACTCGTTGTCGTGCTCGATATCGGCGTCGCCTTCGGTGTCGTAATCGGTGTAGTTCTCGACCGGGTCCGGCACGTGCTCCTCGACGGGCGGCGGAGGCTGGCTCGCCCCCTTCACATCGCCACTGTGGCGCTGCGCGAGGTGGGCGTACCGTCCCAGGGGCGAATCCGCGGATGCATCAGGTTCTGCAGTGCGCGCTGCCTGAGCGTGGCCGGGATTCTCTGTGAAGGAGATGTCCACGTCGGCGTACGCACCCAGGAAATCGAGGTCGCCGCTCGCCGCGGGAGTCTGGCTGCCCGTCGACTCCCGTGCCTCGAACGACCCGGATTCGTCTGGCGGCCCGTGTTCTGGAGCCTCTTCGACAGGTTCGGCAAGGGTGTCCCCTTGCGGGTCCCTGTAGTCGTCTGAGTATGCGTCCGGATACGCGCCTCCGTCGGGAGGGGATTCTCCATCGGCGGGGTAGGACTCGCCGTCCTCCGGATAGGGCTCGATGTCGACGGGAGGAGGAACAAGGACGGCACCGAGGTCCACGGCCCTGTCCCCCGCCGCAGTCGCGACGGGCCCGTCGTCCTGCGCGGAGTCTCCGGACCAGTCCTGCGCGGAGTCACCTGACCAGCCCTGGGGGGAGCCACCCGACCACGATTCGTGACCGGCCTCCGGCGCCCACGGATCCGACGCTGTCGAACCCTCAGGTGCAGAATCATCCGGCTCAGGAGCCGCAGATGTCATCGTCTGCGCAGATGTGCTGGTCTCCGCGTCAGCAGGCTCAGCATCGGGTGCGCCGGCGAAGGGTTCGGGCGCGCCTGCGAAAGTTTCACGAGGGTCCCGTTCCGCATCTGCACCCGTCAGCGGAGTCTGACTGTCGCCCTCCGCATCGTCACGGCCTTCGCGTCCCCGCGGGGACGTCGGCTGACTGGTCGGCGCGTCCGACTGCGCTGCGCCGCTCTGGTCGGCCGAGTCGCTCTGCCAGTACCGCTCGTGGTCGACGGGTGCCCGATCGGCTTCGCGCGGACCGACGACGGAGTCCAGTTCTTCCTGTGTCACCTCACGCGGGCCCGAACGATCATGGGGAGCCGCTGCCATCTGACCTGGGCCGCTGCTTCCCGAACCAGCCGAACCCGAACCGCCCGGCCCCGCAGAACCGCCGGAAGGAGAACCGCCGGATGGAGGACCACCTGTGTGCGGACCACTGGTTTGCGGACCACCTGTTTGCGGGCCACTGGGCGCCGAGGTCGAGGAAGGCGGTCCCGCGTTCTCGTCTCCCACACGGACTTCCGCGCGGATCCCCAGCGAATCCTCGAGGGCCGAGCTCACGAACTGCGCGTGAGGTCCTCGGCGGAAGGCCTGGACCGATCCGGGGTTGCTGAAGCCGAGGAAGAGCACACCATCAGCGAACCGCTGCGGGAAGGAGTTTCCGCTCACGATCGCGTATGAGAGCTTGCGCAGCTGCTGGAGCCTGGCGAGCACGTCGGGCCAGCCGCGACGGATCGCGTCGATCTCCGCCCCGACTCCGGGAGCCTGCCGGATCTCCGGTGACGCGTGCGCTTCCGGCACGTCGGCCATCGAGTCTGTAGCGGGCGGGACTGCGGCCTCCGGGGCATCCACCTGCTGAGCACCCTGAGGCTGCTGAGGCTGCTGAGGCTGCTGAGGCTGCTGAGGCTGCTGAGGCTCAGCCTGCCGCATCTGTGCGGGGCGCGGGTCGGGCTGCTGGTCCGCACGGGAGGGTTCTGCGGGAGCCGACGCCGGCGCGGCGCGCTGCGTGTCCTCCGGTGCACTGCGAGGCCGATCACCCGGTGCGGCGTGAGACCTGTCCTTCGGGGCGACACGAGGCGCCTCCTCCGGTCCGCCGTCGAGCACCGACCGCGCCGATGCCATCGCAGCGGCCATACCCGCGAACGGGTCCGCGTCCTGCTCAGCGGACGCAGCTGCGCCCGCTGCACGGCTCTGCCCCGCTGGCGACTCCTGACTGCGAGCAGCGCGCGAACCCGGTGCCGCCTCGGCTCCGGCGTGCTCAGTGCGCCCTGTCCCAGTCTGCTGGGCCCCTGTCTGCTGCGCCCCGGGCTGCTCAGCGCCAGTGCGCCCAGTCCCAGCCAGGTCGGTTCCAGCAGGCTCAGGTCCAGCAGGCTCAGTCCCAGCGGGTTCCGGTCCGGCCGCTTCAGGTCCACCGGGTTCAGCCGCCGCCTGCACGGGCACCGCCCCTGCCGGCATACGGCCACCGGCGCTCATGCCGATGCGCCGTTCGAGCCTGTCGACGCGGGACACGACGGACCGACGTGAGTTCTCCGCGCCCGGCAGGAGGATCCGCGCGCAGATGAGCTCCAGCTGCAGACGCGGCGACGTCGCACCGGTCATCTCCGTCAGTCCCACGTTCAGCAGATCCGCTGCGCGTGACAGCTCACCGGGGCCGAACGCACGAGCCTGCACCTTGAGGCGCTCCAGCCTGTCCGCGGGCACCTCCGGCAGGAACGACGCCGCGGCATCCTCTGCCGCAGAGATGACGAAGAGGTCGCGGAAGCGCTCCAGCAGATCCTCGACGAAGCGGCGCGGATCGTGCCCCGATTCGACGACACGATCGATGACGCGGAACACCCCGGCACCATCGCCAGCGGAGAACGAATCGACGATGTCGCCCAGCAGCGAGTCATCCGTATAGCCCAGCAGCGCGACCGCCGTCGCGTAGTCGACGCCCTCCGCGCCTGCTCCGGCCATCAGCTGGTCGAGGACGGAGAGGGTGTCGCGGACCGACCCCCCGCCCGCGCGCACGACGAGCGGCAGGACCCCCTTGCCGACGTTCACGTTCTCCCGACCGCTCAGATCGTCGAGGTACCGCACCAGGGTCTCCGGCGGGACCAGCCGGAACGGGTAGTGGTGCGTCCGCGAGCGGATCGTCTGGATGACCTTGTCCGGCTCCGTCGTCGCGAAGACGAACTTCACGTGGGCCGGCGGCTCTTCGACGAGCTTGAGCAGGGCGTTGAAGCCCTGCGTCGTCACCATGTGGGCCTCGTCGAGGATGAACACCTTGTAGCGGTCCCGGGCCGGCGCGTACACGGCCCGCTCCCGCAGGTCGCGGGCATCGTCGACGCCGTTGTGGCTGGCCGCGTCGATCTCCACGACGTCCAGCGATCCCGCTCCGCCGTTCGCGAGGTCCTGGCAGCTGGGGCACTGGCCGCACGGATTCGAGGTGGGGCCTTCGGCACAGTTGAGGCAGCGCGCCAGGATGCGCGCCGACGTCGTCTTCCCGCAGCCGCGGGGACCGGAGAACAGGAAGGCATGGTTGATGCGCCCTGCGTCGATGGCGGCGGACAGCGGGCGAGTCACATGCTCCTGCCCGATGACTTCGTCGAAGGCTTCGGGGCGGTAGCGCCTATACAGTGCGGTGGACACGTCCCCCACCCTATAGTCAGGGACGGACACAGAACATCAGCCCAGAGTCGGCACAGACTGAAGCCCACGGGCGAGGAGGACCAGTACATGGACGGCGATTCCGCGGCCCGGAAGATCCGGATCGGACACGCCGAACGCGAGGACGTCATCGAGACGCTGCGCGTCGCCGCAGGTGACGGACGCCTGACGGTCGAAGAGCTCACGGAGCGCATGGAGAAGGCCGCGGACGCCAAGACCTATGCCGATCTCGACCTCCTCGTCGAGGACCTCCCCGTTCCGCCCCCGTCCAGTGCGCTGGGACGTGCCCCGGGCACGGTCGCGCGGACGGCCTCGGGCGCGGTGGTCCCGTCCCGGGACGCACCCGGATGGGAGCTCGGCCGACCGCTCGTGCTGCGCGCTGGCTGGGAGGACGAGCGCCGCCGAGGCCGCTGGGAGGTCCCGCCCTTCATCCGCGTCGAATCGACCGGTGCGACCGTCGAGCTGAGCTTCCTCGAGGTGGAGACAGCGCCGGAGATCATCAGCGTCGACGTCGCCGGGGCGATGGGCACCTGCCTCATCGTCGTGCCGGACGGCTGGGGCGTCGACATCGACGACGTCCGCGGCTCATGGGGCACCAGGAAGTCCCACGTGGACCAGGTGCCGCAGCCGGGCCTCCCCCTCGTCCGGGTGAGCGGCTCGCTGGGCATGAGCACGCTCACCGTGCGCTACGCCAACTGGTTCGACAAGCGCCGCCTGGAGAAGAGGTCCTGACTCATGGTCGGTGAGCCCTCGACAGTGGCGATCTTCATCATCACGGGAGCGTTCCTCGTCGCGGTGGTGGGCGGCGGCTGGCTGATCCTCCGACTGGTGCGGAACCCCGACGCCGCGATCGGCGCCCGGACGCGCAGGCGCTGGGAGGAGCACGAGGATCAGAGGCGCCTCGAGCTCGAACGCCGTAGGCTGGAGGAGGAGCGTCGGATCGGGGACCTCGATCGGCTCGACGAGGAGCGTGGACTCGACGGGGAGTCCGGGCGCGACGGAGGGAAGGACTGGACCGATGAGTGACAGGACCTACAGGATCGCGGTCATCCCCGGTGACGGGATCGGCACCGAGGTCATGCCAGAGGGCGTCCGTGCGCTCCACGCCGCCGCGGACGTCTACGGATTCGAACTCGATCTCATCGAGCTCGACTGGGCGAGCGCGGAGCACTGGAAGGCCCACGGCACGATGATGCCGGAGGACTGGGCGGAGCAGCTGGAGGCGGTCGATGCGATCTTCTTCGGCGCCGTCGGCTGGCCGGACGTCGTCCCGGACCATGTGAGCCTGTGGGGGTCGATCCTCCAGTTCCGACGGGTGTTCGACCAGTACGTGAACCTGCGGCCCGTGAAGCTGCTCAAGGGCGTGCGCAGCCCGCTGGCCGGGCGCGAGCCGGGCGAGGTCGACTTCTACGTCGTCCGCGAGAACACGGAGGGCGAGTACTCGTCCGTGGGCGGCCGCATGTTCGAGGGCACGGAGCGGGAGACCGTCATCCAGGAGACGATCATGACTCGCACCGGCATCGACCGGGTGCTGCGCTACGCGTTCGACCTGGCGGAGCGGCGCCCCGCGAAGAAGGTGACCTCCGCCACGAAGTCCAACGGCATCGCGATCACCATGCCGTACTGGGACGAGCGCGTCGCCGCGATGTCCGAGTCGTACCCGGACATCGACGTCGACCAGTTCCACATCGACATCCTCGCGGCGAACTTCGTCCTGCACCCGGACTGGTTCGACGTCGTCGTCGCCTCGAACCTGTTCGGCGACATCCTGTCCGACCTGGGACCCGCGTGCGTCGGGACGATCGGCATCGCACCCAGCGCGAACATCAATCCGGAGGGGACCCACCCGTCGCTCTTCGAACCCGTCCACGGATCGGCGCCCGACATCGCGGGCCAGGGCATCGCGAATCCGATCGGCCAGATCTGGTCGGCGGCGCTCATGCTGGATCACCTGGGCGAGGCGGAGGCCGCCGCGGCGATCGAGGAGGCCTTCGAGGCCGTCGTCGCCGCCGGTGACACGAGGATCGTCACCCCCGACCTGGGCGGGGCCGGCACCACTGCCGGCCTGGGCAGGGCCATCGCCGATGCGATCAACCACCCGGCCGTGGAGCGCGGCCGGGGCTGAGGGAGCTCAGCTGGTCCTCGACGAGGGACGGGCTGCTGGTGCGGACGGCTTGTCACGGGGCCGGACGGCTTGTCAGGGGCCGGACGGCTTGTCAGAGACAGCAACGCCTCCTGCCGGTATCGTCGTTCATGATCCGCATCACCGCGGGCGTGCGACGAGAGGAGTCGACCATGGGCATCGGAGACAAGGCGAAGGATCTGAGCGGCAAGGTCAAGGAGAGCGTGGGCGACGCCACGAACAACCCCGACCTCCAGCGCGAAGGGGCGAAGGATCGCACCGAGGCCGCAGTGAATGACGCCGCCGACAAGGCTCGCAAGGGCGTCGACGACCTCAAGGAGAACTCGAGCGGTCTGGGCGAGAAGATGGGCGGCGCCAAGGACGCGCTCAAGGACCGCTTCGGCAAGGACAACGACGCCGGGCGCTGAGCGCGCAGTCGTCTAGCGGCCGAAACGCCGGTTCCGTGCTCCAGACACCGCGCCAGAACACGGTGTCTGGAGCACGGAACCGGCGTTTCGCGACTCTCATGTCGACGCGACTCTCATGTCGACGCGACTCTCGTGTCGAGCAGCTCACCCGCGGATGAGCCCCGCTTCGCGCGCCTTCGCCACCGCGTCCGTCCGTGAGCGAGCTCCAAGCTTGTCGAAGATGTGGGCGAGGTGGGTCTTCACGGTCGATTCCGATACGAAGAGCCGCCCTGCGATCTGGGAGTTCGACAGGCCTCCTGCGACTGCTTCGACGACCTCCAGCTCCCGCACGCTCAGGCTGATCGCCGGCGTCCTCATCCGCTTCATGAGCATGGCGGTCACGTCGGGTGACAGCGCCGTCTCCCCCGCCGCCGCCCGGCGGATCCCGTCGAGCAGCTGATCCGGCGGGGTGTCCTTGAGCAGATAGCCCGCGGCTCCCGCCTCGATCGCCGTCACGACGTCCGCGTCACTGTCGTAGTTCGTGAGGACCAGCACGTTCGGCGCCGTTGGGCCGCCCGCACGGACCCTGCGGGTCGCCTCCGCTCCGTGTATGACGCCGTCACCGCTGCCCAGCTGGAGGTCCATGAGGACCAGGTCCGCCGGCACCTCTGCCGCGAGCCTGACGATCTCCTCCCCCGTGGCCGCTTCGCCGACCACGTCGATCCCCTCATCCGTCGAGAGCAGAGCCGTGATCCCCGCCCGCACAACGGGGTGGTCATCGCACACGAGCACGCGCACTGTCATCGCTGCCTCCTCCTCGTCACCCACGGCGCTCCCTGCCGCCCATGGTCTTCCCCACCACAATGGCCATCCCGGCCGCGCTCGACTCTCACTGCCTCGCCTCTCACTGCCACTCCACTCCCGTCATCGCTCGCCACTCGCCTCTTCATCCACGTCGAACACCGCGCGCACCGTGGTGCCCTCACCCGGACGCGAGTCAACGGTGAGCGCCCCGCCCACCGCCCGTGCCCGCGCGCGCATGACGTCGAGCCCGAACGAGTCCGACTCCCCCGACGGTCGCACCGCTGCCGGGTCGAATCCGCGTCCGTCATCAGCGATGTCGACCGCGATCCGCTGGTGCCCGTACGCGAGCGTCACGAGCACCCTGTCCGCATGCGCGTGGGTCACCGCATTGCCCAGCGCCCCCTGCACGATGCGCAGGATCGTCGTCTCGACCGGCCGGGGAAGCGCGCGAGCCGTGCCGCTCGTGCGGAACACGAACTCGGCTGCGCCTCCTGGTGCGTCGGCGGTGCCCGCGACCGAGGCCACTGTTCCGTCCGAAACCCCAGTCCCCTCCGAGGCCCCGGTCCCGGCCGATGGCTCCTGCCTCTCGATCACAGTGCCCGCTGTCGAGGCCTCGGAACCGGTCTCGCTCACAACACGGGCGAGCGCATCCGGCAGGGTCGCCGCGGCGAGCTTCGGTGAGTTCAGCGCGCGGATGAATGCACGTGTCTCCGTCAGTGCGGAAGCGGCCGACGACTTCGCGAGCGCGATCTCATGGAGTCCCGCAGCCTCGGCGCCCATGCGCCGCTCCGCCGCGCTCAGCAGCAGCTGGATGCTCGAGAGGTTCTGGGCGACGGTGTCGTGGAGCTCCGCGGCCATGCGGGTGCGCTCGGCCTCCACCCCTGCGGCGCGCTCCGTCTCTGCGAGCTGCGACTGCGCGGCCAGCAGGCGGGTCACGAGTCGTTCACGGGCACGGACCTCCCGGACGAGGGTGCGCACGCCCAGGCCGATCGCCACTGCCACCCCGGCGCCCACGAGCGGTCCGGTGACCCCGCCGACGGTGAGTCCCCGGTGATACGCGAGCCCCACGATCGCGACCACGGCGACGGCCGCCACGGACAGAGGCCCCCACCACCCGCGCAGCAGGTGGAGGCAGAGGAAGAAGAGGGGGAAGGCGAGGAAGGCCGCATCCGGGGCCAGCACGACCGTGCCGAGCCACAGGACGGCGAGCGTCGCCACCCACAGGTGCCGCAGCCGCGCCAGCCTCCTCGCCAGCACCGCGCCGGCCAGATAGACCGCTTCGAACGCCGCCACCAGCACGATCGCGGCCCCCGGGTGGATCGCATCTCCGGACAGCGCACGGACCACGACGAGGACGCCCAGACCGACGATGAGCGCGTGCAGTCCCCACTGCAGTGCGACCGCGACGGATGTCGACGTCAGAGTGGACGCGGACGGAGGTGCGGACGCCAACGTCGGAGCGGTCGCGCCGGTGACCGATGACGAGCGAGGGGCCGGGGACGTGCGGGACATGCTCCCCACGCTACTGCGCTGTGCCCGCAGCGGACACCGCTTCCACAGGTCCGGTGTCCGTATCCCCCGAAAGGACTAGTCGGGAGTAGTCCTCCCGGCCCCGGAGGACCGTCCGCCCGTCCGATGTGACAGCGCCCGCCGGCGAGAAGACTGGGGTCATCGGATGGGAACCGTCCGCAACCGCCCGCCCCTCATCACATCGGAGGCTGTCTTGTTCCTCGCTTGGCGCGACATGCGATTCGCCCGCGGCCGCTTCGCCCTCATCACCGGAGTCGTCCTGCTCATGACGCTCCTCATCGGACTGCTCTCCGGACTCACAGGTGGGCTCGCACAGCAGAACATCTCCGCGGTCCGCGCACTCGACGGAGAACGCGTCGTGCTGGCGGCGGAGACGTTCGACGAATCCGAGCTCACCGATGCGCAGGTCGAAGCGTGGAACGACTCGGACCTCGTGGAGAACGTCCGCGAGGTCGGGATCCTCCGCTTCACGATCGACGCCCCCGAAGCCGACTCGGGCAGCACCGAGGCGGCGGGCGCCGACGAGACCGGGACCTCGGCGCCGGGGATCTCCGCCGCGATGTTCGGCGGCGCAGCCGACTCCCCCGCCCGCGACGGCCAGGTGGCGCTGAGCCCGCAGGCCGCAGAGGACCTCGGCGTGGGCGACGCCGACCAGGTATCGGTTCTGGGCATCGACCTCGCGGTGGACGTGCTCGCCGAGGACCGCTGGTACGCGCACACCCCGGTCGCCTACGTGACGATGAGCGACTGGCAGGAGATGCAGACCCGCCTGGGGCGGGATGACGTGGCAGCGACCGCGCTGACACTCGACGTCTCCGACAACGCCTCCGAGGCCGGCGATGCCAGCGTTGACGACCAGCTCGAGGCGCTCGCCGAGGAGTCGTCGACGACCGTGAACAGCAACCTGTCGTCACTGCTGGCGATCGCATCGTTCCGTTCGGAGATCGGCTCGCTGCTCATGATGGTCGGCATGCTGTTCGGCATCTCCGCCCTGGTGGTGGGCGCGTTCTTCACCGTGTGGACCATGCAGCGCACGGGTGACGTCGCGGTCCTCAAGGCGCTGGGCGCTTCGACCCCGTCGCTCATGCGGGACGCCCTGGGGCAGTCGCTCGCAGTGCTGATCGCCGGAGTCGGAGGAGGGATCCTGCTGACGGCGGCCCTGGGCCTGGCCGTGAGCGGAGTCGTCCCGTTCGTCGTCGCCTGGTACACGACGCTCCTGCCGGCGGTGCTCCTCATCGCCCTGGGGCTCGTGGGCGCCGCGTTCGCGCTGCGCTCCGTCACGCAGGCCGACCCGCTCACCGCGCTGGGCTCCGCACGCTGACCCAGTTCCTCCGACACACCACTGCTCCACCACCCAACTCCACTGACACGCCACCTCCCGGAAGGACTCCTCTTGCTCTCGCTCTCCGACATCACCCTGACGTTCCCCGATGGCGACGGTCGCGTCACCGCAGTCGACCGTGCCGCTCTCGAGGTCGCCGACGGCACAGTCGCGGGCCTCACCGGGCCGTCCGGCTCGGGGAAGTCCAGCCTCCTCGCCGTCGCCTCGACGCTCGTGCGGCCCGATGCTGGCACCGTGCGGATCGCGGGCATCGACGCGACGGCGCTCTCCCAGAAGGAAGCGGCCCGCCTGCGGCGCGAGAAGATCGGCATCGTCTTCCAGCAGTCGAACCTGCTGCCGTCTCTCACTGCGCGCGAGCAGCTGCTCGTCATGGGCGAGATGGACGGCGCACGCAGCGGCCGCGCCGCCCGTCGTCGGGCTGCGGACGAGCTGCTCGACGTCGTCGGGCTGGGTGATCACAGGGACGCGCGTCCGGCAGCACTGTCCGGTGGGCAGCGTCAGCGGATCAACATCGCGCGCGCCCTCATGGGGGATCCGAACGTCCTCATCGTCGACGAACCCACCTCAGCGCTGGATCGTGCCCGCAGCGAGGAGATCATCGAACTCGTCATCGACCTCACCCGCGATCTGGACACGGCGACCCTGCTCGTCACCCACGACCTGCAGCTCATGCCTCGCTTCGATGCGACGTACGAGATGATCGACGGGCGCCTCGCACCCGTGGTCGAGGCGACTCACACAGTCGTGTGAGCTCCTCAGATCTCAGAACCCTCGGGCTTCTCCACGATCGGGCCGCGCTTCTTCTTCTCGGAGCGCACGGCGGCCGGCCACTCACCCTCGACGGAGTCAGATTCCGCTGCGGCGACCTCGTCCGGGGTGCCGCCCACGACCTCGGCGTCCTCGTCAGCGGACACGGGAGCGGATTCGCGCACCTCCACGACGGCGTGCGCTTCGCGCCCGAAGAGGTAGAGCAGGAGTTCGACCGGCATCCCGGTCACGGTGATCGTCGTCTTGTTGGTCCGACCAGCGCGGAACGAGTCGAAGCCCCGGGGCTGCAGGACGAGGTGGAGGCCCTGACGGATCGCGTACGAGAGCGCGAGCGCACGGACGAGCGGCAGCATGTCCTTCTGCACCTGCGTGCCGAGCTCCCGCGGGCGCCAGCCCGGCTGCGCCCGCCGCACGTCTTCGTGGTGGATGAGGAATTCGGCGGTGTTCATGAGCGAGTCGACGCCCACGCCCCACGAACTGGGGTTCCACGCCGTCGGTCCCTGCGCGATCTTGCCGACCAGCTCGATCCACGGGGTGTCCCGCAGCAGCTCGTCGACTCGTTCATGCCGCTTCGAGAAGAGCTTGAGGTGCTCACCGACGAGTGCGGGGAGGTCACGGTCGCGCATCACCAGGTGAACCGCGAGATCACGTGCATTCCAGCCCTCGCACAGAGTGGGCGCTCCAGGCCCCACCTTCCGCAGGAGAGATGCGAGCCTGAGTCGTTCTTCCCGTGCGAGCGATGTCATACCCTCAGCCTGCCCCAGGCGACCGCGCGTGTCGAGCACGGCCACGCCCCTTGCGCCAACGATCAGAGACGGGACATCTGATGTTCAGGTCCGGTGTGCCTCACGTGCGCCTCACACGCGGCCGGCGGCGCTCGCCCACGCGGAGAGGAAGTCGGCTGTCCGCGACAGGGAGCGCATGTCCGCGAGCTCGTCGCCGCGGGTCGGCCCGTCGGTGTCGATGACGATGAGCGCGCCGCGCTTCGCGGCCGCCCGGACGAACCGCAGCCCGCTCATGACGGCCAGGGACGACCCCAGCACGACGAGCGCATCGGCCTGCTCGACCATGCCCAGCGCGGTGTCCACGACTCCCCGATCGACCGTCTCCCCGAAGAACACGAGGTCGGGCTTGAGCAGTCCACCGCACACCGGGCAGTCGCGCACCCGGAAGCCGCGCGTCTCCTCGAGCTCCGCATCGCCGTCGGGCGCGACCTCGATCTCGCGCGGATCGACGTCCATCCGGTCGAGGAAGCCCGGGTTGAGGCGCGTCAGCTCGTCCTGCATCCACTGCCGGGAGTTCGTGCGGTCGCAGGAGAGGCACACGATGCGGTCGAGCCGACCGTGGAGCTCCACGACGTTCTGCACTCCGGCCAGCCGGTCGAGTCCGTCGACGTTCTGCGTGATGGTGCCCGCGAGCCCCAGGGCGGCGAGCGAGCGGTGGCCCGCGTTCGGCTCCGCCCACACGATCCGGTCCCAGCCCACCCAGCTGCGCGCCCAGTAGCGCGAGCGCTGGAGCGGTCCGGCGAGGAACGCCTGATAGGTCATCGGTGAGCGGGGCGCGGCGTCCGGGCCGCGATAGTCCGGGATGCCCGACGCGGTGCTCATCCCCGCACCGGCGAGCGCGACGGTCCGCTCGGCGCCCACAGCCAGCAGCCGCTCGATGATCTCCGCATCCGTGTGCGACGGAGCGGCGGGGCGCTCACGCCCCCGCAGAGGGTCCCGGATCACAGCCACCGCGTCCACCTCTCAGTCAAGAGCACCGCCTCACGTGCGAATACTGTCACGGATGCTCGCGGATCCAGTCGATCACGGACCCCGCCACCACGTCCGGCTCCTGCTCCGGCAGCCAGTGGGAGGCGCCGGGAATCTCCACGAAGCGGTAGTCGCCTGCGACGTACTGGCCGGTGAGCTCCGCCGCGCCGCGGGTGAATGCCAGGTCCTCGCTGCCCCACACGTAGAGGGTGGGAACGGTGACCGGCCCGTCCTCCGACCGCGCGCCCCCATACGCCAGGTAGTACGCGAGTGCGGCTCTCAGCACTCCGGGCTGGGAGAACCTGTCGATGTACGACTGGATCCGGTCCTCGACGAAGGCGCCGTCGTAGAGCGCGGCGAGCTTCGCGCCGCCGTCCGCGAGCATCCGCTCCTCGACCCCTGCGGGGTCCTTGCGGATCCGCCGCATGTAGTGCATCCGCTCATACTGGTCCGGGTCCTCCGCGATGCGGGTCGCGTGCGCGACCGGATGCGCCGTCGACACCGAGGTGAACGTGGCGAGCGCTTCCGGGTGCTGCGCCGCAAACGACCAGCCCAGCACGCCGCCCCAGTCGTGGCCCACCAGGTGGAAGCGATCGAGGCCCCATGCGCGGCGGAGCCCGTCGAGGTCGTCGAGGAGCCGGTCGAGGGCGTAGTCGGCGACGTCCTCGGGTCGCGCGCCCGGCGAGTACCCGCGCTGGTCGTAGGCGATGACGTCGATGCCGGCCGCGGCCAGCTGCCGCGCCGTGTCCTCCCAGCAGGCCGCGAACTGCGGCCACCCGTGGACCAGCACCGCGACGGGGCGGTCTGCCGCATCTCCCGTCGCCGGCACGCGGAAGCCGTCGAAGACCAGCCCGTCCAGGTCGGTCGTGAATGTCTCGCCGCCCAGTCGTGCGGCGATGGACTTGTTGTCGTACGGGCTGCCGACGTGCGTGTCCACACGTACCGCACCGTCTGTGTGATCTGCGTCTCCCATGGCTCCACAGTAGGCGGTAGCGTGGAGGTATGGCTCGCATCCTGCTCATCCATCATTCGCCGACGGAGTCCACGCGGGGCATCGCCGATGCCGCGCTGAGTGCTGCGCAGATCCCCGACCTCGCGGAGCTGGGCGACCTGGAGCTGGTCGAGGTCGCGGCTCTGGAGCCGGACATCGACCAGGTGCTGGCCGCCGACGCCTACGTCCTGGGCACCACCGCGAACTTCGGCTGCATCTCCGGCGCGCTCAAGCACTTCTTCGACACCGTCTACGACCATGTCCGCGAGCAGACGGCGGGTCGGCCGTTCTCGTACTGGATCCACGGCGGCTACGACACGACGGGGGCGGAGAAGGCGATGGAGGCGATCACCACCGGGATCGGGTGGAAGCTCTCCCACGACCCCGTCGTCTGGACCGGCGCGGTCGAGGACTCCCACCTCGAGCAGGTGCAGGAGATGACCGCGACGGTCATGGCATCAGCCCTGGAGTGACGCTCTCACTGGAGTGGCCTTCACGCTGGAATGGGCTTCGCGCTGCAGTGACCCTCACCGCAGCACGACGGTGCGCCCTCCCTGCATGATGACGCGGTGCTCGGCGTGCATCCTGACGGCGTCGGTCAATGCCGCGACCTCCGCGTCCTGGCCGTGCCGCTGCAGGTCCGCGGGACTGTAGGAGTGGTCGACGGGAGCGACCCGCTGCGTGATGATCGGCCCCTCGTCCAGGTCGCTGGTGACGTAGTGGGCGGTCGCCCCGACCATCTTGACGCCGCGCTCGAATGCCTGGTGGTAGGGCTTGGCGCCCTTGAAGCTGGGCAGGAAGGAGTGGTGGATGTTGATGCAGCGGCCGCTCAGCTCCTCCGTGAGCCCCTCCGACAGGACCTGCATGTAGCGGGCGAGCACCACGAGCTCCGCGCCGGTCTCCTCGACGATCTCCAGGAGGCGCCCCTCGGCCTGCGGCTTGGTGTCGCGGGTGACGGGCACGTGGTGGAACGGGACGCCGTGCCATTCCACGAGCGACCGGTGGTCCTCATGGTTCGAGACCACCGCGGCGATGTCCACGGGGAGATGACCGGACTGCGCCCGGTAGAGCAGGTCGCGCAGGCAGTGCACCCACTTCGACACCATGAGGACGACCGGCATGCGACGTGCGAGGGGCCACAGGCGAAGCGTCATCCCGAACTCATTCGCGATGACGTCCAGGTCTGCGCTCAGGGCGGATTCCGCATCGTGCCCCTCGCCTCCAGTCGGCGCGGCGGGCACCGTGAAGGTGAAGCGGGCGAAGAAGGTGCCGTGGACGGCGTCCTCGAAGGTCTTCGATTCCGTCACGTTGCATCCGTGCTCGCTCAGGACGCGGCTCACCCCTGCGACGATGCCGGGACGGTCATCGCAGTGGAGGGTGAGGACGTAGGAGCCAGTCGCCGCATCCGGGGAGACCGTGTCGTGGGAAGTCATGGGGACATTCAAGCATCCCGGGTCCTCTCGCTCATCAGGGCCTGGAGCCTTCTCGCCCGTCGGGGGCCGGTTCGCCCTTCAGCGGGGGCTGGACTAGACTGACTCCCGGCTTCCCACGCGGCGTCATCTTGCGAACTCCCCCAGGGCCGAAAGGCAGCAAGGGTAAGTGAGCTCTGGCGGGTGCGTGGGAAGTCCTTTACGTTCCGTTGAGGAGCCGTTCCGTTGAGGAGCCGTTCCAGCGAGGAGTCGATGATGACAGAAGCCACTCCGGGCACGTCCACGGATGCGTCCGTCCGCCTGCCCGCGGAGCAGATCCCCATCGGAGTCGTGCGGAAGATCGGGTCGCACACGGTGACAGAGGACGAGGTGCTCGCCTTCGGCCGCGACTGGGACCCCCAGTACTTCCACGTGGACGCGGCTGCGGCGGAGGAATCGGACTTCGGCGGTCTCATCGCCAGCGGCATCCACACTCTTGCCGTCTTCCAGCGGCTCAGTGTCGAGACGGTGCTCAGCGGCTTCGACATCATCGCGGGCAAGCAGCTGCGCTCCGTGCGGTTCCTGCGGCCCGTCCGGCCTGGCGACACACTCACCGGCTCGATGCGGGTGGAGGAGATGAGCCCGCCGAAGAACGGCCGAGCCGTCGGCGTCTCATCCGGAACACTCGTGAACCAGCACGGCAAGCAGGTCCTCGACGTCACGGTCGACTTCGTGGCCCGCGCCCAGGGCTGAGCGTCTCTTACCAGCGCTGAGCGTCTCTCACCAGGGCTGAACCTCCACGGCCAGCACTAAGCCTCGCTGACCAGCGCTGACCTTCGCGTTCAGCCCACCGGTCCGCACCGTCGGAATGCCCTCACCCGACCAGCTTCTCGCACCACGACTGGGCGAGCGCGCGCCACTGCGGCCTGAATGCATAGACGCCTACCAGTCGCAGTGCTGAGGCGCGCGTGTACGCCTCCAGGCGTGCTCCATCGGCCTCCAGCACCTCCGCCGCACGGTCGACAGCGGTCAGTGCGATATTCCGAGCCTGCTCCCCCAGCAGTCCCTGGTGATTGCGCAGTCGCATGTGGGCGATGAGGTTGCCGAGGTCCAATTCCGGCTCCGCGTACGCGAGCGTGTCGAAGTCGAGCAGTGACAGCGCGACGGTCTCCGGGTCGAACAGCATCTGTCCGTCGTGGAGGTCCCGGTGGCTGATGCCCAGTCCCCCGGTCCGCTTCCGCAGTGCTAACGCGACATCGTCCGCCGCCGCGAGGTAGTGCGTGCGCATCGACCGCCCCGCGCGGCTGTCGCACCAGCCCAGCGGGTCGTAGTCGGTGAGGTGGCGCGCCCAGGTCGCCACGACCTCGGCCTCGGCTCCTGCGTCGTGGACGTCAGCCTCCCCACCGGTCGACCGCACGAGGCGGGGCCAGTGCTCCAGCCAGGTCTCCCACATCACCTGCCAGGCAGTGAGGTCTGCGCGCACGGCCAGGTCCGCTACGGGCATTCCCGGGGCGGAGGAGAGGGTGAGAGAGTGCTGGTCGGTGGTCAGCACCTCGGGCGCGGCGAAGCCGGCCGCACGGGCCAGCCGACCGGCGGTCTCCGAGGCCTCCGCGACGCGCGCGACCTTCTTCGGCCGCAGGTGCTTCACGTAGACGACACCGCCGGGAGCATCGTCCGCGGTCTCGCGCACGACAGCGCGGCGGCCCGCGCGGTGGACGAGCAGCTCGCCGCCGGGTCGCAGGCCGGGCAGACGCTCGTCGGTCGCGTGCGGCAGGAGGCGGACGCCACCGTCGGCGGCACAGGTTCCGGCGCGCAGCCGGCCCGCCCCGTCACGGCCTTCGAACAGCTGGGCCCCGTCAGCGCTCGGCCAGGCACGGCCCACTGCGATGGTCCCATCGACGGTCTCCACCGAGTCCGGCAGAAGCGGTCGCGAGGTTCGGCGGGAGGCTCGGCGAGCGGCAGAGGCGGCTGCCGGTCGGGAGGCCGGCGTCGGTCGCGAGCCCTCACCCACGAGGTCCTCCGCACCCACGAGCTCAGCCGCGAGCGAGATCCGTCGCTCCACCTCGCCGACGTGATCCGGGGCAAGATCGCGCACGGGTTCGATGCAGCGCAGCAGCAGGTGGAGGGCGGTCCACACGTGGACATCGGACGGCGGGCTGCCGCCGGCGGACGCGTACGCGTCGAGGAACGGGTCGATCGTCGCGGCACGATCAGCGAGCAGCTCGACGGCCGCGAACGACCCCAGGTCGAAGCCGGGGGAACCCGCGCCCACGCGGTCGAAGTCGTTCAGGAGCACCTGATCGCCCGCAGGAGTCTGCTCGCCCGCGGGGATCTTGTCGTCAGCAGAGTCCCGGGCGTCCGCCAGCACCTTCTCCCCCACCAGTACCTGGTCCGTGGAGAAATCGCCGTGCAGGACGACCGTCGGGGCATCCGCGATCGAGCGCAGGACGGTGCGGGCCACGGCGTCGAAAGCGGTGATCAGCGCGGGGGCGAGCGAAACGATCGCATCGCGAGCACCTGCCACACGTGCTGCGGGGTCGACCTCGCACAGCGGGC
Organism: Brevibacterium sp. Mu109; assembly: GCF_900169375.1. Lineage (NCBI taxonomy): Bacteria > Bacillati > Actinomycetota > Actinomycetes > Micrococcales > Brevibacteriaceae > Brevibacterium > Brevibacterium sp. Mu109. The sequence continues at coordinate 146,323 of NZ_FXZF01000001.1, forward strand.
CCGCACTCCCCAGGGCCAGGTCCACACGTCCGCGGTCCGCCGCATGCAGCGCGGCCAGCGCCTCCGCCGTCGCTGTGAGGAGGCGGGACGAGGCTGAACCTGCGCCGTCATCCCCACCCGCGCCGCCCTCCACACCAGTGCCACCGCCCACCCCACCCGCAGCCCCCAGCGCACGGGCCAGGTCTCCGCCGGGCATGACGGGGAAGATCTGGACTCCCGGAGCAGGTGCCGCGCACGGTTCGAGCACCGGCACCCCCTGCCCGGCGAGGTCCCGCAGGACCCGCACCACGGCCTCGTCAGCGGCATCGCCGTCGGGTGCGCTGACCTTGACGACGACCTCGCCCGCGGCCACGACCTCGCCGTCGACGCGCGGGGAGTCGACGATCTGCACGAGCCGCTTCCACGGGTTGTACGCCAGGACGTGGCCCCGCGGCGTCCCATCGCGGTGGACGAGCCCGCGGACCGCACGCAGGCGGCGCCGCAGCCGCAGGTCGACCCCGATGGGGCCCGACAGCAGCGTGCAGTCGGGATGACGCGGCACAGAGGTGTCGACGAGGCCGATGCCCGACCGCTTCGCGGCGCGCCGCAGCTTCGAGATCTTGTCCCGCGCCTCGGGGTCGAACAGCACCAGCCAGCGCGGCGGGCCCTGTTCAGCGGGGACCACACGTGCGAAGAGCGAGTACCCCGGCTTGTACCGCAAGTGCTCGAGCCGGACATCGTCCCCGAGGATCTGCGCGAGCTCGCCGCCGGCCTCACGCTCGACCGCGGTGTCGCGCACCCATTCCATCGGAGCGGTCATGCGGTGGTCCCCCTTCGTATGCGAGCGTCCGGTCATACGTGAGCCGACGATGGCAGGTGAGCCGACGCTGGCGCGTGAGTCATCGAGCGTGCGTGCCCCGCGGATCGGCTTCTCAGCCGTGCGCGGCTCGTCGACCTGCTGGTGTCCGTGCACGGCCCCTCACCCCCGCACATGGATGCGGTCGGCAGAGGTCCGCGCGCGGCGCGCCCCCGGCGGGTGCACCGGCAGCGGCGGAATCTGCTCCGCCGGGTGCCACGAGGGCTTGGGCGGGATGTACGGAAGCATGGTCGTCGGTTCTGCTGCCGAAGCCTCGAGCTCCACCGCCGAGGCCCCGGTCACCTGCCCCGGCACGCGCGCTCCCAGCGCGGATGCCTCTTCTCGCGACTCGCGATCGCCGGCGCGACCGCCGTTCGCCTCGCGACCGCCGTTCGCCTCGCGCTGGGACTCGACCCAGGCGGTGAAGCGCTCGTCCCCGTGCGCGAGCAGGTCGTGCGGTGCACCGTCGACGAGGATCCGTCCCTCCTCGATCCACACGACCCGGTCCACGTCGAGCGCGGTCGCCGCGTCGTGCGTGATGAACAGAGTGGTGCGCCCGCGGGTGAGGCTGTCCAACGCACCGCGCACAGCCTGGGCGGAGGACGGGTCGAGCCCGGTGGTCGCCTCGTCGAGGACCACGACGGGGGCATCGCGCAGGATGGCGCGTGCGATCGCGATCCGCTGGCGCTGGCCGCCGGACAGCGTGCCACCGCGTTCGCCCACGACGGTGTCGTACCCGTCGGGCATCCGGGTGATGAAGTCGTCCGCGGACGCCGCGCGCGCTGCGGCGACGATCTCCGCGTCATCCGCGTCGAGCCGGCCGAAGCGGATGTTGTCGCGGATCGTGCCGGAGAACAGCACGGTGTCCTGCGGGACGTACGCCATGTGCGAGCGCACGGATTCGAGAGTGAGGGTGCGCAGGTCCGTCCCGTCGAGCTCGACACGACCGTCGACGGGATCGAGCAGCCGCAGCGCCAGCATCGCGAGCGTCGACTTGCCCGCGCCGGACGGACCGACCACGGCGACCGACTGGCCGGCGGGGATCTCCAGGTCGAGCCCCCGCAGCACCTGCGGAGCGGCGGCCTCTGCCACGGATCCATCTGCGCCGCCGTCAGCGGAGTCGCCGTCACTGGAGTCGTCGGGGATGCCGTAGCCGGCGTGGACTCCGGTGAAGCGCAGGCGCCCCTCGGTCTGACCCAGTTCGCGGGAGCCCGGAGCGGAACGGATCTCGAGCGGCACGTCGAGCAGGTCGGCCACCCGTTCGCCCGATGCCGTCGCCCGTGCGATGCGGCCCGTGTACTTCGCGAGGTCGCGCAGCGGCTTCATCGCGGTCTTGAGGTAGGTGAGGAAGATGACCAGGTCGCCCGGCGTCATCGCACCCTGCGTGACGCGCCAGCCGCCCCCGGCGAGCACGAGCGCGGTCGCCACGCCGACGATGACATCGGTGCGGCGCTCCAGTCCGGCCGCCAGGCGCTTCGCCTGCACGCCCTCCTTGAGGGTCTTCGCGTTGGATCCGGCGAAGCGTCCGGAGACCTCGTCCTCGAGTCCGTAGGCGTGGACCACGTCGGATGCGCCCAGCGACTCCTGGGCGATGTCCGCGAGCTGGCCCTCGCCCCGCCGCGTCTTCCGCGCGGCCTGGGTGATCTTCCCCGTCGAACCGCGGGACAGCATCGCGTAGGACACGCATGCCAGCACGACCACGAGCGCGAGCAGCGGGTCGAGGATCGCCATGACGATGCCCATCGCGAGGAGCGTGATGATGTTCGCGAACAGCGGCAGTCCTGCCGTCACGGCGACGTCCTGGAGCTTGCCGACGTCGCCGACGAGCCGCTGGACGACATCACCGCGGCGCGACCGGCGCTGCCGGACGATCGACATCCGCTGGACATGGCTGAACACGCGGGCGCGCAGCTGCGTGGCGATGCGCGATCCGGCGAGCGCGAACGCGACCGTCGCGAGGTAGTTGGTGAGCGCCCGCATCCCGATGATGACGATGACGGCGGCACCGCACGCCAGGAGCAGACCCGTGGTCGCCTCGGCGGCCCCCTCGAGGTCCGCGCCGAGCTGCGCGGAGACCGCATCGACGACGAACTTCACCGGCCAGGGCTCCAGCACGCGGAAGATGACCTCGAAGAGGAGTGCGACGACGCCGCCTGACATGAGGCCACGGTGACCGCGCACGTGCGGCGACACGATGCCGAGCGTGCGGCGCAGCGCGTGACTGTCGACGCGGCCTGTCGATCCCTTGCTGGTCATGCCGGCACCCGTGCTGTGTTCGGAGGCTCCAGGACCCCGATCTCCACGCCCTCGAGGACTGCGTCCACGACGCGGTTCCAGTCGTGGCGCTCGACAGCCAGTCGGCGAGCGCGGCGGGACATATCCTGACGCGTCGGCCGGTCCGCGGTCAGCGTGTCGAGGACACTGCCGAGCGCCCCTGCGTCCGACGGTGGGACCAGGATCCCCGCACCGGTGCCGTCGAGCACCTGCGGGATCTGTCCGATCGCGGATGCGACGACCGGCAGCCCCACGGCGAGGTACTCGTAGACCTTGAGCGGGGAGAAGTAGGAGTCCGAGGCAGCCGCCAGCGGGTACGGCGCAACCGCGACGTCACTGTCCGCGAGCAGATCCGGGACCTGCTCCGGGGTGACGGCGCCCGTGAACTCGACTCGGCCCGCTGTGTGCGCGGGCAGCTGCGCCACGCGGGCGCGCAGCTCCTCGCCCTGCGGGCCGTCGCCGACGATGCGCAGCCGCCAGTCGCCGGACGATTCCGCGAGCGCGTCCAGCAGCACATCGGTCCCGTGCCACGGCTTGAGGGTGCCGACGAACACGACACGCACGGGTGCGGTCGCCGATGCTGTGGTCGCAGGTGCTGGAGCTGCTGCCGCCGCATTCCCGGCTTCCGCCCGCGGGCGCAGCCGGCGCGTGTTCACACCGTTCGGCGCGACGACGATCGACGAACCGCGCACGGCGTCGCCTGCCGTGCTCCGCACCCAGTCCGCGACGGGCTCGGACACGCACGCGAGGCGGGTCGCAGCCGAAGCCTGGATGCGCAGTGCAGTGAGTGCCGCGTCGCCGTCGACGAGCTCGCGGTGCTCCCGCTGCTCGTCGATGAGCGGAGCGTTGACCTCGAGGACGCCGGGAACGCCTTCAGCGGCGGCCCGCGCGAGCACGTCGGAGAAGAGCGAGTACCGCTCGTAGACGAGGTCCGTGCCATCGGCCAGCACGCGGTGCGCGATCTCCTGGGCCGCATCGGCCTGCGCACGCTCGCGCTCGGCGGTGGCGCCGGATCCCACCGGCACGTCCACGACACGGAGGTCGGCGAGGTCCGCGGGCGGTTCGGCCTTCCCCCGCCGGGCGGCGTAGACGGTGACGTCCGCGCCGCGGTCGCGCAGGACGCGCACGACCTCCTGGATGTGGACGGTGGCGCCCTTCGTGCCGAACACCGGGATCCCCGGATCGACGCACACGTACGCGACCCGCTTGCCCCGCAGATCCGGCACCGGGCCGGTCACGGGCGCATCCGCCGAGGCCGAGGCTGGGGTGGCTGCCGACGCTGCGGACTCTGCCGACGCTGCGGTCTTAGCCGGACTCGCCTGTTCCCGCGCGCGGAGGCTCGCGGTGTCGGCGGCCGTCAGGGCATCTGTGGGCGCATCGTCCTCGAGCCTCATGAGGGTGCGTCCCTGTCGTGCCGAGTCGAAGCGCGCCTCGATGAGCGCCCTCGCTCGGCGGGCGATCTCCACCCGGTCGAAAGCAGGATCCGCCAGGCGGGTGAGGGCGCGGACGAGTCCGTCGAGGTCGCCGGGTGCGTGGAGCAGCCCCGTGTCCTCATCGCGCACGGCTTCGGGGATGCCCGTGACGGTGGACGCGACGCAGGGGACGCCGATCGCCATCGCCTCGAGCAGGACGGTCGGCAGCCCGTCCGCGTTGCCATCGGCACCGACGACGCACGGCGAGGCGAAGACGTCCGCGTCCCGCAGCAGGTCGACGATCTCGGACTGCGTCATGGCACCCAGGAGGGTGACGATGTCGCCGACCCCGGCCTCGGCGATCCTCGCGGCGAGGTCCTCGCGCTGGTCGCCGTCGCCCGCGATCCGCACCCGGACGGCGATCCCCGCGTCCCGCAGACGGCCGGCGGCGGTGATGAGGTCTGCGAAGCCCTTCTTCTCGACGAGTCGACCGACTCCGACGATCTGCAAGGGTGTCCCCCGGTCGATGCGGCGGGGAGCTCGATAGGGGAAACGATCGAGCTCGAGGCCGTTGTAGACCAGGTGGACGCGGTCGGCCGCCTCCGGTGCGAGCCGGGCCAGATGCGCGAGGTTGTACGACGAGATCGTCACGGTGTGGTGCGCGCGTCGCAGGAGGAGACGGAGGCGGTCGGGGTCGACCGAGTCGTGGAAGAGATCCTTCGCATGGGTCGTGACGGAGAACGTCACGCCCGCCAGCAGCGCGGCGAGTTCCGCGGTCTGGCCCGCGAGGGAGCCGAAGTGGCCGTGGAGGTGCGTGATGCCGCGGCGATGCAGCTCGAGTGCGATCCACACGGCCTGGTGCACGTCGTCGGCGGGGTACTCGGTGAGTTCCGGCAGGAGCTCAGCCCAGCGCTGTGCGAATCCGGGCAGCTGCGCGGTGGCCTCGCCGATGATCTCCCAGCCCTCCGACATCTTCCGCGGGCGCGGCACGAAGTGGACCGGGGCCTTCACGCGGGCGAGCTCCGGGTGGAACCGCACGTCCGTCGTGGGGCGCAGCGCGAAGATGTCGAGCGAGTCCCCCGCTGCCTCCCGGGCGAGGATCTCCGTGACGATGAAGGTCTCCGAGAAGCGCGGGTAGACCTTGACGACGTAGGCGGTGCGCCGATCAGCTGCGGTGCGTCGTTCAGCTGCAGCGGGTCGTTCAGCCTGCATGGGCGGCCTCCATTCGGTCTCCGCCCTGAGCATGCGAGCCGGTGGCGGGTGCGGGCGTGGCTGCGAGTGCGGGTGCTGAGCGCGACGAGTCGAGGCGAGCTGTGACGGCGCGGGACAGGCTCCGCACCCGCGTCGACTCCCCCGTGGCGAGGCCGGCCGCGAACTCGACGACGCGGGCCAGGCCGTCGAGGCGCAGGGCACCTCGGGCGGTGATCTGGCGGTCTCGTACGGTGCTGTCATCGGCCACTGCGGAGGCGATCCACTCTCCGATCGTCTCGGGGGTCAGACGTGCGGGGGTGCACCAGTCCAGGGAGCCCTGCGTCCCCAGTCCGCGCGCCCTGATGAGCTGCTCCGTGCGGGGCTCCACCCGCGGGCAGACGAGCATGGGAGTGTCGGTGGCCAGCGCCTCGGTCACGGTGTTGTATCCGCCCATCCCGATGAGGGCGTCCGCCGTGCGGATGCAGGCGAGCCCGTCCGGCACCGTCGTGACGACACGGGTGCGAGAGCCCGCGGCGACGGCGGCCGAATGGACCGCCATGCGATCGGCGGCCGGCATCTGCGGGCCGGTGACGAGGAGGTGCTCGACGCCGTCGGGCAGCGGCGCGGTCGCGGCGGCGCCGGCAAGTGCGGCCCCGTCGCCGCCGCCGCCGACCATGGTGACGACGAAGGGGTTCTGCGGCAGGTCGACGTCCGCCCGCGCAGGTCGATCCGCGGCGAGGAGTCCGGTGAAGCGGGTCTTGTGCACGAGCTGCGGCGGGATCTCACCGGTGGCGATCGTGTCGTGCACGGAGCGGTCGCCGTAGACCCACAGCTCGTCGTAGAGGTCGGCGACGCGGTCGACGCCCACGTGCTCCCACTCGCGCATCGCGGTGACCGGGTCGTCGAGCACCTCGCGCAGGCCCAGCACGATGCGCGCCTCCGGCTTCTGCGCGCGGAATTCAGTGAGCGGCTCGTCGAGCTCGCCGTCGGCACCGAACGGGTGGCGGTCGACGATGACGAGGTGCGGTCGGAAGGTCAGCAGGGCGCCCGTGATGACGGAGGAGCGCAGTCCTCGGACCCGCTGCGGTGCGACGTCGAGCTTGCGGGGGACGTAGGAGGAGAAGGCTCGGTGCCCATGGTCCCGGCGCGCGGTGCCGGTCGGAACGGCCTCGGTCGACGACCCTGCCCCCTTCCCCTTCGAGTCCTTCGTGATGCCGGGGACCAGGAGCCAGTCCCAGCCGTCGGGCAGGGGAAACTGGGCGGCATCGCTCGCGCCGGAGATGATGAGGCCGGACACCGGACGGCCGGTCGCCTCGGGCATGCCGGCGGCCAGCGCCTCGGCGATCGCAAGATTGCGCCGCGTGTGCCCCAGGCCCACGGAATCGTGGGAATAGAGCACGACTCTCAGTGCATCAGCTCCCAGTGCATCCGCATGTGTCGTGTCGTGCATCGCAGCTCCTGTGGTTCGTCCGGCCGACGGTGACTTCCGCCGCCGGTGTGTGCGCTCCACGCTAGGAAGAGGGTGTGAGACACGTGTTAGACGATCATGAGTGTTCTCTTATAGAAGACCCGTGATGCACGAATCGTTCACCGGGAAGACTCATTCACCGGCGAGCTCACCGGCACGTTCACCGGGGAGTCCACCGGCGAGTTCACCGGGAAGCACTCCGGTGAAGCCGGCTCCGCCCTCCGGCGATGAGGCGCCGCTCGCGTCACCGAACACGCCCCGGCGGTCCTAGGCTGTTCCCATGCAGACGAGTCCCACACAGACGAGCACTGGAATCCTCCGATGAGCGGCGGTCTGGTCGCACTCCTCGACGACGTCGCCGCGATGGCTCGGCTGGCGGCGGCGAGTGTGGACGACATCGCCGCGGGCGCTGCGAAGGCGGGGGCAAAGGCCGCCGGCGTGGTCATCGACGATGCGGCCGTCACTCCGCAGTACGTGACCGGGGTGAAGCCGGCGCGCGAGCTCCCGATGATCTGGCGGATCACGAAGGGCTCGCTCCGGAACAAGCTCCTCATCATCGTGCCGATCCTGCTGGTGCTCAGCACGTTCCTGCCGCAGGTCCTCACGCCGCTGCTCATGCTGGGAGGCGCCTATCTGTCATACGAGGGCGCGCACAAGGTGTGGGAGAAGCTGCGGGGCAACCACGCGGAGCGGACCGAGGAGCCCACTCAGGTGAAGGGCAAGGAGGCCGAGGACACCGTCGTGCGCGGTGCGATCACCACCGACTTCATCCTCAGCTGCGAGATCATGGTCATCTCCCTCAATGAAGTCGCGGCCCAGACGCTGCTGACGCGCGCGATCATCCTCGTGGTCGTGGCGATCGGCATCACCGTGCTCGTCTACGGCGCGGTGGCGATCATCGTGAAGATGGACGACGTGGGCCTCGCGATGACGCAGCGTCCGCGCGCCGCGGCGCAGCGCGTGGGGCGCGCACTCGTGGCGGGAATGCCCCACGTGCTCGACGCCCTGGCGATCGTGGGGACCTTCGCCATGCTGTGGGTGGGCGGCCACATCGTTCTGGTCGGCATGTCCGACCTGGGCTTCTCCCTGCCGTACGACCTCGTCCACTCCCTCGAGGTCCCCGTCGCGGGGATCGCCGCGGTGGGCGGGCTCCTCGCGTGGCTGGTCAACACTCTGTGCTCGATGGTGCTGGGCTTCGTCGTGGGCTCACTGGTGCTCGGCGTCGTGAGTCTCACGCCATGGGGCAAGAAGGGGCACTGAGAGCGGGTGAGCCTGGGTGGGCTGTGCCTCACTGAGCACGGGCGGGCCCGAGTGAGCAGGAGCACTGAGCTCGAGTGAGCCGAGCCACTGAGACACGTATGCATGTTTGCTAATATGTAGGTCTCGGATGTTCGCCCTGCAGGAGGATGACGCTCGTGACCCACAGTCACTCGCATGACCACGGCGCCGCCCACAGCAATCGCACGCGCCTGGCCGTCGCCTTCGGGATCACCGTGGCCGTCCTCGTCGCGCAGGCGGTCGGTGCGGTGCTCACCGGGTCGCTCGCCCTGCTCGTCGACACCGCGCACATGCTCACCGATGCGGGCGGACTGCTCATGGCGCTCATCGCCGCGCAGCTCATGCTGCGTCCCGCATCGGCGAAGCACACGTGGGGCATGCGGCGCGCGGAGGTCCTCGCCGCCGCCCTGCAGTCCCTCCTCCTCCTGGCGGTCGGCACCTACGCGGTCATCGTCGCCGCCCAGCGCCTGTTCGACCCGCCCGAGGTCCCCGCCGGCAGCCTGCTGGTCTTCGGCATCATCGGGCTGGCCGGCAACATCGCGTCGCTCGTCGTCCTCCTGGGCGGGCGGAACTCCAACCTCAACCTCCGCGCGGCGTTCCTGGAGGTGCTCAACGATGCGCTCGGCTCTGTCGCGGTCATCGTGAGCGCGATCATCCTGGCGACGACGGGGTGGGCGCAGGTCGACACACTCGCGGGCCTCCTCATCGCCGCACTCATCGTCCCGCGCGCGTTCCTGATCCTCCGCAGCTCCGTGCGGATCCTCATGGAGGCGGTGCCGTCGGGGCTCGACCTCGAAGACGTGAGGGGCCACCTGCTCGAGAACACGCACGTGCAGGGCATCCACGACCTGCACGTGTCGCAGATCGGGACGGGCCTCCCCGTGCTGACGGCCCACGTCGAAGTCGATCCGGACTGCTTCACCGCCGGCCACACCGAGGCGATCCTCGAGGACCTGCGCGCATGCGTACGCGATCACTTCGAGGAGAGCATCGAACACACCACCTTCCAGCTGGAGCCTTCCGACTGCAGCGAAGACGAGCCCCTGCCCCACACGTAGCTCCCGGCAGGCCAAGGCGGGGCAGACCAAGGCCGGGCACGCAACGACCGGCAGGCCGCGGCCGATTGGCCGCCTGCGTGCTCCGGACTCCACTGTCCGCACCGGCGAACGACACACGCAGGCGGCGAATCGAGGGGACCGGGCCCCACACGCCCCTCGACCCTGTCGCACTGCGAGCCGGTCTGCTCCGCAGCGGAATAGTGCTCGCCGTCCACCCGTTCTGGAAGGTGGACATCGCTCTGCAACGAAAGGATCCGCACATGGCTGACGCAAGCACTCCTCTCACTGGGAAGAAGGTCGCTTTCCTCCTCACGCGCGGCGTCGAGCAGGTGGAGCTCACCAGCCCGCGCGCAGCATTGGACGAGGCAGGAGCGACGACTGCGATCGTGTCGCCGTCGAAGGACACGCTGCAGGCGATGGAGGGCGACTGGACCCACGCGGAGTCGTTCCCCGTGGATGTGCCGGTGGAGCAGGCGTCCGTCGCTGACTACGACGCTCTGGTCCTGCCCGGCGGCACGCTCAACGCCGACGCGCTGCGCACGAACGCGGAGGCCGTCGCGCTCGTGAAGGCCTTCTTCGACGCGGACAAGACCGTCGCGGCGATCTGCCACGCGCCCTGGATACTCGCCGAGGCCGGAGTCGCGAAGGATCGCCGCCTCACGTCGTTCACGTCGACGAAGGTCGACCTCGAGAACGCGGGGGCCCGCTGGGTGGACGAGGAGGTCGTCGTCGACGGCAACCTCATCACGTCCCGCAACCCCGGCGACCTCGACGCGTTCAACGCAGCGATCCGCGAGGCGCTGGCCTGAACGACGCCCCGACAGCGCTGCACGAGTTCGCACCGGCCACGAGGGAATGGTTCGAGGACACCTTCGACCGCCCCACGCCGGTGCAGCTCGGTACGTGGCGCGCCGTCGCCGGTGGGGAGCACGCACTCGTCGTCGCCCCCACCGGCTCCGGCAAGACCCTCGCCGCGTTCCTCCATGCGATCGACCGGCTCGCGAGCGAGAAGCGCGCAGCCGCCGGTACTCGCGTCCTCTACGTCTCCCCCGTCAAGGCCCTGGCCGCCGATGTGCGGAAGAACCTCGAGGCGCCGCTCGCCGGGATCGCCGCACGACAGGCTGATGCCGACCGCGACTCCGGTGCCGGAACAGACCCCGGCACCTCCCCCAGCTCCGGCTCCGGGACTGCCGACGACCTCGGCCCCGGTGACTCCCGCACCACCGTCAGCGTGGGGATGCGCACGGGGGACACCCCTCCGGCGGAGCGCGCACGGCTGGTGCGCAGACCGCCGGACATCCTCGTGACGACGCCGGAGTCGCTCTACCTCATGCTCACGTCACGGGCGCGAGACACTCTGCGCACCGTCGACACCGTCATCGTCGACGAGGTGCACGCGGTCGCGGGCACGAAGCGCGGGTCGCACCTCTCCCTCTCGCTGGAGCGCCTCGACGATCTGCTCGAGCGACCCGCTCGGCGGATCGGGCTGTCCGCGACGGTCAGTCCGCTCGACACCGTCGCCGCGTTCCTCGGCGGGTCGGCGCCGGTCACGATCGTGCAGCCGGCCGCCGAGAGGGTCCCCGACATGCGCATCGTCGTGCCCGTTCCGGACCTCGACGACATCGCAGGAGCAGGGAGCGGCGACGCCACCGCCCACGCGAGCGCTGCCGGCGACGAGAGGACCGGCTCGATCTGGCCGCACATCGAGGCGAGCGTCCTCGACTCCGTGCTCGCCCACCGATCGACGATCGTCTTCGTGAACTCCCGCGGTCTCGCGGAGAAGCTCACGGCGCAGCTCAACGCGCTCCACGCCGATCGTCTCGACGCCGCCCATCCCAAGGTCCTGCACTCCGCGACCGGACCGACGACGAACCGCTCCGCACGCCGGCACGGTGCTGCATCAGAGGACGGTCCTGCGTCTGACGAGCCCGCCATCACTGCTCCCGGGGAGTCCACCGTCATCGCGCGGTCCCACCATGGCTCCGTGTCGAAGGAGCAGCGGAAACTCGTGGAGGACGACCTGAAGTCGGGGTCCCTGCGCTGCGTCGTCGCGACGTCCAGCCTGGAGCTGGGCATCGACATGGGCGATGTCGACCTCGTCATCCAGATCGCCGCGCCACCGGACGTGGCGAGCGGCCTCCAGAGGGTCGGGCGGGCGAACCACCGAGTGGGGGCGACGGCCTCGGGCCTCGTCTTCCCGCGGACCCGGCGCGATCTCCTCGAGTCTGCCGTGATCGTCGAGCGGATGGAGCGCGGCCTGCTGGAACCGCTCTCGCCTCCGGCGAACCCCCTCGACGTGCTCGCGCAGCACACGGTCTCTGCGACGGCGCTCGAGGACGTGGAGCTGGATGCGTGGTGGGCGACGGTCCGCCGGGCCCACCCTTTCCGGCGCCTCAGCCGCGCGTCCTTCGAATCGGTGATCGGCATGCTCGCCGGCCGCTGGTCGTCCGAGGCATTCACCGATATGCGTCCGCGCCTCGTGTGGGACCGGGACGCGGGCACTCTGACGGCCCGCTCCGGTGCCCAGCGCCTCGCCACGACCAATGCCGGCACGATCCCCGACCGCGGCGCGTACTCCGTGGTCCTCCCCGAAGGCGCCGAGGCCGCGGGCGCCCGGCGGGTCGGCGAGCTCGACGAGGAGATGGTCCACGAATCACGGGTGGGCGACGTCATCACCCTGGGTGCGGGATCGTGGCTGGTCCAGGAGATCTCGACGGACCGGGTGACGGTCGTGCCGGCACCGGGCCGCTCGGCTCGTCTGCCGTTCTGGCACGGGGAGGGACCGGGGCGTCCCATGGCGCTCGGCGAAGCGATCGGCGGCTTCGCGCGCGCCATCGCGGACGCCGCAGACCACCCCGGCCCGAGCCTCGGCGGACCTCCCCGTCCCGGCCCCGACCGCGTCACCTCCAATCTGCAGTCCTTCGTCTCCGCACAGCGCGACGCGACCGGTGTCGTGCCGAGCGACACCGACCTCGTGCTCGAGATCTGTCCCGAGGAGACCGGCGACCTCCGCCTCATCCTGCACTCCCCCTACGGCCGCCGCGTCCACGCCCCGTGGGCGCTGGCGATCGATGAGCGCCTGCGGGAGCGGTTCGGCGGAAGCGCAGCCGTGATGGCCGCCGACGACGGCATCGTCGCGCGGATCCCCGCCGAGGACGCGGACGGGACGGACATCGACCCCGCTCTGTTCGCCTTCGACCCCGACGTCCTGTCCCAGCGGGTCGAACGGCTCGTGGGCGGGTCGGCGCTCTTCGCCGCGCGGTTCCGGGAGTGCGCGGCGAGAGCGCTGCTGCTGCCGCGACGGGATCCCGGTCGGCGCACACCCCTCTGGCAGCAGCGACTGCGGGCGGGCCGCCTCCTCGAGGCAGTGGCCGAGTTCCCCGACTTCCCGATCCTCATCGAGACGGCGCGCGAATGCCTCGAGGACGTCTACGACCTGGCCGGTCTGCGGCGCCTCATGGCGGGGATCCGCGAGGAGTCCGTGCGGGTGCACGTCGCGCACACGGCGGTGCCGTCGCCGTTCGCCGGAGATCTGCTGTTCGGGTACGTGGGTGAGTTCCTCTACGAGGGCGATCGTCCGCTCGCGGAGCAGCGCGCGTCCGTCCTCGCGCTCGACCCCGCGGTGCTGGCCGATCTCGTCGGCCGGGAGGACGCCGGGGAGCTGCTGGACCCCGCACTCATCGCCGAGGTCGAGGCCGAGCTCCAGCGCACCCTCCCCGGCAGACGCGCCCGTGGCGTGGAGGGCGTCGCGGACCTCCTGCGCGAACTCGGACCCCTGACCGCCGCCGAGGTCGCTGCCCGGTGGGAGGTTGACGCCCGGTCGGAGGACACAGACCGGTCGGAGGACACAGGCAAGCCGGAGAACGCAGCTCGGGCGAAGACCTCGGGCCCGGCACACACTGACGCGGTGGCGGAGGAATCCGCGGAGGCGCTCGACGCGCTGGCGGCGGCGGGCCGCGCAGTCGTCGCATCACGGACGTCCGGCGCGACTCCGCTGTGGGCCGCGGTCGAGGACGCCGGCAGGCTGCGCGCTGTCATGGGCCCCTCAGCAGTGCGTATGGGCACCTCGGCGACGGGAGCGGGTCAGCAGGATCGCTCGGATCGGAAGATCCCCGACGAGCATCTGGACTCCGGTCCCGATCCCCTGCGCGACCTGGTCGTGCGCCGTGCTCGCACCTGCGGAGTCGTCACGGCGGACGACCTCGCGGAGCGGTTCGCAGTGGGGCACGCACTCGTCCTCCCCCTCCTCGAGCGACTGGACGGCGAGGGCGTCCTCATCGCGACCGCATCCGGGTGGATGCACACGGACGTCTTCGCCCGCGTGCGGCGGCGGGGACTCCAGGCAGCGCGCGCGGCCACGCGTCCGGTGCCTGCCCGCGCCTACGCACGGCTGCTCGCGGAACGGCATGCTCTCGGCGGGCGGAGGCACGGGACCTCGGGACTGGTCCGCGCACTCGAGCAGCTGTCCGGTGCCGCGCTGCCCGCCTCTCTGTGGGAATCTCAGATCCTCACCGCCCGCGTCGGGGACTTCTCGCCTCATCTGCTGGACGACCTCGTCGCCGCCCGCGAGGTCGTCTGGACACCTGCCGATGCATCCGCTGACACGGTGCCGGATCCGCTCATCGCTCTGCCCCTCGCTGAACTGGCGGACGAATCCCTTCACGCAGACGACGGCTCCGACCTGTCAGAGCTGCAAAGGGCCATCCTCGACGTCCTCGCCGCCGGCGGTGCCTGGACGGCCGAGGAGATCAGCGCGCGAGCGACCGCGCAGTCGCCGGCCCCACCTCCGGCCCATTCGCCAGCCGTGCCCCCGACCCCCGACGGGTTGCGCACGGCACTGTGGGGGCTGGCCCGCCGAGGTCTCGTGACGACGGATTCCCTCGCACCCGTGCGGGGCGCGGCGGACGCGGCGCCTGCAGGGGGCCGGGAGCGCAGCGTGCGGGGGCTCAGAGCCGGTGGTTCCGCCGGTTCTGCCAACCGGCGGTCGCGGGGTCGCTCGGGCCGGACCCGCGGCACCGGGCGGAGGCCGCGACTCCGGGAGGTGGGGGCAGACAGCGAGCTGTTCGGCTCGTCGTATGGGTCGGCGTACCGGTCACTGGCGCCGACTGCGGTGGACATGCCCGACCCCCGCGTGCGAGGCCGCTGGACCGCTGCGGCCGTCGACCGGATGGGGCCGACGGAGAGGGCGCTCGGCCTGGTCGAAGCGCTGCTCGATCGCTACGGTGTAGTCAGCCGCGACGCCGCCGTCGCCGAGGCCGTTCCCGGCGGATTCTCCGTCGTCCACCGCATCTGCGCACGCCTGGAGGAGGCAGGTCATGTGGTCCGCGGTCACTTCGTCGACGGCCTCGGTGGAGCACAGTTCGCGGAACCGTCCACGGTGGATCGGCTCCGCGACCTCGCGTCGTCGAGCGCCGTGGGTTCAGTGCGGTCTGCGGGTTCAGTGCTTCCACCGAGTCCAGCGGGCGCAGCACCCTCGGGCGGTCCCGTCGTCGTCTCCGCCGTCGATCCCGCGAATCCGTACGGTCGGATGCTGCCCTGGCCACCGGGAACAGGCGAGGGCAGCCGGCCGGACGGTCCCGGTGTTACGCGTCCGTCGAGGTCAGCGGGAGCACTCGTCGTGCTGGACGACGGGGAGGTGCGCGCGTGGCTCTCACGCGGCGGCCGCACCCTCCTCACGTTCGCGAGTGCCGACGAGGCACGGACGCCACGGGCGGAGGCAGACGCTCCGGACACGGCACGCACGGCAGACGCGGCGAACGATTCCATCACCGACGAGACGCGACAGCACGCGGAGGCACTCGTGGCCTTCCTCCGACGCTCCGGTGCCGCCGATCTCACGCTGGAGACCATCGACGGGGTCTCCACCTACCGGCATCCCTGGTCGACGGCGCTGCAGGATGCTGGCCTGTCCGTCACACCGCGAGGGCTCCGCTTCCACCGTCGCGCGTAGGTGTTCTGCGCCGCCGTCGCGCGTGGGTGTTCGGCGGAACGAGCTCGATGAGCGCTGCAGCCACTTGCCGTCGACCGATACCGTGAGCTGCATGACTGCAGGACCTCCACGAGCGTCGCGGGACTTCTCCGATCCCGTCCCGCCTGCGAGCCCCGTCGCTCCGTCGACGCACTTCCTCGAGAGGCTGCAGGCGGACACCGATGCAGCACAGGCGACGGCTCACCATCCGGGTTCAGAGTTCACCGGGGCGAGCTCCGACCTGCACGCACGGCTCGAAGCACACATCGAGTCCGTGCGCGCCGAACTCGTGGATCTCATGCTCGATCTGGCGGAGCATCCGGAGACCGCGTTCCAGGAGCACCGGTCCGCGCGGGCGATCGTCGATGTCCTCGCTCGCCACGGAGTCGAGGCGCAGTTGGGTGTCCATGGACTGGAGACGGCGATCCGCGCCGAGATCAACCCGTGTGCCTCTGCCACCTCCGGGAATGCGAGAGCAACGCATGCGATCGGAGCAAAGCCTCCGGTCGTCGCTGTGCTCTCCGAGTACGACGCGCTGCCCGAGATAGGTCACGGGTGCGGGCACAATGTCATCGCCGTCATGGGCCTCGGCGGGTTCCTGGGGTTGAAGATGCTGGCCGACGAGGACCCGGAGGCCGTTCCCGGTCGTGTGGTGTTCCTCGGAACGCCGGCTGAGGAGGGCCATACCGGCAAGGAACACATGGCGCAGGAGGGTGCGTTCGACGAGATCGATGTCGCCGTCATGGCACATGGGTACGGCCATGACCTCGCCGACCAGCTGTGGCTGGGCAGGCGCACTCTCACCGTCGACTTCCACGGTCATACCGCCCATGCGTCCGCGCAGCCGTTCATGGGGCGCAATGCGCTCGATGCCGCTTCCCTCATGTATCAGGGGCTGGGCCTCCTGCGTCAGCAGATGCCGCCCACCGACCGGATCCATGCAGTGATCACGTCGGGCGGTGACAGAGCCAGTGTCATCCCCGACCTCGCGCGCGTCGAGATGTACGTGCGTTCCCCTGCCCCGGAGACGCTGCGCGACCTCTCCTCCCGGGTCGACGATGTGGCCCGCGGGGCCGCTCTCATGACCGGGTGCGGTGTGACGATCAGGTGGGATGAGCACCCTCCGTCACTCTCCGTCCGCTCGAACGAGGCACTCACCGGCAGGTGGGTGGAGGCACAGCGCGGCCGTGGCCGTGATCCGCTGCCGCGAGGAGTCGTATCCGAGACTCTCGCTGCGTCGACGGACTTCGGGAACGTGAGTCACAGGCTCCCGGGGATGCACCCCCTCATCAAGATCAGCGATTCGGCGGTCGCCCTGCACACTCGAGAGTTCGCGGATGCCGCGACGTCGGACCTTGCGAGAGCGGCAGCGGCAGACGGTGCATACGGCCTCGCGGCAACACTCCTGGACGTACTCCACGACGACGAGCTCGCCGCGGCTGTCGCGGAGGAGTTCGACAGGACCGGTGGGGCGATCGACGTGCCGAGCTACTTCGACTGAGGGCCCACCCCTGCCCTGGACGTCAGAACGGGGGTGGCACCTCGCCGGGCACGTCGGGCACGTCGGACGTCTCAGATTCCTCCGGTGCTTGAACCGTGGTGAACAAGTCCGGGCCCTCGAAGTCCTCCCCCACTGGCGCCCGATCCAACAACTCCGCCCGCGCCACCAACACCCCCGGATCAGGAGGATCCAACCCCGCCGCCAACGGCGGCGGAGACGTCGACGCGGTCTGCCCCATCGGCAGCACCCACGCCACTTCATTCCGCCCCAAACGCTGCAACCGGATGACGCCCTGAGTCTTCAACTCATGATG
Source organism: Brevibacterium sp. Mu109 (assembly GCF_900169375.1). Lineage (NCBI taxonomy): Bacteria > Bacillati > Actinomycetota > Actinomycetes > Micrococcales > Brevibacteriaceae > Brevibacterium > Brevibacterium sp. Mu109. The sequence goes on from NZ_FXZF01000001.1 coordinate 163,621, forward strand.
GTGCTTACACATCGCATGCAGGTTCTCCATCACCGTCAACCCACCCGAGGCGGGATCGATCTTCGAGAACCTGCAGCAATGCTCGATCTCACACCACCCCGCCGGATAACTGCAGCCGGGCACTGTGCAGGTGCGCCACTTCGCACGCACCGTCCGCCGCATCGCAGCCGTCGGCTCATACGTCTGCGCCACATGATCCGTCACAATGCTCGTCGCCGGATCCGTCAACACCCGAAACCACGACGTCGCATGCCCCGCCGCATCCCTGCAGAACTCCGCAGAGACCGGCACATCCCCATTCACCCGCCCCGGCCGCTCATCCACCGACAACACCGTCGAGACCGGCACCGTGATCGTCACCTGCGCCTGCTTCCGCAACCAATCCCCATCCGTCGGACACAGAACATCGATGAACGAGCCCTCAGGAAGATCAGCCCCATCTCCGGCACCGGTCTTCGGGCCGACACGGACCTGCGTCTGCGGACGAGAGCCGGCGAGCAGGTCGAACATCAGCTCCGCGACTCGACGATCATCCAGAAGTCGTCCGGCCAGGTCCTTCGCATCCAGGTCCTGCCCATCCTTCATCAGCCCGAGCGCACCGATCTCCTGCCTGCGAATCGCTCTGGCCATTGCACGCAGCCGTTGGAACAGCGCCTCGATCACACCGATCGGACCGATCATCTCCAACACCGCCGTGTCATCATCACGCCGCTCGATCCGCACACACCGCTTCTTCCGCGCCGCATCAGGATCAGCAGCCACCGGGTCCAGGATGCGGATCCGCATCCTGGCCTGCTTCTCGAACTGATCCAACGACAACCCCGCATCCAACCCATCCAAGAACCCATCCAGAGCCTGGATCTCTGACAAGGGAAGAAGGGCGTCATCGATGCGGAAATGCAGACGCTCCACTCGCTCGGTTGACAGCCGGCCTGCTACGACGGAGGACAGCAGGTTGTGCAGACCGATGAACTCCACAATCGCCCGAGCCGAGACTCTCCGTGCTGTCTCCACCTTGGTGCGCAGCTTCGCCGCGACCACGATCATGTCCTCACTGGCCAGCAGCTCACGGGCACGCGTCGAGATCCGCGGATCGTCATAGGAACCAGCGGCAAACGCAGAACCGGCAGGAGGGTCTTCGGGAGCCTGTGCTTGTGTCGCATTGTTCTCTGGTTGCTTGGGTTCCGGGGCGGTGAGGAACGTCTCCAGCTCCCCCTCCCCACCCTTCCGATTCAGCACCCGATTCAGGAGGAATGCCGCGAGCTGGGCGGTCTCCACCGCACGCAACCGTCCGACGACCTCGGCTGTGTGCGACCACTCACCCAGCAGACCAACAGACGAGACCGCGGCCTCGGGGCCCTCTGACGCCTCGGCACGGCCCGAGTCCTCTGTGCCCTCGGTTCCTCCATCAGGCTGTGGGTGACGTGCAGACTCCTGCGCACCGGCCGTAGCCTCCGCCGCTGGCTGGGAGCCGAACGACCATGAGAACGGGCCCGTGACCCCGAACTCGCCCGAAGCCACCCGCCCGATCGCGGCGCGCACATCAGCCACTGTCAGCAGCTGGGCGGGACCGCCCTCGGGCTCGTCACGGAGCCGACCACGAGCAAGATCCTCCGTCATCGCCCCTCGCCTCCCCCTCGAAGCCTCAACCACCCTGCAGAACACAGCCACCGTGGATCGTTCATCTCACCGTTCACGGTGAGTGACAGATCATCTTTATTGATGTTCTACATACTATTCGAAGGCGCGGACATAACTTCCGCGCGCACTTCCCCAGCCCCCGAAAACGCAGGCACCACCGCACGCGCCCATGCCGTTCAGGCGGCCTTGAACCGCAGCATCGTCGTCACCGGCGCAGAATCCGGCATCAACGCCGTGGGCTCCGGCCAGGCGATATTCGCAGCCGGTGGATTCGACGCAGAGAGTCGCAGGGATGACATCTGGCGGCCACCAAAAGCGTGATACGGGTCGGCCAACCTGTGGATGCGGTCGGGCGACTCTGTGAAACCGGCCCGACAGCCCTGCGAAACGAACCGAGGGACCGAGGAGACGCGTCCGCACCCAGCGCGCCCGCGACATCCTGCGCCGCCAGGCCCGCGAATCCTCGTCTAGGTCCGCGAATCCTCCTCCTCGTCATCCGTGTCCCGCTGGACATGGATGGAGCGCACTCCGTCCACCTCGTGGAGGTGCGGCACGAGGTCCCGCAACGGCATGCGCCCCTTGAAGCGCACGTCGAGCTGGACCAGATCCGTCTGGTCCAGCCGACGGGTTGACAGGATGAAGGCGGAGAAGCCGACCTCCGTCGCCTCGGCGAGGAGTCGGCGGAGCACACCTTCACCATCGGCGTAGACGATCCGCAGCACCCGATTCGTGTCGCGCGTCGGGATCTTCGCGACGATGGGCCCCATGACCACCAGCGCGAAGAGATGGGCCACGGTGAGGCCGACCGCCAGCGACACCATGCCCGCGCCCGCCGCCATGCCGACGGCCGCGGAGACCCAGATCGTCGCCGCAGTGGTGAGGCCCCGCACCGCGTCGCGGCGCGTGAAGATGACTCCGGCGCCCAGGAAGCCGATCCCCGTGACGATCTGCGCCGCGATGCGCGACGGGTCGAGAGTGACATCATCCCCCAGCACGTGGGCGAAGCCGAAGCTGGACACCAGGGTGAAGCCCGCTGAACCCGTACCGACGAGCACGTGCGTGCGGAACCCCGCAGCCTTCTGGCGCACCTGCCGCTCGATCCCGATGAACGCGCACAGCACGAACGCAAGAGCCAGGTAGCCCAGCTCCAACCCCGAAGACTCAGTCCACAGGTCCATGCCCCCATTGTCCACCCGATCATCGCGGCAGGACATGGGCGCTCTCAGGACGACCAATGGGCAACCGTGTGCGCGGAGCAGAGCCCGCCAGCCCGCCCAAGCGACTACCGCTGGTCGAGCGTTCAATCGTTACCCGAACGTGACGCACAACACACACTTTCGCACTACGCTCAGAATCAGTCTTCGTCGGTGTCAACGGCGACTCGGCGAAGACCGCCCGACGCGCGGTCGCAGTGATGCGCCAAGACCGTCGATGCGCCAGTCCAGCTCACCCATCGAGGAGCCGCAGATGACGCGATCCATCCTTCCCATCTCTGGGAAACGACTCACAGGAATCGGCGCCGCCGCCTCCGCCCTGGTCCTGCTCGCAGGCTGCGCCGGCGGAGCGGGCGGCGAGGGCCCCGGGCAGGCCGCAGGAGCGGACTCCGGCTTCGAGTACGACGCCTCCCAGGAAGACGTCGATGCGGCGATCGCCGACCTCGAGCCCGTCACGCTCACGTTCCAGAGCGGTTCACCGTCCGAGATCTCCACGAGCGGCGAACAGGCGCTCGAGTTCAAAGAGGAGGTCGAGGAGCGATCCGGCGGGAAGATCACCGTCGACATCGCCTGGGGCATGAGCATCGCGGGCTACCCAGAGGTCGTCGACGCGCTCCAGGACGGTCGCGTCGACATCTCGTACCACCTGCTCGGCTACGAGCCCCAGCGCTTCCCCGAGGCGACGGACATCGGCACGGCACTCGCCAGCGTCGGCTATTCACCCCAGGTCGGTGAGATGACGGCCTACGCGGTCGGCAGTGCGATCGGGTGGAGCAACGAGGGCCACCTCCAGCGCTTCGAGGACGAGGGCGTCACCCCGCTCGCCCCCTTCATCACATCCGGCGCCTACTCGCTCAACTGCAACTCGGAGATCGCGACGGCGGAGGACTTCGAGAACAAGCAGGTGCGGATCGGCGCGGCTTCGCAGCAGTCAGCGGCCACCCACTTCGGCGCAGTGCCCACGAGCATGGAGTTCACCGAGGCGTTCGAGGCGATGCAGCGGGGGACGATCGACTGCGACCTCTCACCCATGTCCGCGAAGGACATCAGCGGCGTCTACGAGGCAGCACCGCACCTGACGTACTCGACGCAGGCGAACTGGCCGCGGTTCCCCGCCACATACATGGCCGGATCGACGTTCACGGATCTGCCGCTCGCCTACCAGCAGATCATCGCGGACAGCTCTGCGATGTCGCTCGCCTCGGACGTCCAGGGGTACATCAACTCCAACGCCCAACACATCGACGACCTCCACTCCGTCGACGGCACGATCAATGAGTTCGACGACGCCTGGCAGGAGCAGCTCGCCGAATACATCCCCACCCTCCAGCAGGAGGCCATCGACAACGGAACGATCGATGACGCGACGCTCACGCAGATCGCTGATCTGGAAGAGGAGTGGACCACGAAGATCGGAGAGCTCGGCTACGAGGACGGCGGCGACATGGAAACCATCAACGAATGGGTCGACCGGGAAGCCGACTTCGACGAGTACGCATGGGCGGTATACGAGGAGACCGGGGCTCTCGAGAACCGTCCGGGATCCTGAACGGAACGACCGCGCAGAGGACCCCCGAGGAGCAGGATGCTCCCCGGGGGTCCTCTGCGCGTGTTCAGAGCAGCGGGCAGGTGTCGTGCAGCCGCCCACACTTCCTGTTCACTCCGCCTGCTCTTCCTACTCTTCGTCCGCGCCGCGATAGCGCTGATACGGCGTCTGATTCCACGCGCGGGCATCCAGAGAGTCTTGCATGAGGTTGATCGGGATCTCCTCCAGCAGCGCCCGGGCTGCCGTCAGCTCGCGCTCCACCTCTGCGCGATCCTGGTACATGAACTCATCCGAGGCGGTGTCCGGCGCGCTCTTCAGCTTCACCTCGAGATCCGCGATGAGGCGCTCCTGCCGCTGACGGAACGCGTCCCGCGCCTCGTCCTTCCACCCCCGCTGCATCGAACGATTGCGATCAAGGATGCTGGTGTACTCGTTGTACACGTCCTCATAGACGAGACCCGCATGCTCGCGCACGTCGCGCACTGCAGCTTCCAGATCTTCCAGAGTCAGGTCCTCGACCTTGAGCGGCACGTGGCGTGGAGAACCACCCAGTCCGCTGTACTCGAGGTAATACGGGAACATGCTCTTGATGATCTTCCCGACAGGCTGCGTGACGGCCTCGTTGTTGTCGTCCATGCCCTTGGGCTGCACACCCTGGACACCGCCCATTGCCGACTCCGGTCGCACGATCTCCTTGGGCGGCATGATGCCGTACCGCAGCAGCTCCCGGACTCCGGTGCCAGAGATATTGAGGCGGTAGCGGACGTCGTCATTGTTCGACGTGCGCTCCGTCGCGTGCGTCGCGGCGCGTACGTCGTAGAAGACTTCGTGGAACAGGCGCACGTCGATGCCCAGTTCTTCCTGGGTGTAGTCGCTGAAGACATTATGGCCCGCGTACTTGTCGTAGAAGTCGCCCACTCCGGCGTGATCGCGGCCGATGAGCGCGTGGGTGCATCCATAATTCTTCATGATGAGCGCGTGGAGGATCGCTTCCCGCGGGCCCGCGAAGATATAGGTGACCCGCAGGGGCGACAGGAGAGAGCGGTCAGCTGGATAGTAGGTGTCAATCACGTTCTGGTAGGCGCGCATCCGGAATTCGTGGCGGATATATTCTCGCTTGGCCAGCTCGACCAACGGCTGGAGGAACAGACCGTCGACCTCCTCGAGCGCATTGCGGTGAATGTACTCGTGACCACGGTGCAGCGGGTTCGCGCCGGTGATGAACCCAGCGACGGAACCATACTTCTTCTCCTCATAGAAGGTCCGCCACGTGTCCTTCGGAGTGCGCCGCAGCTGCTCGAACGGGCCCCAATCGACCCGGTTGAGCAGGTTGAGGGTGCCGCCCAGGGAAGTGCTGCCCATCCGCCGATAGATGGAGTCCACACCCGGGTGGTCCCGGTCCGTCGTGCCGAACAGGTTCTTCGCACGGTGGTCGCGGTCGTACGTGAAGATGTCTTCGATGTTGAGGATCGCAACCGGCTCGTTCTGGTCATCCACCAGACTGACGTCGTCACCGACGCCCAGCAGCTTGATGATCTCCTCGTTCTTCTTACCGATCGGGGCGAAGCTCAGTGGCACCGGCCAGACGAGCCCGTCTGTCAGACGTCCGGTCTCCAGGACGGAAAGGTACTGGTCCTCATTCATGAAGCCCTTGTGAGGAGAGAGGACTCCAGTCGTGATCATCTCGATCGTGATGATCGCTTCCAGATCGACACGGATACTCGGTAGCGACCTGGCTCGCTCGATCTCTGCTTCACGGCGGTCACCGGTCACAACCTGATCCACGAGTGTTCCGCCATGCGGCTTCTGCGGGTATTCGTCGAAGTTCAGCGACACTGCTCATCAACCTCTCATACGCCTCTGGCGGTCTCAGCGAGGCGGCTAGGGGGCCCACGTCAGCACGTCGACGTGCTGCTTCTGAGCCACCATAGCCGCAATATCGACCGGGCCGCCGAGTAACCGGAACTCCTGAGCGTCCCAGCGTCTCCAGCTCCTCGTCAGGTCACAACACCTTGTTGAGGAAGGCTCGGGTCCGCTCTTCCTGCGGGTCGTCGAAGATCTTCTCCGGAGGCCCCTGCTCCACGAGTACTCCGCCATCCAGGAATAGGACCCGGTCGCCGACTTCCCGTGCGAATCCCATCTCATGAGTGACCACGACCATCGTCATGCCCTCCTGCGCCAAGTCCTTCATCACCGCGAGGACCTCACCGACGAGTTCGGGGTCGAGGGAAGACGTCGGCTCGTCGAAGAGCATGATCTTCGGCTCCATCGCTAGCGCCCGGGCGATCGCCACTCTCTGCTGCTGCCCTCCGGAGAGGCTGCCGGGATAGGCGTTTTCCTTCTCGGCAAGACCGACCTTCTCCAGCAGTGCCTTCCCCCGCGCACGCGCACTCTCGCGGTTGAGATCTCGCACCTTCATCGGAGCGAGCATGATGTTCTCGATGACGGTCTTATGGGGGAAGAGGTTGAACTGCTGGAAGACCATCCCGATCTCCGCACGGACATCGTCGATCCGAATGCGTCGATCCGTCAGACTGCTGCCGTCGATGACGACCTCGCCGCTGGTGATCTCCTCCAGCAGATTCAGGCACCGCAGTAAGGTGCTCTTGCCGGAACCGGACGGACCGATCACGCAGACCACTTCGGACTCGTCGACACTGCAATCGATGCCGGCGAGCACTTCGTTTTTGCCGAAGGACTTGTGCAGGTCACTGACCTCGATGATCATGCGCGACTCTCCAAACGCTTCTCGATGATCCTCAGGACACCTGACAGAGTCAGCGTGATCGCCAAGTAGAAGACCGCGACGGCGGAGTAGATCTCCACCGCGTTGAAATGGTTGGCGGCGATCAATCGACCCTGGAAGATCAGCTCAGGCACAAGGATCACCGACAGCAGCGAGGTGTCCTTGATGCTGATGATGAACTGATTACCGAGCGGTGGGATCATCCGCTTGAACGCCTGGGGCCAGATGACGTGGAGCATCGTGGTCCGACGGCTCATCCCCAGCGAACGGCCGGCCTCCGACTGTCCCTTCTCGATCGACTGGACCGCACCACGGACGATCTCTGCGATGTAGGCACCCGAGTTCAGTCCGATGACGATGATGCCCGCGGTCACGGAGGGCAGCGTGTATTGGATGATGAGCGGGAGTGCGAAGTAGATCCAGATGGCCTGAACCAGCACGGGCGTGCCGCGGATGACCTCGATGTAGAACGTGGAGATCCAGTAGACCACTTTGAAACGGCTGATCCGGCCCAGGCCGACGAACGCGCCAAGCACGAAGCCGATCGCCAGGCCCACCACACTGATCAGCAGCGTGTAGTAGAGCCCGGTCATCAGCGCCGGCACGAAATCGATGACGCCGGCCCAGTTGAAGCCCAGCAGCTTCTGCATATTCAGAACGCCTTCCGCCATGAGGCGGGCATCCGCCGAGTGCCCGCCTCATGGAACGCATGGAGAGTCGGTTGGGAGTCAGTCCGCCGCGGCAGCCAGCTCGTCCAGCCAGTCCGGCTCACCACCGAACCACTCTGAGTGGATTTCGGCGTAGGTGCCGTCGTCGATGATCTCGGCCAGAGCGTCGTTCATCGCTCCGACGAGCTCTTCGTTGCCCTGAGCCACCGCGATGCCGTAGTTCTCCGCCTCGAACAGGTCACCGGTCACTTTCAGGCTGTCTTCGCCGGCCGTCTCGACGTAGTACTCGACGTTCGGCGCGTCATAGAGGATCGCGTCGGAACCGCCGCCCTCCACCGACAGGTACGCCTGGTCGAGCTGCTCGTACGTGTTCGCCGTGGCGTCGGAGATGTTCTCCTCGATATAGGCGGCACTGGTGGAGCCCAACCGGGTCGCGATGTCGAGCCCTTCGAGATCCGCAACGTCCTCGATCTCATCATTGTCGATCGGAACGGCGATGCGGAGTCCGGACATGTAGTAGGGGCTCGTGTAGTCGATGACCTCGGCACGCTCTTCGGTGATGCCGATGCCGGCGATGGCGATGTCGAACGACCCCGTCTGCAGACCGGGGATGATGCCGTCGAAGTTCGTCGTCTCCAGCTCAACTTCAAAGCCCACGCGATCAGCAAGGGCGTTGATGATGTCCATGTCGAAGCCGACGTACTCACCATCCTCGTCGAAGGCGAACGGCACGAACGACGTGTCCGACGCGACGACGTAGCTGTCCGCGAGACCCTCGTCGCCGCCCTCGTCACTACCTCCGCAGGCGGTGAGGCCCAGGGCCAGGACCGCAGCTCCGGCAGTCGCTGCAGTCAGGTACTTCCGCTTGATGCTCCTCACAGGAGACCTCTCAATCCTTCGGGATGCTGGTGACGTCTGCCACACCTCGAAGCTATCGGGGGCTCACGGAGGTGTCAAAATCGGACATTTCGATGCTAAGACGAAGTACGTGGTACCGCACACCTTCGGTGAATGTGAAGAAGCCCCCGGCGAACCGGGGGCTTCTCGCTGCGGAGGATAGGGGATTTGAACCCCTGAGGGCGTTAACCCAACACGCGTTCCAGGCGTGCGCCATAGGCCGCTAGGCGAATCCTCCGCAGATGACTCTACCGGACTCGCACGCTCAGGAGAAATCGAGGTGCGGACGACCACCGCCAGGCGCAGCGGCACACCCTGGACGGCGCGCGTCCCACCGATTCCGTTCATTCTGATCACGCAGACCCGGTTACGATTCGGCAACACGGAACGAGCTTCGAGCACTGCATCGCCGCAGGTCAGAGAACATCCCGCGGCGCCGGTTGCACATCTGCAACGTCGGCACTCCGCGGGATCGCCCCCGCGGTCACGCAATACCCAGGAATGCCTCCGGGACGCAACGTACGATCTTCGCAGTCCCTTTACCTTTCGGAGGTTTCCGTGCGTCGTCGTGCCCTCTCTGCTGTCGCCACCGCGGGGCTTGCCGCCCTCGTCCTCTCCGCGTGCACGGTGGATCCGACGACCCAGGCAGACCCGACGTCCGACGAGAGCACGACACAGACCGACCCCGCACCCACCGTGACCGTGGTGAACGAACCCCTCGAGGATGACACTGCGGCGGCAGGCCAGGACTCAGCGGTCGAAGGCGCCGCCGACGAGTCGGACGAGACGACGTCTCCGACGGGCGCGGCGACAGACGCGACGGACCCCGCCGACTCCGTGACGATTGCAGCCGGCGAGGAGCTCGTCCTTGCGGTCGAGGGCGGCGAGTTCGCCGAGGTGCGGCTCACCGACGCCGACCACGCCACTGTCCCAGTGGACACGGGGACCTTCGACGCCGACGACGACTCAGACGAAGTCGACGACGAGGCCGCCTCAGAGGGCACCTCCGAGCAGGCGATGGCCGGCGGCACGACCGAGCCGTCCCACGGACTCATGGATGTCGAGGACGCCGAGGACGAGGCCGCCGAAGACGAGGACGCCGGCGCAGCCACCGACTCGCAGGGCCCGGAATGGAAATCCTCGACGGCACTCGTGACCGGCGCGACGTACGCGTGGGAGGCGACCACCGTCGCTCCTGATGGCGACGAGCACACCGCGACCGGCACCGTCACGACACCGGTCACGACGGCCCAGGAGGAGCTCACGGCCAACACCGCCATCGCAGATGACCAGACGGTGGGCGTAGGCGCACCGGTCGCGGTGGCGTTCAACTCGACGATCCCCGAGGACGCACGGGCGGCGATCGAAGCGCGCCTCAGCGTGACGGTCACCGACGCTGACGGAGAACCGGTCGACGTCGAGGGCTCGTGGGGCTGGCTCTACGACACGGCTGACGGCATCAGCCGCGTCCACTACCGCCCTGAGGAGTTCTGGCCCGCCGATGTGAGCGTCGACGTGAGCCTCCCGCTGGAGGGCGTCGAGTACTCACCTCGCTGGTACGGGAAGGAAGACGTCGAGCTGTCATTCGACGTCGGCCGTGACCAGCGGGTCGTCGCAGATGCCCAGTCGCACCGCATGACGATCGAGCGGGACGGCGAGCAGATCGCCGACTGGCCGACATCACTCGGATCCGCCCAGGCCCCGTCCTACAACGGCACTCACGTCGTCATGGCGAAGCACGAGTTCTACACGATGACGTCAGAGCGCTGGGACTACGAGACAGATGTCAGCTGGGCCGTCCGCATCCACAACAACGGCGAGTTCATCCATGCCGCTCCGTGGTCCGTGGGCGTCCAGGGCAGTGCGAATGTGTCCCACGGCTGCATCAACCTGTCGACGGAGCGTGCGAAGGAGTACTACGACATGGCGCTCTACGGGGATCCCGTCGAGATCACCGGCTCGTCCGTCGACCTCAACACGGAGCACAGCGACATCTCCGACTGGGTGTACTCGTGGGAGGACTGGCAGGAGCTGTCCGCGCTGGACTGAGCAGCTTCGCCGGTGCACTCCACGACGAACTTCGGCGTAGCCCGAGGCGACCTCTCCACACAGCTGATCCGCCCTGAGCAGATCCCTCCCGCCCGCAGCGGGACGGCTCCGCTCAGGGCGGATCCATCTTCCACTGCGCCGCAGCTCCCACCACTCTTGAGGGCATGCACACACCACATGCCCCGCATACGCCACATGACACGCCACAGGCCTTCGACACCGACTCCACACGCCGACCCGACGGGGCGGATCGCTATCAATACATGCTCCACGCCCGCCGAATCGTCTCCTTCAACGGCGAGCTGAACGACGACACGGGGATGGAGATCATCGCGCGTCTCACCCTGCTGAGCGACGAGGACCCCCGCGCCGACATCCACCTCTGGGTCAACTCACCAGGCGGATCCGTGCCGATGATGCTCGCGATCGCGGACACCGTCGCGCTGCTGCCGAACGACGTGGTCACTGTCGCATTCGGGTGGGCGGCGTCCGCCGGACAGTTCGTCCTCTCCGCCGGCACTCCGGGGAAGCGACTCGCGCTGCCCCACGCGCGGGTCCTCCTCCATCAGGGGTCGTCGGGGATCGGCGGGAGCGCCGCCGACGTCGAACTCCAGGCCGACGATCTGCGTTCCGTCCGCGACACCGTCCTGGGCAGGATCGCTGCGATGAGCGGGCAGACCTATGACCGCGTCTTCGCCGACTCTCTGCGCGATCGCTGGTTCTCCGCCCAGCAGGCCGTCGACTACGGCCTCGTCGACGCGCTCGTCACGGACCCGTCCCAGATCGTCACACCCTCGCGGGCGCCACTGGGCATCGCCGCCGAGGCCGCAGCAACCACCAGCACCGCCCACCTCTCCGAAGGGAACGAACGATGAGTCAGTACACGATCCCGAACGTCGTGTCCCGCGATTCCCGCGGCGAGCGCATCGTCGACGTCTACAGCCACCTGCTCTCCAGCCGCATCGTCTACATCGGCACAGCAATCGACGACGGCGTCGCGAACGCCGTCATCGCACAGTTGCTCCACCTCGAGGCGGCGAGCCCGGAGCTGCCCATCAGCCTGTACATCAACTCACCAGGCGGTTCGCTCACCGCGATGACCGGCATCTACGACACGATGCAGTACGTCCGCGCTCCGGTGGCGACGATGTGCATCGGACAGGCCGCCGCAGACGCCGCGGTGCTGCTGGCTGCGGGGGAGGCCGGTCAGCGGACGGTCCTCCCCCACGCACGCGTCGTCCTGAGCCAGCCGAAGACCGACGGCGGACGGGCCACCATCCCGGACCTCATTCTCGCCGCGGACGAAGTGGTGCGACAGCGCGACGAGATCGAGGAGATCCTCACGCGGCACACGGGCCGCAGCCGCGTCCAGCTGCGGGAGGACCTCGATCGGGACCTGGTGCTCACAGCGGCAGATGCGGTCGAGTTCGGGCTGGTCGACGGTGTCGTGAGCCGCCGGCCGGACCCTCGGGCGGCGACGAATGCGGCATGAAGTCAGCTGCTGGCCACGATCAAGCGGCGAGGACGACGTCCCCGCGCATCAAAGAAGAGGACGCCAGCGCAGTGGAGAGCGACGGTGCTGAAGAGAGGGGCGACGAGAGGGACAGAGTCGTGGGCGTCCCACCGCTGACAGCGCGCACCCGCTCGTCATCGACAGGTGCGACGAGACGCGATGAGAGGACGAGGACCTCGTGGAGCTGCATCCCCAACGCTCCCGCGATAGCCGCGACCATCTCCGACGACGCGTCCTTGAGGCCCCTCTCCACTTCAGACAGGTACTGGGTGGAGATGCCGGCGCGATCCGCGACATCAGCGAGGGTGAGCCCCAGGGCGATCCGGCGCACGCGCAGAAGACGCCCGATCACGTCGCGCAGCAGGGGTACGGGGGTCCTGTCCATGACGTCAGCCTAGAGCGCTCCGCCTGTCCCGGGAACGCTCATCCGCTCTGAGCGGAACGGATGCACTCACACGGACAGCTCACTCGAACAGTCGCGACTCATCCGAACAGCGCTGCTCATCAGAACAGCCGTGATCGGGTGAGGAAGCGCTTGCCCTCGGGCCCTTCGAGGCTGAAGCCGGATCCGCGCCCGTCCACGACGTCGATCGTGAGATGGGTGTGCTTCCAGTACTCGAACTGCTCCACGGACATCCAGAACTCGACTTCGCTGTTCTGCCCGTCCGCCACCGGCACCTCGAACACGCCCAGAAGGATGTCCGCGTCCCCGGTGAGGAAGTCCCCTGCGGGGTAGCACATCGGCGACGAGCCATCGCAGCATCCACCCGACTGGTGGAACATGACGGGACCGTTGCGGTCGATGAGTCGGACCAGCAGGTCGACCGCATCCTGCGTGAAGGCAACCCGGGAGAAGTCCTCCCCCTCGATCGCGGGGGCGGCTTCGATTGCTGCTGCGTGGACGGTCATGGCTCCTCCTCGGCACGGACGTCGACGAGGCCATCATCGCCGTCGACGTGGTCATCCAGCCTACGCGCGCGTGAGGTGCACCACAACGGACGGACGGGACGTGCTCGCCCCACCAGCGACTTCGCCGTCCACGAATCGTCTGCCCACCGGTCGGCGCCGTCTCACCGACAGCAACGCTCAGCAAGACCACGGCACGGACCGGGACAATCATGCACATGCCCGCATCCCACCCCCCTCGCAGCCGGGGCCCCCGAACCTCGCGACCGGGCTCTCGGGTCCCTTCCCCAGGCGATCTGCGCCTGTCCCTGGATCGCCGGGGCCTGCTGCGGGCCGGCGGAGCGCTGCTGAGCGTCGCCGCACTCGCTCCCGTCCTCGCCTCCTGCTCCCGCGAGGCCGAGGTGCCGGTCACCGACGCGGGCAGTCCCCTCCCCATCCCCCCGCTCCTCGAGCCGGACGCCGACGGCCGCTTCGCACTCACCGCCGGTCGGGGGACGACGGAGTTCCTGCCGGACGTCGCCTCCGACACGTGGGGATACAACGGGCAGACGTACCTGGGCCCGACCATCCGCATGCAGCGGGGCCGCCCGATCGAAGCCGTCATCACGAACGACACGGACGAGGAGACGACCGTCCACTGGCACGGCATGCTCGTCCCCGCACATGCCGACGGCGGGCCCCACGACCCGATCCAGCCCGGCGAGACGCGCTCCGTCGCCTTCACCCCCGACCAGCCTGCGACCACGCTCTGGTACCACCCGCATCCGCACGAGGCGACGGCCCAGCAGGTGCGCCGCGGCCTCGCCGGGATGCTGATCCTGGACGACGCGGACGGTCATGAGCCGGGAACCGTCTCAGGGGATGCCGTCCCCTCAGCCGCCGAGGCCCCCTCGCCTTCCGCAGACGTCCTCGCCGCACTGCCCCACGAGTACGGGGTCGATGACCTCCCGGTCATCATCCAGGACATGCGGATCACCGAGGACGGCGAACTGCTGGGCCACAACTTCAATTCGGAGGTGGGGCTGCTGGGCCGCACCGTCGTGACGAACGGCGTGGTCGGAGCCGTCCACACGACAGAGAAGCGGGTGCTGCGACTCAGGCTCCTCAACGGTTCGCAGGCACGCTCCTACGGGTTGCGGCTCGATAGCGGTGGACCGCTCACAGTCATCGGCTCTGACGGAGGCCTGCTCCCCGAACCCGCTGACGTCGAATCGATCAGCCTGTCGCCGGCGGAACGTGCCGAAGTCCTCATCGAGGTCCCCGACGAGGGGGTGACGCTCGTATCGTCCGAACCGGAGCTGGGCAACGTCTCCGACTACGAGGCTGTGGGCGGTGAGGATGCGTTCACGATCCTGCGCCTCGAGCACGCAGGCAGCAGGGAGGTCGGCGCCGATGATTCGGGCGGCTCTGGTGGTTCGAACGACGCCGGTGGACCCGCATCGATCGCGGACCTCGGGCTGCCGGCGCAGCTGGTCGAGGTCCCGGAACCGGTCTCCGGCGGGCAGGAGCGGCAGATGACGCTGCGCGGCCGTCAGATCAACGGCCGGTCGATGGACATGGACCGCATCGATCTGGTGTCGTCGTCGCACCAGCCCGAGGTCTGGCAGGTGAGCAACCTCGATTCGTCACCGCACAACTTCCACATACACAACGCGCAGTTCAGGATCCTGGACATCAGCGGAGATCCACCACCCCCTGAGATGGCCGGTTGGAAGGACACGATCTACACGCCTCCACAGCGCGACGTGCGCATCGCTGTGGCCTTCCCCGCACACGAGGACGACCATTCGCAGCTGCCGTACATGTTCCACTGCCACCTCATGCTCCACGAGGACGACGGCATGATGGGACACTTCACCGTCGACGTGTCCGAGCAGGAGGCGCTCGACGCGCTCCAGGGCACGGGCCACGAGCACTGAGACACGAGCGCTGAGACACGCGTGCTGCGCGCGTGTCGGGCCGGATCAGAGGAGCAGCAGCACGAGCCCGAGCACAGAAACTCCCGCCCCGGCGAGGCGCAGGGCGATGACGAACCGGCGCTGCCGCGGGTCGAGCAGCTCCGCGAACCCGCACAGGACCATGAGCCCGGCATTCGTCAGCATCAGTCCCGGTGACACTTCGACATCCGTCAGTGCCGTGATGACAAGACTGGCGACGAGCAGCGCCCCGAAGGCGACCGCGCAGAACTGAGCCCGCCTGCTCGGACGAGGGGGTCCCACGATCTCGTCGCGCAGGGTCCTCGTCGTATCGGATGTGTCATCACCGGGCGGTCGCGCTCCCATACGTTCAGGGTCGCAAACTCCTCACCTCAGCGCACGAGCTCATGTCAGCGCACGAGGCCGATCAGCACTCCGATGAACCCGAACAGCAGGGTGAGACCACCGAAGACGGATCCGACGACGACGAGCAGGATCCCCAGGCGGCTCTGCCCGGGCACCGTGGAGACCACGGGATTCTCCGGATCGACGTGCACGTCCAACGGCATCCCGATGAACTGCTCCCCCGCCCAGCTCGACTTCCAGAATCCCTTCGTCTTCAGGGCGTGCTTCCCCAGTGACGGTGTGGACTCCCACACCCTGCCGTGCAGCTCGTATCGCACCGTCGGGTGGTAGACGAACGTGGAGTCGATCGACTGAGCCCTGACGTGGACCACCGTCGAGCGCACGGGGATCCCGTGTCGGACCAGTTCCCGATTGCGACGGATCAGAACGATCCCGATGACGACCACGACTGCGAACAGCGCGACCACCAGCAGGAGTCCGAACAGTCGGAGCAGAAGCGCGAGCATCGTCCCTCCCTCCTCAGAAGAACCAGACGGGGATCATGACGAGAGCGAGCAGCGCGCAGAGCACCATTCCGGCGATCTGCATCCACCGCGGGTAGCGCCGGTGCTCCCCCGTCTGGGTCAGCGCCGCTCTGTTCGCGATGAAGTAGTAGACGAGGACGAACACGCTCGACACCGCGATCGCGACGGTGAGATCGCCGATGACGATGAGCAGTGCTCCGCCGATGGACGTGAGCACCTGTGCGCGCAGCGGCACACCGGACCGTTCGTGGATGCGGGCGAGCGCCCCGAAGCTCCGGCTGTGATCACGCGCCATCGCGAAGGCCGTGCGCGACAGTCCCGCCGTCAGGCCCAGGAGCGCTCCGAGCGCTGCGAGGACCGCGGCGATCCTCGCCAGCAGCGACACGATCGGCACTCCGGTGACCAGCCGCGCCACCGGGGCATCCGTCGCCGCCAGCACTTGAGCTCCCAGACTCCCCAGGAGCACGAGCCCGAGCACTGCGTACAGGACGACCGTGCTGCCCAGCGCCACGACGATCGCACGGGGGATCGTCCGCGCCGGATCCCGCACTTCCTCGCCCAGTGTGGCGATGCGGGCGTAGCCGGCGAACGCGAAGAACAGGATCCCCGCAGACTGGAGCACGCCGATGAGAGTGAACGGGGGCCCTGCCGCAGCCGGCGATGCCAGCACGCCCAGGTTGAACTCCTCACGCGCGATGACCGTGCCGACCACGACGATGAGCACGACGAGGACCACTGTGAGGAGCACCGCGGTCACCTGCACCGTGCGGTTCACTCCGAGCGCGTTCACTCCGGTCACGACTGCGAGCAGCAGGAGCGCGACGAGGGTGGCCCAGGCTGATCCGGACAGGGAGACAGGCAGCAGGTACGTCGCGGCGACGAGCGCCATCGCGGCGGTCGAGGCGGTCTTGCCGAGCACGAATCCCCACCCGGCGATCAGGCCGGACACCGGCCCCAGCTGCGCGGTCCCGTACGCGTAGACGCCTCCGGAGACCGGATGCTGAGCTGCGAGCTGTGCCGTCGACGTCGCATTCAGGAAGGCGACGAACGCCGCGATCGCGAGGCCCAGCAGCAACCACGAGCCCGCCGCAACGGCAGCGGGACCGAATGCCGCGAAGGCTCCGGCCCCCACCATGGATCCGACACCGACGATCACTGCTCCGGGAAGGCTGAGGACGCGACGCAGACCGGGAGTGGGGTTCGTCTCCGGACTGCCGAGCTCGCGCCTCATGGCAGGGCCCTCCTCTGTGGCGGCATCGGTGGGATCATCGTCGCACATCCGGCCAGCCCTACCGGACGAGCGGCCGGCTGCGCGCGAGCAGCACGGAGATGACGAACGCAGTCCCCATGAACACGAGGCTCAGCATGGTGACCCCGCTCCACCCCTGCAGCTCCCACGCGAGCGGCGCGAGGTTCCCGTTGATGGATGACCCCGCGTAGTACACCAGCATGTACATCGACGCGGCCTGCGCAGGCACCCCCACGGATGCGCTGGCCCGCTGCGCGACCCAGGTGGAGGCCAGGGAGTGGCTCATGAAGAAGCCCACGGACAGGATCGCGATGCCGAGCACGATCCAGACAAGATGGGTGAGCCCCATGAGCAGGATCCCGAGCACGGCGACCAGCGGGCCGTACGGCATGACCGCGCGCAGGCTGTACCGACCGCCCAGCCGCCCCGCGACGATCGATCCGACCCCGGCGATCGGGTAGACGAAGTAGATGAGGCCCATCGCCCCCACGGACAGCAGGTACGGCGCAGCCTCGAGCCGGAACGCCAGTGAGTTGAAGGCCCCCACGAATGTGCCCATCCCCAGCCCGCCGATCGCGTAGAGCCCCAGCAGCACCGGATCGCGGAACGCACGGCCGAACTTCCGCATCAGCTCCCGCGGGGCATCGAAGTGCGGGACGAAGCCGCGCGATTCGGGCAGCAGGATCCAGCAGCCCACCGCGCATCCCAGCGCCAGGAGCGCCGTGACGAACAGCGCCAGGTGGGACTCGCTCAGCACACCGGTGCCCGCGTATCCCCACTGGTTCGCGACCTCGATCGTCAGTGCGGACAGCACGCGACCGGACAGTCCGCCCAGTGTCGTGCCGAAGATGTAGATGCCGGTCGCCGCCGACACGTACGTGCGGTGGATCTCCTCCTTCAGGTACACGGCGGCCGTCGCGGGAAGCCCTGCGAGGACGAATCCCATGATGAACCGAGCCCACAGGAAGAGCGGCCACGACGGGAGGAACGCGACCACCAGCGCCAGGAGGGAGGCGAGGATGAGCGACCAGCGGATGAGGCGCACGCGTCCGATCCGCTCCGATACGGGCACCGCGAAGATGAGGCCGACGCCCAGCCCCGCAGTGGCCATCGAGACTGACAAGGCGGCTTCTGCCGGCGAGATGCCGTAGTCGCGGGTGAAATACGGCAGAATCGCCTGTGTGGCGTAGAGCAGGGTGAAAGTTGCGAGACCGGCCATGAGGAGCCCGACCTCAATGCGTTTAGCCTGCGGGTCCCCGCGCAGGTAGCCTTCGAAGTCGCTCACGCGCCAAGCCTAGACCGGCGTCCGCACTGTCGGACGACGGGGTGGGTGCAGCCGTCGTCGACACAGGAGAACCAGTGACCCAGCCCCCGACAGTCCCCCCCGCGCCGAACCCGGCGTGGGAGTTCGTGAGCAGCACCCCTGACCTCGCGCTGCCCGACTTCGCGGGCATCACCCCGTCCCACCTCACGGAGGCGGCGACGCTGGCGGTGGGCTTCGCGCAGGACGCGGTGGCGGACATCCTGGCCTCGTCCGAGGAGGCCTCCTTCCAGACCGTCACCCTGGCACTGGAGCGGGCGCTGCAGCCCGCGGACGCGCTGAGCGCGCTGGTGCGGGTGTACGAATCGAACGTCCAGACCGATGCCGTCGCCGAGGCCGCGGCCGGGGTGTGGGCCCAGCTCACCTCCCTGCGCCTGGGCATCGAGCTCGACACAGAGCTCTTCGAGCGCCTGCAGGCGGTGCCCACCTCGGACCTCATCCCGGAGGATCGCCGACTCCACGAGTTCATGGTGAGCGACTTCGTCCGCGCCGGGGTGCGCCTCCCGGCAGACGACCGGCAGCGCGTGTCCGCCATCGCGACGGAGATCGACCGGATCGAGACGGAGTTCGGCCAGGTCCTCCTCCGTGAGGCGACCTCGCGCGCGCTCGTCGTCGACGACGAGGCCGCGCTGGCGGGCCTGAGCGAGGACGCACTCCAGGCAGCCCGCGACGATGCCCGGGACAACAGTGTCACGGGCCTCCGACTGCCGCTCACGAACACCACGCAGCAGGACGCGCTGGCGGAGCTGACGGACCCCGCGACCCGTGCCCGCCTGCTCGACCTGTCGCTGGGTCGGGGATCGTCGGGCGGTACCGGGGACACGCGCGAGATGATCACCGACCTCACCGCGCTGCGGGCCGCGCTGGCAGGACACCTGGGCTTCCACAGCTACGCCCAGTACGCCGTCGATGACCAGGTCGCCCCGGACGTCGAGTCCACGGGCGGGCTGCTGCGGTCGCTCATCGGCCCCGCGCTCAAGCAGTTCGCCCGCGAATCGCGGAGGGTCCGCGAATACTTCGGGATGGATGAAGCGCAGCCGCTGCAGCGCGCGGATGTCACCCACCTGTGGGAGCGCTACCGCGCCGAGGCGTTCGAGCTGGACTCCGCACAGGTCTCGTCCTACTTCGAGTTCGAGAGGGTGCTCATCGACGGCGTCTTCGCGACGGCGGGGACCCTCTTCGGGCTCGCCTTCACGTCGCGACCGGACCTGTCGGGATGGCACGAGGACGTCCGCGTGTACGAAGCGCTCGATGGGACCCGCCACCTGGGATTCGTCCTCGTCGATCCGTATGCCCGCGCCGGCAAGGAGGGCGGGGCCTGGATGGACGAGCTCGTCACCGGCTCGCGGCTGACCGGGCTGCACCCCGTCACCACGCTCAGCCTCAACGTGCCGAAGCCCCCGCCCGGCCGACCGGCCCTGCTGACCGTCGACGAGACGGTCACGCTCTTCCACGAGTTCGGCCACGTGCTCCACGGGCTCTTCGCCGACTCCGTGCACCCGTCGCAGGCTGGGACCTCCGTGCCGCGGGACTACGTCGAGTTCCCCTCGCAGCAGTTCGAGATGTGGGCACTCCACCCCCAGGTCCTGCCCGCGTACGCACTCCACTGGGAGACCGACGAGCGGATTCCGCAGAGCCTCGTGGAGACGCTGCTCGCCGCCCAGGGATTCGGCCAGGGCCTCTCCACACTCGAGTACCTCGCCGCGGCGATGCTCGACCTGGGGTGGCACGCACTCGAGGACGGCGAGTCGATCGAGGACGTCCTCACCTTCGAATCGGAAGTCCTCTCCGCTGCGGGCTTCGACCCCGTCGTGCCGCCGCGGTACCGGTCGACGTACTTCGCCCACACCTTCACGGGCGGCTATGCGGCCGGCTACTATTCCTACCTCTGGTCGGAGCAGTACGCCGCTGCGGTGTCCGAGATGTTCGAGGACCACGGCGGGCTCGACCCGGAGCTCGGCGCGCGCTACCGGTCGGAGGTCCTGTCCCTCGGGTTCTCCGTCGACCCGCTGAGCGCGCTGCGGAGATTCCTGGACGACGACGTGACCGTCGAACCGCTGCTGCGTCGCCGCGGCCTGGCTCCGCTGCGCCCTGCCGGGCCCGCGCACCCGACTCACGCGAAGCTCGAACGCGATCTGCGCGCGGCCGGCATCGACACGAAGGTCATCACGCACGCGGAGCCGCTCCCCACCGCCGCAGCCGCGGCAGAGCACCACGGGGTGGAGCTCGGGGCCATCGCGAACTCGCTCGTCTTCATCGCGGAGTTCGAGGTGGAGGATGATGCCTCGTCCGGCGACGGGACCGCCGCGGACGACGGCAGGACGGACGCAGCAGCGGATGATCCCGCCTCCGAGTCCGCTCCGGAGCTCCCTGTCCAGGACGAGCCCGTCCTCATCATGACCTCCGGGGCGCACCGCGTCGACACGACGTTCACCGCGGCGGCGATCGGCGCCCGGCGGCTCAAGCGCGCCAAGCCCGAGCAGGTGCTCGCCGCGACCGGCCAGGTCGTCGGCGGCGTCGCTCCCGCAGGACACCCCAGACCCCTGCGCACCTTCATCGACCGCGATCTGCGGATGCACGAGAAGCTGTGGGCCGGCGGCGGCACCATCGAGGCGATGGTGCCACTCACCTATTCGGAACTCGTCGACCTGACGGGTGGACAGGAGATCGATGTCGAACAGACGTGACGCCCCCCGGGGCGCGGACGCACCCGCATCTGGGCAGCCGGATCGGGACACGGGAGTGAACGGCGCAGGAGCCGCACCCCGACAGTCCGGTCCGGCGGAGAACACAGAGAAGCATCCGACCCACGCATCATCACCCCACAACGACGCTGCAGACCGCACCGACTCTGCGGGCCATACCCACGCGGCACGCCACGACGACGCTGCGGGCCTCACCGCGTTCGCGAGCACGCGAGGCCGCTTCTACGCGTACATCTTCGCGCTCATGTGCTGCGTCTTCCTCATCTCCAACATCTCTGCGACGAAGGTCATCGAGATCGGCCCGTTCGTGACGGACGGCGGAGCGTTCCTCTTCCCGCTGGCCTATATCCTGGGCGACGTCATCAGCGAGGTCTACGGCTTCAAGGCTGCGAAGCGGGCAGTCCTCATGGGCTTCGCGATGCAGGCCCTGGCGGTCCTCGTCTTCTTCGTGGTCCAGATCGCGCCCCCGGGCCCCGGTTACGAGAACCAGTCCGCGTTCGAAGCGGTCCTGGGCTTCTACCCGCGCATCGCGCTCGCGTCTCTGTGCGGCTATCTCGTCGGACAGCTGCTGAACGCGTACATCCTGGTCAAGGTGAAGCGGCGCATGGGCGAGAAGCACCTCTGGATACGGCTCCTCACGTCCACCGGCGTGGGAGAGTTCGCGGACACGCTCATCTTCTGCGTCGTGGCGTTCGCCGGTGTCATCCCGGGGTGGGACTTCGTGAACTACATCATCGTCGGCTTCCTCTACAAGGTCGCCGTCGAAGTGCTCTTCATGCCGGTGACCTACCGCGTGATCCAGGCGGTCAAGAAGCGTGAGTCGACCTACGCGCCCGGCGGAGCAGAATGAGGTCCTGAGCCTCAGCGCCACTGAGCCTCAGCGCCCTGAGCGTCAGTGGCGCTCGCCGGTGAGCATCGTCAGCAGGAGGACGTTCGCATCCGGCGCGTCATCGGGGCAGTCGACTCGGTGCAGCACTCGCTCCCGGCAGTGCACGACGGTGCCGGGGGTGAGGCGGATCGTCTCGCCCCCGCACCCGAACGTGAGCTCCCCCGACAGGCACTGCACGGTGATCGGGTGCGCGACGGAGTGGTCCGGGAACGACTGCCCCGGCGCGAAGGTGAAGGCGATGAGGTTCGCCCCGTCGCCCTGCAGCAGGCGCTTCACGGCGGGGCGTCCGCGCGGGTGACCGGGCTGCGGCGGCGCGGCGAGCGCCAGCACGTCGAGCGTCGTCGCGCTGCCGTCCTCGCCCTCGCCGACGGTCCGGCCGTCGTCGCCCGCGGTGTCGTCGTCCTGCATGTCGTCCATCTCGTCCTCTCACGTCGACGTGCACCAATTGCCGAGACGCCGGTCGCGTGCTCGAGACGCCGCGCCCTGCACCGGTGTCTCGGACACTCAGACGGTGTTTCGGCCCCAGGTCACCGGTGGTGTGCTCACCAGCTGATGGAGACCTCGATCTCGGACTTCCCGCCGGGCTCCACCTCGACCTCCAGTTCGTACTCGACGGTGTCCGCGACCCGGACCGTCACGTCGCGTCCGGTCTGGACGACTCGCACGTCGTTCTGGCGCTCCAGCGAGTCCGCGAGCTCTCGCAGCTTCGCGGCCGCCTGCTCGCGCGTCATCGTGGACTCGGTCTCGTGCTCGAAGAGTTCATCGCTCATGACGCCATTCAACCAGGTAGCCGGCGCTCAGTGTCACCTCTTCGCGGTCACCTCTTCGCGTAGTAGCGCCCCATGACCTCCGCCTCGAGCTCGTCATAGCGCCCGTCCTCGATCGCCCCTCTGATCTCTGCGACGAGCTGCACGATGAAGTGCTCGTTGTGGATCGTGCAGAGGGTGGAGAACAGCATCTCCTTCGCCTTCCACAGGTGGTGCAGGTACGCCCGCGAATGGTGGGCGCACGTGTAGCAGGAGCACTCGGGGTCGATCGGCTGCCAGTCCCTCTTGTAGCGGCTGCCGGAGATGTTGTAGCGGCCGTCCCGGGAGTACACGGCGGCATTCCGCGCGACCCGCGACGGGGAGACGCAGTCGAACGTGTCGGCGCCCCGACGGATCGCTGCGAACAGGTCATCCGGCTCGCCGATGCCCAGCAGGTGCCGCGGCTTCTCCTCCGGCAGCTCCTCGCACACCCAGCCGACGATGGTGCCCAGGTTCTCCTTCTCCAGCGCACCGCCGATCCCGAACCCGTCGAAGTCCATCGCTCCGAGGTCGCGGGCGGCCGTCCGCCGCAGGTCCTCGTACTGTGCGCCCTGGAGCACGCCGAACAGCGCCTGGTAGGGCCTGTGCGTACGCTCCTGGGTGAGCCGGACGTGCTCCGTCACGCAGCGCTCCGCCCAGCGGCGGGTCCGTTCGAGGGACTCCTCCTGGTACGCCCGCGTATTCGTGAGCATCGTCAGTTCGTCGAACGCGAAAATGATGTCCGCACCCAGCTGGTGCTGGACCTGCATCGACACCTCCGGCGTGAACCGGTGGATGTCGCCGTTGAGGTGCGAGCGGAAGGTCACTCCGTCCTCGTCGACGTTCGCCATGCGGCGCTCCTTGTCGACGGTCTGCAGGTCGGAGCGGTCCTTCCCCGCGAACTCCGTGGTGAGCACTTTCTTGGAGCCGACGCCGAGGCTCATCACCTGGAAGCCGCCGGAGTCGGTGTAGGTGGGGCCGGGCCAGTTCATGAACGCGCCCAGCCCACCCGCCTCGTCGACGATGTCCGCGCCCGGCTGCAGGAACAGGTGGTAGGCGTTCGCCAGGACCGCGTCCGCACCCAGCGCGTCGACGTCCTCCGGCTTCACCGCCTTGACCGTCGCCTTCGTGCCGACGGGGATGAAGGCAGGCGTCGCGATGGTTCCGTGCGGCGTGCGGATCGTCCCCGTCCGGCCTCCGCCCGACATGGTCGTCCCCACATCGAAGCCGAACTGCGTGCGGTCCGCAGCAGTGTCTCCGCCGGCGGTGTCTCCACCAGCAGCGTCCCCGCCAGCCGGGGCACCGGCAGCATGAGCTCCGCCGGCATTCGCTCGGGCAGCGTCCGCTGCCGAGGTCGTCGTCTCAGTCATCCCGCCAGCTCTCCCAGCATCTTGCCGGGGCTGAGGATGCCCCGCGGATCGAATTCCCTCTTGATCGCGACGTGGAGCCGCTGCGCGACCGGATCGAGCTCCTTCGCCAGCCACCTGTTCTTCAGCACTCCCACACCGTGCTCTCCCGTGATCGTCCCGCCGAGCTCCAGACCCGTCGCCATGATCGCGTCGAATGCGGCATAGGCACGGGCGACGGACGGCGGATCCTGCGCGTCGAAGAGCACGTTCGGGTGCATGTTCCCGTCACCGGCGTGCCCGGCCACGGCGATCAGCACATCGTGCTCCTCCGCGATGCCCTGTATCCGCGTGAAGAACTCCGCCAGTGCCGCACGCGGCAGGCACACGTCGTCGACGAGCTCGCCCCCGCCGTTCGCCATCGCGTACTTCTCCAGCGCGTGGCCCACAGATCTGCGCGCGGCGATGAACATCTCCGAGTCGGCGGGGTCGTCGGAGATCGTGACCTCGGTGGCTCCCTGGGATTCCGCGATCCGCTCGAACACCGCGAGGTCCGCAGCCGCGCGCTCGAGCGATCCGTCACCGTTCGCCTGGACCAGCAGCATGGCCGCAGCGCCCTCCGGCAGACCGAAGTCGCCGTAGTCGTTGATGCACGCGATCGACTGCCCGTCGAGGATCTCCAGCAGCGAGGGCGTCACTCCGGACGACATGAACTCCGTGATGGTGCGCGCAGCGTCGCGGATGTCGTCGAAGAGCGCCACTCCCGTGATGGGGTCTGGGATCGCGGGGATCAGTTCGACGACGATCTCGACGACGACGCCCAGCGTCCCCTCCGACCCGACGAAGAGGCCGGCGAGGTCCAGCCCCGCCACCCCCTTGGCCGTGGGCCGCCCCACCGTCGTGATCGAACCGTCGGCCAGGACGACCGTCAGACGGCGGACGTAGTCCTTCGTGACGCCGTACTTCACACAGCACAGACCGCCCGCGTTCGTTGCGACGTTCCCGCCCAGCGTGGAGATGTCGACCGATCCCGGATCAGGCGGATAGGACAGTCCGTGCTCGACGAGCGCGTCCTTGAGGGTCCGGTTGAGGACACCCGGCTCCACCGTCGCGGTCTGCTCGACCGTGTCGATGTCGAGGATGCCGCCCATCCCGGCCACATTCAGGAGGATGGCGCCATCGACACCGTTCGCTCCGCCGGACAGTCCTGTGAGCGCTCCCTGCGGGATGACGGGCACACGGCGCTCATGCGCGAAGCGCAGGGTGGCCTGCACGTCCCCGGTGCTGCGTGCGCGGACGAGGACCCGCGGGGTGCCGATCGGCGCGAACACCGCGCGGTCCTTCGAGTGCGCTGCGATGACATCCGGGTCGTCGACGACGGCGCCCGGGCTGAGAGCCTCGACGAGGGGCGCGAGGTCGACCGGGACCCCGGGCGCGGTCAGACCGAGGGCGGCGGGCTCGGTGAGGACAGCTGGATCCGTGCCGCCGGTGTGCGCCGCCGTCATGCGTCGCGACCCTGCATGAACTCCTGTGCGACGGCCACGAGCCTCTCCATCGCCTCCGGCGGACCGACGGTGATCCGGACGCCCGAGCCCAGATTGCGCACGGCGAGGCCGTGGGCCATGCACACCTCGGAGAACGCAGCGGAATCGTGCTGGCCCAGCGGCACCCACACGAAGTTCCCGCCGCTGGGAGGAACGGCCAGGCCGATCTCGCGCAGCCGGGCGGCGAGCTCGTCACGCGCGGCGCCGACCTCCTTCGCCCGCACGAGCACCTCGTCGCGCAGGGCGAGCGACACGAGACCCGCCGCCTGGCCCGCCGCGCCCACGCTGAACGGAGCGATCGATTTGCGCATCTCGTGGATGATCGCGGGGTGCGCGACGGCATAGCCGACCCGCAGCCCCGCCAGTCCGTGCGCCTTCGAGAACGTCCTCAGCACCACGAGGTTCGAGTACGTGGCGAGCGCCTGCTCCGCATCGACCGGTGCGTCGAGGTTGCCCTCCGGCGTGCGGATGCGCGCGGCGGCCTCGCTGCCGTCCGCGAACTCCACGTACGCCTCGTCGAGGACGACGATGAGGTCTTCGGGCACCTGCGACATGAAGGTGTCGAACTCCGCGTCGCCGAGCACCGCGCCGGTGGGGTTGTTGGGCGAGCAGAGGAGGACCAGCCGGGTGTGCTCGGTGATCGCCTCCGCCATGCCCGGCAGGTCGTGGCGGCCGTCGGCGGTGAGCGGCACGGCGATGCGGTCCGCGCCCGCGAAGCTGGTGAGCTGCGGGTACATCTCGAACGACGGCCACGGGTAGACCGCCTGCGCGCCGGGCTCCAGGGTGATCCCGACGAGCGCGGAGAGGCTCTCCGACGATCCCGCCGACAGCACGACCTGGTCCGTCCCCACATCGTGGAACTGGGCCAGCGCTGCGGTGAGGTCCGTCCCCGCGGGGTCCGGGTAGAGGGCGGGGGTGTCGGCCGCCCCGGTGATCGCGTCGACCACCGCGGGCAGCGGTCCGAGGTGGCTCTCGTTCGACGACAGCTTGTAGCTGGTCATCCCCTCCACCGCGGCGGGAGGACGACCCGGGATATAGGCGGGAGTGTCGGCCAGGGAGCGGCGCACGCGGAAGTTCGTCATGCATAGATTCTGCCACCTCACCCTGACCCGGGGGCCGGGGCCTGCCGATGGCATGGCTGATACGGCACGGCTGATACGGCATGGCTGATACTGGGAGGTATGGATGCTGAGCCCACCGCACCTGACGCCCACCACCCTCCGCGCGGATACGGCGCCACGCATGCGTGGCGGCCCGACGTGCTGGGAGGGGGCTTCCGCTCCCTCGACCTGCCGCTGCCGGATGACGAGCAGGCCACACTCGTCGCGTACGACCCTGCCTCCGGGGCACCCCGCGCGGCGATCGACCGGGACACCTGGGCGACGCTGGAGGACTCGATGCCCCGCGACCTCCTGGACGACGTCGCGATCCTCTACCTGCACGGCTGGTCGGACTACTTCTACCACGCGCACCTCGCCCGATTCTGGTCGCACATGGGCGCGGACTTCTACGCACTGGACCTGCGCGGCTACGGCCGGAACCTCGACCCCGAACGCGTCGAGAAGGCGCACTCGCCCCGACCGGACGACGACGAGCACGTGCAGCGACCGGGGTACATCACGGACCTCGCGGAGTACGACGCAGACCTCGAAGCCGCGCTCGCAGTCATCGAGGAGACCTCTCCCGGGCGGCGGATCGTCGTGTCGGGCCACTCCACCGGGGGGCTCATCGCCGTGCTGTGGGCGGACCGCAACCCCGGACGCCTGAGCGGGATCACGCTCAACTCGCCATGGCTCGAGTTCCAGTACTCGACGACCATCCGCAAGGTCCTCCAGCCGTTCCTGGGACGGGGACGGTCCGCCACGACCCCGCTGCGTCTGCACATGCCGAACTACTCCGCCGTGGCGACGTCCGCGACGCACGGCCGCCTGCCGTATGACGCCCGGCTCAAGCCCACGGACTCCTTCCCCGTGTACGCCGGCTGGATCCGCGCGATCTTCGCGGGGCACGCAGCCGTGGAGGACGGACTGGAGATCGACGCGCCGGTCCTCGTCCAGACATCGACGAAGAGCCTGCGGAAGATCGGATACGACCCGGAGATGGAGGCGACGGACATCGTCCTCGACGTCGACGCGATCGCCCGCCGGTCCATCCACCTGGGCAGGACCGTGGCGCTCAACCGCATCCCCGGCGCGATGCACGACCTCTTCCTCTCCCACCCCGCAGCGCAGGTCGACGCCTTCTCCGGCCTCCTGCGGTTCGCCCGCGGATTCCTGACTGCGGACGTCCTGCCGCGGGGGACCTCGGCGGCGGGCACCTCGACGGCAGCACCCACCGCGGGCCCTAGGATGCGGTCATGACTGAGATCACCCACGATGAGTGGTACCCCAGACTCGCCGCACGTGCGCAGGGCGGCCCCAGCGACCTGTCCGCCATCCTGGCGCTGGCATCGGCCGGCGGCGACCTCGTCGACTTCTCCGGCGGCTTCCCGGACCCCAGCCTCTACGACACTCAGCTGCTGGGCGAGACCGCGTCGAAGGCCATCGCGTCGAAGCCCGAGGTCGCACTCCAGTACGCGCCCAACTACGGCATCGCGTCGCTGCGCGAGGTGCTGCGCGGGCAGGTCACCCGCACGCAGGGCGTCACTCCGGGTGCGGATGATCTGATCGTCACGTCCGGCGGCGTCGATGCGATCACGCTGGTGTCGAAGTCGATGCTCGACCACGGCGACGCGGTGCTCGTCGAGGCCCCGTCGTACCTGGGAGCGTTCAGCGTGTTCCGGTCGCACGACGGCGTCTGCTTCTCGATGCGCAACGACGAGGACGGGCTGATCCCGGCCAGCATCGAGGAGGCGTACGAGCAGGCGCGCGCGGCTGGCCACCCGCCCAAGGTCGTCTACGTCATCCCCGACTTCCAGAACCCGTCCGGGCTCCGCCTGTCGCTCGAGCGGCGCCGCGAGGTCGTGGAGATCGCCCGGCGGCTGGGCCTGCTCGTGCTCGAGGACGTCGCATACCGCGACCTCGCGTTCGACGGCTCGTACATCGATTCGCTCTACGCACTGGGCCCGGACGTCACGGTGCAGATGGGCACGTTCTCGAAGACCTTCACACCGGGCACGAGGATGGGCTGGGCCTGCGGACCCGCGACCGTCATCGACGCGATGGCGCAGGCGAAGACGAACACGGACCAGTGCGCGGGCGCCCTGGGGCAGACGATCCTCGAGTCCTACATCGCGGAGGGCCACTACGCGGCGTCCCTGCCGGTGCTGCGCGGCGCCTACGCGGCACGCTGCGCGGGACTCATGGATGCGCTCACGGACGGGCTGGGCGAGCGGGCCTCGTGGACGCGCCCCGGCGGAGGGTTCTTCACCTGGCTGGAGATCCCGGGCGTCGACTCGAAGCAGCTGGCGGCCTCCGCGGTCGAGGAGGGCGTCGCATTCGTGCCCGGCGGTCCGTTCTTCGCGGACTCACGGCCCAACACGAACATCCGGCTGAGCTTCTCCGGCACGACAGTCGACCGGATGGGTGAGGGGATCGCGCGCCTGCGGAGGTCGATCGAGCGCCTGGACGGGTGAACGCGAGAACGCCGGGTCTCAATATTTGAGACCCGGCGTTTCACATGGCGGTAGCGGTGGGATTTGAACCCACGGTAGGGGGTTGCCCTACACGACATTTCGAGTGTCGCACCTTCGGCCGCTCGGACACGCTACCGCGGATAACTGTACACACGCGGCGGCTCGTCACCCAAATCGGTCGCCGTGAGCTGCGGCACGCACCTGGAACACGCCGCTGCGACGGCAGTCAGCAGTGCCAGTCAGCACACTCAGCGAGCCGGATCAGTCAGCGGCCCGGTTCGCGGCGAAGAAGTCGGTGAGCAGCGCAGCGCATTCGTCAGCCAGGATGCCGGCGAAGACGGTCGGGCGATGCAGTGACGCACGGTCGCGCGCCAGATCCCACACCGATCCGCAGGCTCCGGCCTTGTCATCCCAGGCCCCGAACACGATCCCGTCGACACGCGCGGCCACCGCCGCACCCGTGCACATGACGCACGGCTCGAGCGTGACCACGAGGACCGTGCCGTCCAGCCGCCAGCGACCCAGGTCCGCGGCGGCGGCCCGCAGGGCGACGACCTCGGCGTGCCCGGTGGGGTCGTGGACGGCCTCCCGCACGTTGTGCCCGAGCCCTCGCACGGCACCGTCCGAGTCGACCACCACGGCACCGACGGGCACATCGGATGAGGCGGCGGCCTCGGCGGCGACGGCGAGCGCCATCCTCATCCACGCCTCGTGCTCGGGCAGCGGCGCCAGGCCCGCGCGCGGCACCGGCCCGGCCGACAGCCCGGGAGCACTGTCCGATGACGTCATGGAGGTCAGCGCGATGCTTCCAGGACCTCCGCGAACCCCACAGCCTCGCCCACGTGCGCGACGATGCGCGCAGGGTCGGAGCTGTGGCGCTCGAGCTGGTCCAGCAGCTCGGCGGCCTGCACCCCGTCCCCCGCGAACAGGCTGGCATCGCCGCTCCACAGCGGAGGCGCCTCGAAGTCGAGCATCTGCGGCTCGTCCTCATCCTCGTCGTCGGAATCCTCCTCGAGCTCCTCGTCCGGATCGACGACGTCATCCTCCTCGTACTCGTCCGGCTGGGAGTCGAGGTAGTCCGCGAACAGGTCCGCATACGGGCTATGCGCTGCAGCCCGCACGTCGGACAGGAACACGGTCGCCTCCTCCCCCACCACGCGGACGAACGCGAACCACTCGTCCTCATGCTCGATCACCGCGATCGCGTCGCCGTCTGCGGAGCCGTCACCGGCACCGTCGATGAGATCGGCGAGCTCCGCGAGGTCCGCCACGTCCTCGACCACGAGGTCGAGCAGACGGAAGCCGTCATCGGTCCGGGACATCACTGCAGTGAAGTACGACATGCCTCCATTGTCGCCGATTCGCCGCGGATGTCACTGCCGGATCGAGCGCCCTCCGGTAGATTCGCACCCATGGACCTCCACGTCGCAGATCACCCCCTCATCGCCCACAAGCTCACCGTCCTGCGGGACGAGCAGACCGATTCGTCCCGGTTCCGCACGCTCACCGACGAACTCGTCATGCTGCTGTCCTACGAGGCGACTCGTGGGATCCGCACGGAGCCCAAGGAGGTCACCACTCCGGTGAGCACGACGACCGGCACGGCGCTGACCGCTCCCCGCCCCGTGGTCGTCCCGATCCTGCGCGCCGGCCTGGGCATGCTCGAGGGCATGCTCAAGATGCTGCCCACCGCCGAGGTCGGGTTCCTGGGGATGGTCCGGGACGACGAGACGTTCGACGTCCACACCTATGCGGAGCGCCTTCCGGCGGACCTCACCGACCGGCAGGTGTTCGTCCTCGACCCGATGCTCGCGACCGGGGGCACCCTGGCCATGGCGATCGACTTCCTGCTGGAGCGCGGCGTCTCCAGCGTCACGGCAGTCTGCCTGGTCAGCGCCCCCGAGGGCGTCGAGGCGATCGCGGACAAGTACCGGGGCGTCACCGAGGTCACCGTCCACACCGCCGCGCTGGACGAGCGCCTCAATGAAAAGGGGTACATCGTCCCCGGGCTCGGCGACGCCGGCGACCGCCTCTACGGCATCGTCTGAGGAGCACAGCCCAGCCACTCGCCGAAGACGCCCCAGAGTCGCCTCTGGGGCGTCTTCGGCATTCATAGGGCGGCATACGGGCGACTCCACGCGTCATACTGCGTCATATAACGTCACAAATGTCTTGCTTCTTCACCGAGTCGCGATGACAATGGCAGTCATGCAGTCAGTCTCCACACGATGCGGGATCGCGCGATCCCCCGTTCCCAGCATGGCGATGCCATGCGTTCGCGGCGCCCACTGACAGCTGCTGTGCCGGTCGCGAACGAGGTCTTCCACAGCGCACACCGCGGATGCCCATTTGTCCGCCGCACAGATCCCGTCGTTCCAGGAGAACCATGAGCGCCGCCGCACCCCAGCCCACCCCCATCCACCCGCGCAGTGCCCGCGCCGCACGCCGAACCGGAGCTCGTTTGACCCCCATCGACCCGCAGACGGCCCCCCGCACCTACGGACCGTCAGGAGTGTCCGCCGGCCCGCGCGCGGCACGTGGCATCGTCCTCTACGTCGGTCTCGACGAAGCGAAGGCGGCGGCAGAGGGCACGAACCTCACGGAGATCGCACAGGCACTCAAGGACCAGGTGACCGAGCTGGCCGCAGCGGCGGAGACGCAGGCCATCATCGCTCTCGCCCCCGACGGCCTCGGCAGCGACATCGACGCTGTGCGCGCCGTGTCCAACGGGTCCCAGGCCGCCACCGGCAGCCCCGCCGGAATGCACGGCCCGGTCCGCCAGCGCATCCCCTCCCGACTCAGCCCTCCGGCCCACCGCGAGGACCTGCCGGCTCCTGCGCACCAGGGCTCTCCCGCACCCTTCACCGCTGTCGCCTCACCTGCGAAGCCCGCCATCCGGTCCAAGTCGCATCCGAATGAGCACGCTCCCGTGCGCATCGACATCCCCCGCCGCGAGGTCCACACCGACGGGGCTCTCGTGACCGTCACCAACAAGGAGTTCGACCTGCTCGCGACCCTCGTCGCGAACACCGGACGCACGCTGTCCCGCGAAGACCTCATCGATGCGCTGTGGACCGAAGGCGGCGAACGGCCGGACGTGAGGACCGTCGACGTGCACGTGCGTCGCCTCCGCCGCCGGCTGGGCGGCTACTCGTCGATCGTCCGCACGATCCGCGGAACGGGCTACCGCTACGACGAACACCCCGACGTCGCGGTCTGGCAGGCGCGCGCCAGCTACTGACCTTCTGTGCGCGGCTGGCTGTTCGCGGCTGGCTGTGCGCGGCTGGCTGGTCGGCCCCGGTCGCGGCTGACCGGTAGAGAGCCCGTACGGCCAGCAGGCATCGAGCGCCCAGCATCACTCCAGAATCGCGACATAGAATCTCCGGGTGACTTCGCCGCGCCGTTCCCCCTACAGAGGGGTCCTCATCCTTGCGAGCGGGATCGTCCTGGCAGCCATGCTCGCCATGCACAGTCTTGTGCCGACGACCCGTGGGCTCGCCCTCATCGTCGACAGCATGCTGCCGTGGTCGTGGGTGCTGATCGCATTCCTGCTCCTCATCGCCCTCTTCCGACTCTCACTGCTGTCGATCGCCGGAGTCCTGATCCCCGTCGTCGTGTGGGCGTCGATGTTCTGGCCGTTCCTCCGCCCCTCGAGCGATCCGGTCGACCCGGACTTCACGATCGCGACGCAAAACGTGGGAGCCCGCCTTCCCGAACCGTCCGCGACCGCGCTCAACATCATCGAGCAGGATCCGGAGATCGTCACGATCCAGGAGATCGAGTCGGTGTCCGGGCAGATCATCCAGGACCAGATGGACTCCCACTACGCCCACTCGCAGGTCGAGGGATCCGTCGGCGTCTGGTCGGACTGGCCGATGAGCGAGGCTGAGGAGGTCGACCTCGGCCTCTCGTGGACCCGCGCGTTCGCGACCACCATCAGCACCGACCAGGGTGACGTCCGCTTCTACGCCGTGCACCTGCCGTCCGTGCGGCCCGGTCAGGAAGCACTGCGCAACGCGGCGCTCACGACGATGGCAGACCGCGTCGAGAACGACTCGGCGGAGCGCGTGATCGTCGCCGGCGACTTCAATGCGTCGTCCACGGACCGGTACTTCTCCGAGCTCACCGACGATCTCACCGATTCCCGCAAGGCCACGGGCGGCGGTTTCGGCTTCACCTGGCCGTCGAAGTTCCCCCTCACGCGGTTGGACCACTCCCTGAGCCGAGGCCTCGAACCGGTCGGCGACGAGGTCCAGGACCGCGGGACGAGCGATCACCGGGCCCTTCTCGTCTCCTACGACTTCTGAGCGCGCAGCACGGCTCCGAGACGACTCGCCGGTGCCGGCTCAGCGCCACTGGTGCCACAGCACTGCTCACGCCACAGCACCGCCGACTCATTGCGTGGTGCAGCCGCCCACCGGCACGCGCTCCTCAGCGCTGCTGCCCTCGGCAAGCGCCTCTTCCATCTCTGAGAGCGTGAGCGCGTACCCGGTCTCCGGATCCTCCCCCGATCGTGCGAAGACCATGCCGACGGCCCTGCCTTCGTCATCGAGAAGCGGACCCCCCGAGTTCCCCGAGCGGACGACCGCACGCAGCGCATACACGTCGCGCAGGACCGTGTCCTCGTCGTAGATGTCGAGGCCCTGCGCAGTCACTGCTTCACGCACGCGCGCCGGTGAGATCGTGTACGGCCCGTTCTCCGGATACCCGACGACCACCGCGTCGTCGTCGGCGGCGAGCGGGTCTCCCAGCTCCAGCGGCTGCGCGTCCAGTCCCGGGACCCTCAGGACAGCGATGTCGCGCGCGGCATCCAGCACGACGAGTTCGGCCTTGTACGGCCGTCCGGCACCGCCCACCTGGACGATCCGCCCGGTCGACCCCGACACCACGTGCGCATTGGTCATGACCAGGTCGTCGTCGAAGACCCAGCCGGACCCGGACTGCAGCGCAGGGCACTGCGACGCCGTCGTCGTCACCCGCACCGTCCGGTCCTCCATCTCCCGCCCCACGTCGATCATGGCCGGGTCCGGTTCTCCTACGGACCGGATGCGCTCCGATTCCCCCGCGAACACCTGGGGGAACCCATTCGTGGCGAGTGCCTGCGAGATGGCGCCGACGGCCTCGGCGGAGGTGACGGGAGCGATCCGGTCCAGGAGGGACACGATGCGCGATTCCGCCACGGCCTCGTTCGCGGCCACCAGCGGCGTCGTGCGCACCCAACCGGCGACCAGCCACACGATGAGGAAGAACGCGACCGCCCCCGTGAGCGCACCGCCCACAGCATCGACGACGCGGCCCAGGCCATCGCCCAGCGCGGTCTTGAGAGTCGCCCCGGTCCACCCCCCGCCGCAGGCGAAGGCGATCCCGAGGATCAGCGGCAGCAGCGTCGCCAGTCCTGAGGCCCCGGCCTCGGACGCGATCCCCTGCTCGACCGCGAGATCCGCGAGCGGCGGACCGGCCAGACGCCCGATGACAGCACCCACGACGAAGCCGACCATCGTGCTCGCCCCGGCGACGAGACCCTGAGACCACCCCGCCGCCCCCGCGAGGACGGCGAAGACGATCAGGGCGACGTCGAATGCGGTCATTGTGCGGGCAGCCCCATCGCCCTCATCATCGACCTGCGCTCGGCGACGAGGCGGTTGAGGAGGAAGACCTCGTACTCCTTCTCCGCGGGACCACCCACCCCGGCTTCGACCCTGTCACGGACGGAGGGGAGGCTCGCGGCGACGCGGATCATCGCCTTCATGTGGCCGCGTGCCGGGCCCTGCGCCCATCGGCGACCTGCACGGCGGCCGCTCCACGTGCCGAGCATCCTGGCCTCCTCTTCGGTGAGCCAGCCGGCGCCGGCGTAGCGCATGAGCGACTCGCGGGCGGTCTTCGTCTCCCGGTACCAGAGGAAGAACGCGGTCGACCACCAGAGCACGGCGATGATGAGCGACATCGCCAGCATGACGATCAGGCTCATGACTCCCGACAGGGGCAGGCTCGCCGCGCCGTTCCAGGCCGCGTGGAGGAGCATGCCGGCGATGAGCCCCGGGACCCACATGAGGAGAGCCATCCACCACTTGCCGCGGCGAGCGGCGAAGCCGATGCTGAGTCCCGCGAGCGCCGTGAAGCTCGAGTGGAGCAGCGGGCTCATCACGCAGCGGACGAAGAAGAGGGCGATGAGGCCGCCGGCCTGGGCGTCTGCGTATGCGCTGTTGAGGTAGAGCAGGTTCTCCGTGAAGGCGAAGCCCGCACCGATGAGCGAGCCGTACATGAAGCCGTCCAGCGGGCCTTCGAAGAACTTCCGAGCGGCGAGGACGATCACGACGAGGAACACCGTCTTGGCGGTCTCCTCGAAGACCGGTGCCATCACGACCGCGCTGATGACCGGGCTCGAGGTGTCGATCCCGGTCAGTGCGAATGCGGCGACGCCGAAGATCAGCTGTCCCACGAGGGTGATGACCACAGACGCGACCGCGCCCCAGAGGACGCACGAGGCCATGAGGAGGAACGGCTGCGGCTTCCATCTGTCGAGCAGGAGCACGGTGCCGATGATCGCCACGAGCGGGATCCCGGACAGCAGGAGGATGACGAATCCGACGCCGCTGAAGGCGATCGACTGGAAGAGGATGATGAAGAAGAGCGCGATGCCCAGCGCCGCGGTGAGCAGGATCCCCGCGATCAGGAGGATGATGTTCCGCGTCTTGTGGGGGTTCACATCATTCGAACGCACCGTGAACTGCGTGGTCCACGAGGCGTTGGCGGGTCCCCCGGGGTGCTGCTGGATCACATGCGGCTGCGCATGGGGGTGACCAGGCGCCATCGCAGAGCCGAACTGCGGACCACCCATCTGCTGCCGCATGGCAGGTTGCTGCACAACGGGTTGCTGCACAGGAGGTCGCTGCTGGTAGCCGGGTTGCATCGGCGCGTGCTGCATCGGCGCGTGCTGGGCCGCGGGTCGCTGCTGCACCGGGGGCTGCTGGGCGGGAGGCTGGAACCGTGCCTGCTGAGGGTGCGGGCCGGGGCCCGGCTGAGCAGGGTGGCCCGGCTGACCAGGCTGGACGGGCTGACCATGCTGGACAGGCCCGGGAGCACCTGGACCTGGCTGGCCCGGCCCCTGCTGCATGGCGGGATGCTGTTGGCCGGGAACATGCTGCGCAGAGCCCGGCTGACCCGGACCCGGCTGCGAGCCGTGCTGCTGGTTCACCTG
Source organism: Brevibacterium sp. Mu109 (assembly GCF_900169375.1). Lineage (NCBI taxonomy): Bacteria > Bacillati > Actinomycetota > Actinomycetes > Micrococcales > Brevibacteriaceae > Brevibacterium > Brevibacterium sp. Mu109. Next base: position 200,218 of record NZ_FXZF01000001.1, read on the forward strand.
CTGCACGGGAGGCGGCTGCACGACAGGCTGCCGGGGAGCTCCCCCGGCACCCGGAGGCGGTCCCTGTTCGCTCCCCGGCTGCTGCGTGCGGGGGTCGTTCCACCCGTTCGTCATCCTCTGTCCTTCGGGCCGTCTCGCCACCCGACGAACGCTCGCCGGGCTCTGGTCAGTCGCAAGTCTACGGTCGCCGCCTGACACGGCGCTCCGCACCACGTGCCGGTTCAGCAACGTCGAGGCCCCGCCGTCCTGTCGGACGACGGGGCCTCGGGCGGGTGAGCGCGACCTCCAGCTGATCAGCCGATCTGCAGAGTGCCCGCCGAGTAGTCGGAGATCTCCTTGAGGAGCGATTCGTCCTCGTGCAGCTGGCGACCGAGCGACGGGACCATGTCCTTGAGGCGGGGCTCCCAGCTCGCGTACTGCTGCGGGAAGCAGCGCTCGAGCAGGCCCAGCATGATCGACGTGACGGTCGAGGCACCCGGCGAGGCGCCCAGCAGCGCGGCGATCGAGCCGTCGGCTGCGGAGACGACCTCCGTGCCGAAGCCCAGGACACCGCCCTTCTGCGGATCGCGCTTCATGACCTGCACTCGCTGTCCGGCGGTGATGAGGTCCCACTTCTCCGGATCGACCTCGGGAGTGAACTCCTCGAGCGCCTGGAAGCGTCCCTTCTTCGACTCCGCCAGCTGGCTCATGAGGTAGGTGACGAGGTCGAAGTTGTCCTTCGCCACATTGAGCATGACCGGGAGGTTGTTCCCGCGCACGGAGGTCGGGAGGTCAAGGAGGCTTCCGCCCTTGAGGAACTTGGGCGAGAAGCCGGCGTAGGGGCCGAACAGCAGGTAGCTCTTGCCGTCGATGACGCGGGTGTCCAGGTGGGGCACCGACATCGGCGGAGCACCCGTCGCGGCCTGGCCGTACACCTTCGCGTGGTGGCGGTCCACCAGCTCCGGATCGGAGGTGCGGAGGAAGAGTCCGGACACGGGGAAGCCGCCGTAGCCGCGACCTTCCGCGATGCCGGACTTCTGGAGGAGGTGGAGCGCTCCGCCACCGGCACCGACGAACACGAACTTCGCGTTGACCTCTGTCGTCTCGCGTGCACGGTCATCGCGCACGGAGACCTTCCACCCGTCGGCTGAGCGCTCGAGGTCCGTCACGGTGTGAGCCGTGCGGATCTGCACCCCGTTGTCCTCGACGTGGCCCAGCAGCTGGCGCGTCAGCGAACCGAAGTCCACATCTGTGCCGAGGCTGACCTTCGACACACCGTTGACCTGACCGGGTCCGCGGTTGTCGAACATGAGCGGCAGCCATTCGGCCTGCTTCGCTGCGTCGTCGGTGTACTCCATGTCCGCGAAGAGCGGGTTCCTGACCATCGTCTCGTAGCGATCGCGGATGTAGTCGCGGCCCTTGTCCCCGCGTGCATACGACATGTGGGGAACGGGACTGATGAACGTCGACGGATCCGCGATGATCCCTTCCTTCACGAGGAAGGACCAGTACTGGCGCGACTGATGGAACTGCTCGTTGATCGTGACGGCCTTGGTGATGTCGATGTCACCGTTCGCGCCCCGCGGAGAGTAGTTGAGCTCGCACAGCGCCGCGTGTCCGGTGCCCGCGTTGTTCCACGCGTGGGAGCTCTCACGGGCGACGTAGTCGAGCTTCTCGTAGACGCGGATGTCCCAGTCGGGCTGCAGGTCGTTGAGCAGCGCACCGAGCGTTGCACTCATGATGCCGCCGCCGATCAGTACGACGTCAGCGTTGTCCGTGGGTGTGGTCATCGAAACCCTCGCCTCTTCACATGCAGGTCGGTTCTGGGGGCACGTCGCGAGCACGGGGGTGCCGCACGTACCGCAACACTCCGACTGTACTCCCGAGCGTGTTCCCGCACTGAATCGGCCCTGCGCGACGACGTCGCAGCGCTCTTCCGCCCGAACTCTTCCGCCCGACTCGAGGTCACAGCACCCGGTCGCGACGGCTCCACGGTGCGCACGTCGACTTGTGGACGACGACCGCTCTGTCCACAGCCCCGCAGCGAGTCTGTCCCCGATGGCTCCGGGCCAGTCGAATGGCGTCATGACACCACGCATGCACCTCAGTCCGACTGCCCGCACCGCCTGTGCAGCACTGCTCACCGGTCTTCTCGTCGCCTCCCCCGCCGTCGCTCCGGCTGCGGCCCACTCACCCCATCAGCTGAACAGCACATCTCACCTCGCCGGCGATTCCGACCCGCAGCTCGCCGGGTCGCAGGAGGGGACATGGATGCTCGGCCGGTCCGTCGACAGCATCCTGGGGCCGGGCCAGTGGTACACCGCTGAGGAGGGACGCACCTGGTACGGCGCGTATCGGACGTTCCCCGACGAGTTCGCCTACTGCGTGGACGCGGGTCTCAAGACACCCCACACCCGGCACTTCGACGACGACCAGGAGGGAGAGGCGATCACATCCGCCCAGTCCGCATGGGCGCTCGACGAGCACGCGCAGTCCGAATCCGGACACGTCCAGGCGGCGCTGTCCGCACTGGTCCGACTCGATGAGGACATCCCCCACCGCCACCAGATCCCACCGGGCCACCCGTCCGACCTGGGCGCCGATTTCGCGGACACCGCCGCGGAGTTCGCAGCGATCGAGGAGGATGCAGAGCTGTTCGCAGGGCCCTACACCCTGTCCGTGGACATCCGCGTGCGCACGTTCCGAGCCCTCGACCGGCAGGCCGATCCGCCACTGCACGATGAGGCGATGGGGTCTGAGGCGGGCAGCGCGACGAAGGTCGCTGCCGACGAGGCCGATGCGCCGTCCACTGACGACGCGAGCCCGCTGACGTCCGAATTCCCGGTGGAGGCCGTCGTGTCGCTCACCAGCGCATCGGGTGAGCCGATGACCGGCCACCGCGTGGACGTGAGCGCAACCGGCGCACGCACCGCTGTGGACAGCGTCGTCACAGCCGAGCAGCCGACGGTCGTCGCCCTCACCGACCTCGACGCGGACAGCGTCACCGTCGACGCGTCGGCGGGTGACCTGCCGGCGACGACGGTCGAACTGCACCGCCCCCGAGGCCTCGGCTCCGACCGCGTGCAGGCCGTCGTCACAGCCGGGGAACCGACGAGCGCCACCGCTCAGGCGGTCTACGACCGCCCGCCGCAGCCCGAGGAGACGGAGCCGCCCCGCGTCGAGGTCCCGAAGCCTCGGCCGACGACGCTGCCCACACCCTCGCCGACACCGGAGCCGCCCGCCCCCACCAGCGAGCCCGAACCCTCGGAGGAACCTGCTGAAGAGCCCTCCGAAGAACCATCGGATGAGCCGTCCGAGGAGCCCGAGGAGCCTCCGACCACCGCACCGCCGGCACCGACCGAGGCCCCGGAGACACCCCCGGCACCAGACGCACCAGAGACCCCCGACGCACCCGAATCGCCGGACGGCACACCCGACGCGACAGAGGTCCCCGACGAGACCACGGCTCCCGGAACTCCCGATGCGACTGAGGCTCCCCCACAGACGGAGACCCCGGTTACGCCGCATGATGCACCGCGTGACACAGCCGAGGACGAGCCCGTCCCCACGTCGCTGCCCCGCACCGGCGCGGACTCCGTGATGGCGCTCGGGCTGGCGATCACGCTGATCGCCGTCGGGGTCGCCGCACTCACCTTCACACGACGCGGCTGACACAGGAGGCCGATACAGAAGGCTGACACACGCAGCGCCCCGGACTCATCGTCCGGGGCGCTGCGCGGTCACCGTCGTCTCACGGTCCGGCGGTTGCGCCGAGCTTCTTGAGCGAGGCCTCCAGGTCATCGTGGGAGATCACTGGCATTCCCAGTTTCTGCGCCAGCTTCGGATCCATCGCCGACCAGTCGTAGGAGAGAGTCACCTCCGTCGTCGAGGAGTCCGTCGCGTTCAGCTCCCACACCCACTGCCAGCCCGGCGGCTCTTCGCCCGCCGGTGCGGTCTTCCACGCGATGAGCTTGTTCTGGTCGAAGCCGATCACGTGGTTGTCGGTCTGGTAGTCGCCCATCGCCTCCGTGGACATATTCATGCGGAAGACGTCGCCGACGGCCTGGACCCGATCGGTGTGGTCATCGGAGACGACCGTTCCCGAACCGTCGATCTCGTGATGGCGCTCCGGGTTGGACAGGACGTCGAAGATCGCATCCGGGGTCGCATCCAGTATCCGGGTGACGGCGATCGATGTGTCTGACATGGCACTCTCCTTCTGCAGGTGGTGGCGTTGTCCCCGACGCTACACATGACAAGCCTTCCTGTTAAGTGGCGCGCCCCTCCACCTGCAGCCATCGAGTCACCGCACCCGCAGCCATCGAGTCATCCCCGATTCGCGGCGAAGTCCACGTACCAGTCGAGCACGACCGTGTCCGCGGCGGCATCCCGGTTCACAGACTGCGGATCGCCGCCCTGGAGCAGACGCTTGATGGGGATCTCCAGCAGCTTCCCGGTGCGGGTGGTCGGCACCCCCGGTGCCGCGATGATCTCGTCCGGGACGTACCGCGGCGAGAGCTGCTCCCGGATGGCCGTGACGATCCGCTCCTGCAGTCCGTCATCCACCGCGCCACCACTGCTCGGCACGACGAAGAGCGGCATGTAGTACTCGCCGCCCGGCAGCTCCGCCCCGATGACCATGGAGGCGGCGACTCCGTCGACCCGATCGACGATCTGCGTGATGTCGGCAGAGCCCATGCGGATCCCACCGCGGTTGATCGTCGAATCGGACCGACCGTGGATGACGTAGCTCTCGTCCTCGTGCCGCGTCACCCAGTCCCCGTGGCGCCACGCTCCGGGGAAGGCGTCGAAGTACGCCTCGCGGTACCGGGAGCCGTCCGTGTCATTCCAGAACCCCACGGGCATCGACGGCATCGGGGCGGTGACGACGAACTCGCCCAGCTCCCCCGTCACCGACTCGCCGCTGGTGTTCCACGAATCCGCCGCCACGCCCAGGTACGGCCCCTGCAGCCGGCCGCGGACCACGGGCGCAGTCGGGTTCGATCCGATGAAGCCGCTCGCGATGTCCGTGCCCCCGGAATCCGAACCCAGCTTCACCGTCTCGCTCATGTGCTCGTACACCCAGTCCCACGTGGGGTCCGGCAGCGGTGAGCCGGTCGACAGGATCGACTTCAGCCCGGAGAGGTCGTAGTCCGCCTTGGGCGAGTACCCCAGCCGCTGAGCGGTCGACAGGACCGCGGCACCGGTCCCGAAGTGCGTGACGTTCTCCGACGCGAGGAGGTCGAACTGCCGGTGCGGTCCACCCGCGAACGGCGCTCCGTCGTACGTGACGATCGTGACGCCGCGGCTCAGCGCGTTGACGATGAGGTTCCAGACCACCCAGGTCGTGGCCACGGCCGAGTACTGGATGTCGCCCGGGCGCGCGTCGTACTGAAGGATGTTCGCGCGATTCGCCTCGACCACGACTCCGCCGTGTCCGTGGACGATGCCCTTGGGCTTGCCCGTCGTGCCCGAGGAGTAGAGGACCCACAGGGGGTGGGAGAACTCGACCCGCTCGAACTCCGGCTCCTGCGGCGAGGCGACGATGGTGGAGTACAGCGCCGACGGCACGCGCAGCTCTTCCAGGAGCCCGTGCTGAGCGCTCGCATCCTCCGCCGGGCCGTCCCCAGCCGGCACCTGCTCAGCGGACTCCTGCTCCGCAGACTCCTGCTCGACAGGCGCCTGGTCGATCAGCACGTGGTGGGTGACGGTCGGGAGCACGTCGAGCAGCTCGTCCACGCTCGGGAGCAGGTCGATGGTCTTGCCGTTGAAGAGGACGGAATCCGCGGTGACGAGCACCGTCGGCTCGATCTGCGCGAACCTCTCCGCCACGCCCTGCTGCCCGAAGTCGGTGTTGACGACCGACCAGACCGCACCGACCGTGGCCGTCGCGAGCAGCGCGACGACTGTCTGGGGCAGGTTCGGCAGGACTGCACAGACCGTGTCCCCCGGTCCGACGCCCCAGTCCCGCAGGCGGGCGGCGAACGCACCGACCTGTCCGCGCACCTCGTTCCACGTGAGCACCTCGCGGCGGTCGTCCTCGTGGCGGCCGATGATCGCCGGCTCGTCGCCCCGTTCGTGGGACCACCGCAGCAGGTTCTCCGCGTAGTTGATGCGGGCGCCGGGGAACCAGCGGACATCAGGCATGGTGTCGCCGTCGCGCACCGGTCCGTCTCCGCGCTCCCACACGACGCCGGCGTACTCGATGATCTCCTCCCAGAAGACGTCGAGCCGATCGATCGTCCACCGCCAGAACTCTGCGTAGTCGCCCTGGGGCGCGTCGTGGCGCTCCCCCATGAGCCTCTGGAACTCCCGCATCTGCGAGGCTTCGACGGTCGCGGGATCGGGGCGCCACAGCACTGTGGGGGATTCGGGCATCAGGACCTGCTTCCTTGCTCGGGTCTGCGCGCCGGAGGACGGGGCCGCGACGCGCGTGAAGTGTATTCCGCATCACATCCTAGGTGCCGTGCGCGCACCTCTCACACCGAGGGGAGCGTCGCCTCACACCAGGGGGAGCAAGCGCCTCACACCGAGGGGAACAGACGCCCCACAGAGCGGTGAACCGACTACTCACAGCGCGGTGAGCAAGCGCCACAGCGCAACGTCGAACGCCGCGTGACGCGCGCGTCCGTGCATGTGGCGGACGGCCGCATCGGTCTTCCGATGCCACGCCCGCACCGCCCCGTCCGGGTCCCCCGCCACCAGCGCTGCAAGGATCCGCCTGTCGTCCGCCAGGATGCTGTGCGCCGTGCGCGCGTAGTCCATGCGCAGGACTGCGATGAGCATGCGCACGCGCACCGTCGAGGATTCGAAGAGCCTCACCGTCTGCTCGAGGCCCGAGGCCCGGGCCACCTCCTGCTGGAACCGCAGGTCCGCGTCGCCCACGTTGGCGCCGGTGGCCGCCCCCTCCGCGATGGCGTCGAGCACGCGCCGCGCCCGGAGCAGATGGCGGCGGGGCCGCGACGAGGCCGCGCGGAGCAGCACGTCGCCCAGGAGCATGCGTGCGGCGTAGAGCTCGATGACGTCGTTCGCGGATGCCAGGGGGATCCGCACGTCCCCACGACTGCCGTCCAGCAGTTCGTCGTCGACCATCCTCCGGAGCACGTCGGCGGCCACGGATCGGGGGACATCCAGCAGGCGTGCGGCGTAGGCGCCGGTCAGAGGGTCCCCTGGGCGCAGGTCGGAGGCGATGATCGCGTCGCGCAGTCGCACCGCGAGCATCTCCGTCACAGACACCCCTGCACGGGGCATCCAGGCACCCAGATCCCTCCGTGAGTCAGAAGTCCGCCGGACCTCGGAAGTCTCCTCGCCGTCCCGCGTCGGATCCAGCACCCCACCCCGGTCGGCCGCCTCAGCAGCGTCCGGCAGCGGCCTCCACGACACCCAGCGACCCGCATCGCCCGATCCCACCGCGTCCGCCAGAGCCGCGAGTGCACCCAACGGCACCTCGACCGCATCCACGAGGTCCTCCCCCAGCCCCGGCGGCTCAGAGACGCCGAGCACGTGGAGCGCCGCACGGAAGGCTGCGCGCCGACGCCTGTGCACACGCGGACCGGATGAGGAGACGGCCTGCTCCGCTCCTGGGTCGATGTCGAAGGTCGTCCTGCACGCATGGCCGTCGACCTCGACGGCGGTGAGGATGAGGCGGCGGCCCGCCGACGCACGAGCGGGCGAACCCGCGGACCGCGGTCCGGCAGTCGCGGATGCCCCGTTCCCGGCCTCGGCCGCGCCGTCCGCCAACCGCCGCACCGCACGGGACACGATCGTCTGGCTCAGCCCGATGCGCTCCGCCAGCGACCTCGTCGACCAGGCGGGACCGTCCACGGACTCACCCGCCCCGGCCAGCATCCGGGCCACTGCAGTGTCCGCGGTCTCCTGGATCCGGGGCCGACCGCGCGCCACCCCCACCGCATCCGTCGCCATGCGATCAATTATGACTCATTCACGGCAGGTCGCACCGGCGCACCGTGACCGACCCACGGCATCGCACCCACACTGGAGTCACACGCGGACCGCGGCTCAGCGCGGATCCGGCTCGGACAGCTGACGAGGACGCAGCAGAGGAGAGCACCATGCAGACACGCACCCCCACCACACGGCCCACGACCGGCTCCGACACTGCCGGCCCCGCAGTCACCAGTGCCGCTGTCACCAGCCCCGCAGCCACCAGCAGCGCGGTCACCAGCACCCCAGTCACCAGTTCCGCGACCACCGACGCAGACCGCTCGCCGACCGCCCGGATCGCGGAGCTGACCGAGATCGCCGATCGCGCCGTCGACACCTCGCGCCGCTGGCTGCGCGTCGCCTCCGGCCTGCAGGTCAAGGACCCGGGCGCGGACCGGCTCGCCGCGGTCCTCGGCGACGAGGGGGGCGTCGACTTCACCGTGGGATTCGTCGACCGGGTGATCCGCACGGAGGACCCTCACGCCGCAGGTGCCGCGCTCGTCGACATCGCGGAGGACGCACCCGCGTCCCTCCCCGCACTGGACCGCGCGCAGATCCGCGCGGGCGCGGCACTCGCCCCCGTCATCCCCCAGGTCGTCGTGCCCGCCGCCCGGGCGCGGATGCGCCAGATGCTCAGCCACATGATCGTCGACGCCCGGCCGGGTCCGTTCGGCAGAGCGGTCGGTGCCCTGCGCGCCGACGGATCCAAGCTCAACGTCAACCTGCTGGGCGAGGCGGTGCTCGGCGAGGCCGAGGCTCAGCACCACACCGACGAGGTCCAGCGCCTCCTCCACCGCGACGACGTCGACTACGTGTCCGTGAAGGTGTCGTCGATCGCGTCCCAGATCGACCTGTGGGCATTCGAGGAGTCCACGGACATGGTGTGCGAGCGCCTGCGCCCGCTGCTGCGCTTCGCCGCCTCCCAGCCCGCCGGCACCGCCTTCGTCAACCTCGACATGGAGGAGTACCAGGACCTCGAGCTCACGATCGCGGTCTTCACCCGCCTGCTGAGCGAGCCGGAGCTGCTCCACTACGAGGCCGGCATCGTCATCCAGGCGTACCTGCCGGACGCGCTGGATGCCGTCCAGCGGCTCTCCGCCTTCGCCGCCGAGCGCGTCGCCCGCGGCGGTGCGGGCATCAAGATCCGCCTCGTCAAGGGCGCGAACCTGCCGATGGAACAGGTGCACGGCGAGCTCGCGGGATGGCCCGTGACGGTGTGCCCGTCGAAGGAGGACACCGACGCGAACTACAAGCGGGTCCTCGACTGGGTCCTGCGGCGCGAGCACCTGGACGGCCTGCGCATGGGCGTGGCCAGCCACAACATCTTCGACATCGCCTTCGCCCACGAACTCACGCGTGCCCGCGGCGTGGACGACGCCGTCGAATTCGAGATGCTCCAGGGCATGGCGCGTGCGGAGGCCGCCGCGATCGGACGCGACGTGGGCGACATCCGCCTCTACGTGCCCGCCGTCCACCCGGACCACTTCGACGCGGCTGTGTCGTACCTGGTCAGGCGCCTGGACGAGAACTCGTCCCCGGAGAACTTCATGTCCGGGATCACGGAGCTGCGCAACGGCAACCACATCTTCCGGCGGGAGGAGGACCGGTTCCGCACGGCGATCGGCATCCTCACCGACACGATCGCCACGGACGACGACGCACCTCCCCGCAGGCGTCGCACACAGGACCGCGCGCAGGAAGCCGCCGCCGAGGCCGCCCGCACCTCCCCCACCACCGGCACCGCCCAGCCGGGCGGCTCCCCCGCCACCGGCACCGCCCAGCCGGGCGGCTCCCCCGCCGCCGGCACCGTCCAGCCGGGCGACGGCCAGTCCTCCCCGGCCGGGGCCTCGGCGGCGGTCCTTCCGGTCCTGCCGGACGAGTTCCGGAACGAGCCGGACACGGATCCGGCCCTGCCCGCGAACCGTGCGTGGTGGACCGACCACCGCGACGGAGCCACGCGCTCCTCCCCCGCGGCCATCTCCCTGCCGAACGCAGACGCGGTCGACGAGGTCGTCGCACGCGCCCGCACCGCATCCACCGCGTGGCAGGAGGCCGGCGCCCAGCACCGCGGACGCGTCCTGCTGCGGGCGGCGGACATCATGGGGGCGCGCCGCGGCGACTTCCTCGCGGTCATGGCCGACGAGGTCGGCAAGACACCCGACCAGTCCGACCCGGAGGTCTCCGAGGCGATCGACTTCCTCCGCTACTACGCACTGCGCGCACAGGAGCTCGAGCAGATCGACGGTGCCCGGTTCGCGCCGGACCGCGTCGTCGTGATCACTCCGCCGTGGAACTTCCCCGTCGCGATCCCCACCGGATCGACGGTCGCGGCACTGGCCGTCGGAGCGTCGGCGATCCACAAGCCGTCCTCTCCCACGCCGCGCTGCTCCGCGCTCATCATCGAGTGCCTGCACGATGCGGGTGTGCCCGCGGACGTCCTTCAGCTGGTCCGGCCCACGGAGGGTGGAGTGGGCAGGGCCCTCGTCTCCCATCCCGACGTCGACCGGGTCATCCTCACCGGCGCGTCCGAGACCGCGATGCTCTTCAAGTCGTTCCGCGCCGATCTGCCGATCGCGGCGGAGACGTCCGGCAAGAACGCGCTCGTCATCACTCCGTCCGCGGACCGCGATCTGGCCGTCGCAGACCTCGTGGCCTCGGCCTTCGGCCACGCGGGGCAGAAGTGCTCGGCAGCTTCATTGGGAATCCTCGTCGGGTCCGTCGCGGATTCCCGCAGGTTCCGGGACCAGCTGATCGATGCCGCCTCCTCGCTGATCGTCGGCTGGCCGGCGTCCGGGCCTCAGGGCGCGGACCGCACGCAGGAGCACGCGGCGAGCATGGGGCCGCTCACGATCGAGCCGGAGGACAAGCTGCTCCGCGCGCTCACCACGCTGGAACCGGGCGAGGAGTGGCTGCTGGAGCCCCAGCGCCTCGATGACACGGGCCGCCTGTGGTCGCCGGGCATCAAGACGGGGGTGGCACCGGGGTCGCACTTCCACCTCACCGAGGTGTTCGGGCCCGTGCTCGGCCTCATGCGGGCGGATTCCCTGGAGGAGGCCATCGAGCTGCAGAACGCGGTCGACTTCGGGCTGACCGCCGGCATCCACTCGCTCGATGCGGACGAGGCGGCCCAGTGGCTCGACGAGGTCCAGGCGGGCAACGCCTACGTGAACCGCGGCATCACCGGCGCGATCGTCCAGCGGCAGCCGTTCGGCGGCTGGAAGAAGTCGAGCGTCGGGCTGGGGTCGAAGGCCGGCGGTCCCCGCTACCTCATGCAGTTCGGCACGTGGCACGATGCGGCGGGTGCGCCGAAGGACGCGGGAGCCTGGCTCACGGCCGCGCAGGAATCGGACCGGCGTGCGTGGGCGACGATGGGCAAGCCGACGGACCCCACGGGCCTGGAATCGGAGGCGAACATCCTCCGCCTGCTGCCCCGCCCCGTGACCGTCCGGGTGACGGACCCCGTGGCGCCCGAGGTCCTCGCACGACTGGCGCACGCCGCAGCGACCGCGGGCGCTCCCCTCGCGTGGAGCCTGTCGGAGCAGGCGGTGCACGCGGGCGCCGCGAACGTCGACGCCACCGCCGAGGCCGTCGTCGAGTCCGCGGACGCGTTCGCGGCCCGCGTGGCCGGCGGCGACGTGGATGACACGGTCGGTGCGCGAATCCGGGTGGTCGGTGAGGTGGAGGATGCGCTGCGGCAGGCCACCATCGAACGGCCGGAGGTCGCGATCCTGGAGGGTCCCGTCACCGGTTCCGGTGAGGTCGAACTGCGGCACTACGTCCACGAGCAGGCCGTCTCGATGACACTGCACCGGTTCGGCACCGCCAGCCGGTCGTTCCACGCCCTGGCCGACCGTCTGCGCGGCTGAGCGTCAGTAGAAGCCGGAGCCGTCAGGGTCGACGTTGACGACGACCTTTCCATCGACGATCTCCGCGGTGCCGCTGATGTCGAACGTCACCGTCTCGTCGAACGTCTCGGTATCGTCGAAATAGTCCGTGTAGGTGCCGGTCACAAGCGCTTCGCCCGGCGATTCGCTGGTGACCCACCACGCGGCCTGTTCGCCGTCGTAGTCCCCGAAGCCGTAGTAGTCGTCACCGGTCACTGTGACCGTCGGGTACGACTCGATGGACCAGACGATGTCGCCCAGATCGTCCATGTACGTGGATCCGTACGATGCGAACGGGCAGCCGTCCGGCTCCGCGTCCGTCTTCGCGGCGCACGTGTCGATGAGCGTCTTCACCTGAGACTCGACCTCGCTGCGGAAAGCGTCCGTCGGTTCCGCCGCGAGGACCGTGGCTTCGCCGTCGCCGTCGGCACCGGTGAAGAACACCCGGGACTGGACGGCCGCGGCTTCCACGAACTCCGACTCCTCAGCCAGGCCGACCGTGTAGAGCGCGGGGAACGCGGGAAGCTCGACGCCTCCCCCGCTGGTGGGGACATCGACGCCGTTCACCTTCACGGTGTCGAGTCCCGGTGCCCCCACGGACAGGTTGTAGAGGTCCGGGGACTCCAGCTTCCAGTCATCGAAGAACATCGCCTTCTTACCTGCCTTGCGCAGGCTCAGCGTCACGGAGTTCTTGCTTCCGCCGATGTCGTAGCTGACATCCACAGTGGCACTGCCATCGCTGACCTGGGAGTCCTCGATGGTGACGTCCTGTGGGAGCGCCTCTGCGGCACGCAGGACATCGTTCGTGAGAAGCGTGCGCTGCTCCGCGGGCACATTCACGTCGGCGACGCGGAGGGCACCGTCCGCATCGCCGTCGGACAGCTCGGAGAAGTACTTCTCCGCCACCGCCTCCGGTCCGAACATGCGGCCGTTGAGCTGGGTGACGACGATGATCCCGCCCACGAGCGCGACGACGAGTGCACCGGCGACGACCCCGATGATCGTCGCCTTCCGCTTGTCGAAGGGCTGGGCGGGGGCACCGTGCCCCGCGGGGTTCGGTCCCGGTGCGGGGTACCCCGGCGGAGGAGGGCTGTCGTAGGTGGGAGCCGTACCAGGAGCAGCGGGAGCAGCGGGAGCCTGCACGGGAGGTGCGGCCTGTGCGCGCGCTGCCATCTCCGCGGCGATGTCCGGATGGATCAGTGCGCCGCGCGGTTCATCCATGCCGAGGGTCTGCCCCCAGTACGGGTGGATCGCACGTCCGGCGAGGAACTTGGTGAGCGCGGGAAGGCTCATGACGAGGCGGGGGCCCACGGTCCGCGACAGCACCTCGATGATCACGCCCCACACGGCGAAGAGGAGGAACGACCAGGGCAGTGCACCGACCCCCGCACGGAGCCCGCCGCTGCCCCCGAACTCCTCCATCAGCTCACCGGAGCCCACCATCGTCACCCGGATCGGGAGGACGAGGAGCGACAGGAGTCCCCACAGCACGAGCAGCGCGACGGGTGCGCGCCACGCCGACGACCACTGCTGCGGATCACCGGCCGCGACGGTCCAGTGCGGACGGCGGGTCACCGTCGACACCAGGGCTGCCAGGAGCACGGACAGTACGACGACCAGGAGACCCAGCCAGAGGATCCCCGGCGTGTGCTCGCTGAAGAGCGTCACCGATGACGACACACCGTCCGTGAAATCGGCCAGTGCGCCCTCTGCCGCCACGGATACACCGCCCAGGTGGACGATCGAGGTGAGGACCGCACCCGCATTCACGAACAGGAGCGGGACGGTCTGCCACGGCATGTCCAACGAGAGCGGCAGGACGAAGAGCGCGATGACTGCGAAGACGGCGACAGCGATCGCAGTGTGGACGAGGGCCACGAGCCCGGCGGGGACCACCCAGCGCAGGAACGGGGCACCGATCGCCTCGGTGCCCTTGAAGTGCCCGGCCACTCGCGCCCAGGCAGTCGTGACGAGGACGACGAGGAGGGGCAGGAAGAAGGTCCTCGCCGTCACGGCGGAGAATTCGAGGGCGGCGGTCCCGCCCGACTCCGAGATCGACAGGCGCGCGGCGAAGATGAGCTGGAGCAGGAAGACTACGAGGGTGAAGGCCAGCGACGTGATGCCGATCCGCAGCCAGGTCGCGGCCCTGTGGGGCGACGGGAATCTCGCCTCACTGCGCTTGGTCAGCCACCACAGCAGTCCCACGGTCACGATGCTGATGAGGAGAGGGGCGCCTGCGATGTGCATCGCCCCGTCCAGCCCCACGACGCCGTCGAAGTCGGCGTTCACACGGACGACCCCTGAACCTCCGAGGGCCAGGGCCAGAAGGACGAACGGCAGGGTGTACCCGACCGACCCTCCGCTCATCCCGAACTCCTCCGTCATGGAGGACAGGTCCGCCATGGACGTCAGCAGCGCGGAGACGATGATCGAGAGGACGATGCCTGTGAGCAGCGCGATGCCAGCGGGGACCAGTGCGGTCCGCCAGGTCACCCCGTGGGCCAGGACGCCCAGCGGACCCTGGGAGAAGGGTCGCTGCGCCGGCTGGGTCTGCTGGGGATAGCCGCCCACCGGCGGCTGCATGCCGGGGTGCTGCGATCCGGGATGGAAGGGCAGCCCACCGGGGTGGACGGGCGGCGGTTGCACTCCCGGGTGGGCGCTCTGCGGCCGGCTGCCGTAGGAGGAAGCTCCTGGCTGGCTGCCATAGGCACCTGCGCCCGGGTACTGATCTGGATGGCGACCGGGCTGCTGGCCCGAGTACTGACCCGACTGCTGGTTGGGCTCGTGGCCCGGAGCATGTCCCGGAGGCGGCGGTGTCGGCGGTGCACTGCCGGGGCGCGGAGGCACGGGGCCCGGGCCGGCAGTCTCTCCTGTGGCACCTCCGCCGGCTGCGGCGCCCCGCTCGTCAGGTTCGTCGCTCGGCTTCGGCTCTCCGGGAGAGGTCGTCATCGCAGTCCTTCATCACACGCACGTGCCGTGACGTGCTCGCCTCAGCACCAGGTCAAGTGCCTCATCAGCCATATACTATGGCCGAAAGCCATCCTGAATGTGGACTTTTCACAGTCGCGAAGGACTCTCGAGCGGAAGTGACGCAGACATGAGCCAGCCCCCTCCTCCCTCCGGCGGCGGCCAGTGGGGCTGGGAGGGTTCAGGTCCCTCACAGGGGCACTGGCCCACCCCTCAGACCCCGCCCACGCAGCCGCCTCCCCCGCAGCAGCCCCCACAGCAGGGACAGCCGCAGCCGGCACAGCCGCAGTTCCAGTACGCCGGCGGTCAGCAGTATCCCCACGGTGGGCGCCCGCACCCCTCCGGCGACCAGCCGCCCAATCGCCGCCGTCCCCGGCTCATCGCACTGGTCGCGGTCCTCGTGCGCGTCCTCGGGGTGGGGATCGGGTGGGGGATGACGAATCTGCTGTCGCAGGACGACACCACTGCAGTAGCCGCCCCCAGTGAGGCGCCCTCGGCCCCGGCCTCGGCGTCGGCAGCACCTGCCCCCTCCCAGTCAGCAGGAGCGGAGGACGGCGGCCCCGGATCGGCGCCGGCAGAGGAGCTCCCCGACGACCCGTCGGAAGCGCTCACGCAGATCTCTGAGACCGACGAAGAAGAAGTGGTCGCGGAACTCGACGGCAAGTGGGTCCCGCAGATCAGCTCGAAGAAGGCCGGCATGGAGATCGACGGCAAGACGTGGACGGACGAGGACATCCTCGCCGACCACCAGGCGCTGCGCGACGAGCACCCGCGCGTGCGACTCGTCTGGTCCGGCAACTTCGGAAGCTTCAAGGAAGGCGACTTCTGGATCACGATCGCCGGGATCGGATACTCGGACGCCGAACAGGCACTGAGCTGGTGCGCGACGAACGGGCTCGGCCCCGATGACTGCTACGCGAAGCAGCTCAACACGGGCGGCGGTCACGAGGGAACGACCAAGCTGCAGTAACAGGTTCCCCACCGCATTCGTAGGGGATTCCCCCTCCCCGCGGGGCGGCTCCGGTCGTTAGCTTCGAAGTATGGGCACTCACTCATTCCGGCGCACAGGCTCATCCCGGCACACGCGCTCACCCCGACGAATTCACTCGCTTCGACACAGGGGCACCGTCGGCGCGCCGATCCCCCGTTGGGTCGCGATCGCCGGATGGGCGGCCCTGCTCTTGCCGCTGCCATCAATCGTGTGGCGGCTCGCGATGCTCAGCGGCATCGACATGGGGTTCCGCGACGCGGCGCTGTACCGCGATTCCGCGGAAGCCGCGATCTACGTGCTGGGACTCGACACCGTCCAGGTCCTGGTCGCGCTGCTGTGCTTCGGGCTCATCCGCCCCTGGAGCGAGGCACTGCCCCACTGGATTCCGGCCCTGGGCGGCAGGACGATCCACCGGCTGATCCCCACAGCGGTCGGAGCCGTCGGTGCCATCGCGCTGTGGTCGATCCTCCTGTCACTCGCAGTGGCCTTCACCCGCACGTGGATCGGGGCCACCACCGGGTGGACGCCAGACCTCGGGATGTCGGGCGGCGAGCGCGGCCTCCTGCTGGTCGCCTACATCCCGTTCTTCCTGTGGCCGATCGCCGTGTCCGCCGTCGTCGCGGGCTACTGGGTACGCCGGTCCCCGCACGGCACAGCCGGCCGCACACCGCTCACTGGTACGACACGAACCACGGGGTCGGTTCGACGTCCATCGTCTGCTCCGGCGTGAACGTGGGGTCGTCCTCGTCGTAGAAGTTCTTCCACGCCATCCGGATGCCCTCGGGCAGGTCTGCGCGCAGGCTGTCGTACGTGCCCATCTTCATGCCGGGAGTGCCGTTGCCGTCGGCGTGCAGCACCATGGCCAGCTCTTCGCGGGAGGCGTCGACATCCTCACGGTCGGCGATCATCGACCCGGAGAACTGATGCAGGATGAAGACCTTCTGCGGCAGGTTGTTCTCCTGCGTGAGATCGGCCAGCCAGGTGGCGACCTCGTTGACCTCCGCCGCATCGACGGAGCCGATCTGCTCGAGATGCTTCTGCCCGTCCTCCAACCGCCATTCGGGATCGAGCGCGAGGCCGACGTGCGGCTCCTTCAGCAGGTCCTCGTACAGCTTCGCCTGCTCGAGGAAGTGCGTGGTGCCGGGCTGCAGGTCGAGGACCACGTAGATCCCCTCCTCTGCCGCGCGATCGATCCACGGCCGCAGGGTCTCCGGGTCGACCTCCGCCGAATAGTCGCCGTCCGCCCCCGGCTGGCTCGAGGCGATGGTCGTGATGATCTCCATCGCGGGGAGCGCCGGGACGTCGCTGTGGTCGTCGTACTCGGCGGCGAGGTCCTGCACCCGTTGGACTGTCGCATCGAGGTCCTGTTCCCCCAGGATGCCCATGGACGGGACGCCCGGGGATCCGTAGGCGGCGATCATCCGGCGACCGGGGAACGCGAGCTGCCCGCCGCCGGGCAGCTCCGGCGCGGTGCGTGCGGTCGCCATGCGGCGCTCGACGACCTCGGCATCTCCGAAGGCCGCTCCCAGCGCGAGGACCCCGTCGCCGTCCGATGCCTGGGCCGCGGCGACACTGTCCGAGGTCGCTCGCGGATCTGCGGTCGGCACCTCGGCGACGGCGCCTGCGGCGGCCTCGACCGAGGCCCGGGCCACCACGGAACCGGGCGCCTCCGCCTCGGCCGGATCGAGCAGGAGGGTGGCGGCGGCCTCGGCGTCGGGTTCCGCGATCTGCGGCTCGGAGCCGTCCACTGAGAGGTCCTCGGGGTCGAACTCGAGGGTCTCGAGACCGGAGTCACCGGCCTCACCGTCGGCGCCGGAATCATCACCGTCCGCGCCCTCACCGCCGGTGTCGGACCCCGTCCCCGCGGGGACGAGCACGGTCTCCGCGCCCAGGCGCTCGAGTTCGTCGGCGAGCTCTGATGCGGAACCCAGCAGACCGGGGACACCCAGCTCGCCGGCCATGCCGGCCACTGCCTCGGCGGACTCAGCCGGTCCCAGGACGACGACATCGGCGGATTCGAAGGCGAGAGTCGATGCTGCGACGGTCGCCTCGACGGGATCGTCCGCGGGGGCTGCGGTCGTGGCGCCCGCCTGGGTCCGGGGGACGACCTCGGCCTCATCGGTGCTGCAGGCGGCGAGGCCACCGGTCGCGAGCACTGCGGTGAGCCCGGCAGCGGCGAATCGAGCGGTGGGGAACCGGTCGGCGGGGAAGGATCGGTGACGCGGCATGGATCTCCTCATCTGAGCGGCGGGCACATCAAGAATATCCAAGGTCAGTTGTCACCATGGCAGCACCCGGTCGGCCTGTCGCGCTCCGATTCCCGGAGGGCGCAGCGACCTAGCGCGGCCGCTGGTCGTGCTCGCGCGGCCGCTGGTAGCTTCAGGGCATGGATGACTCCGGCACGACCGCGATCGCGACGGTCCAGATCGACAACGACCTCACACGCGTGACGGAATGGCGGTTCCCGCCCGGCACGCAGACCGGGATGCACACCCACGCACTCGACTACGTGGTCGTCCCCACGACGAGTGGGACCCTGCGCGTGCGCACCCCGGACGGCGACTTCGACAACGTGCTGGAGCCCGGAGCCTCGTATACCCGCCCGATCGGCAGCACCCACAACGTGGTGAACGAGACCGATCAGGAGTGCGCGTTCGTGGAGGTCGAGTTCAAGCAGCGCGGCTGATCCGGTCCCGGGTCGACTGCTCACTCGGGCCGGATCTGAGCCTCAGACCAGTGCGACCTTCCGGTTCCACGACCGCACCGTGCGCCAGTAGCACACGACTCCGAGCAGCATCATGGGCGGGATGAAGGCCAGCGGCATGGCGTCGTCGGGTGTGCTCACACTGGCAGTCACCTCTGCGAGGAAGTCGAACCGCACGAACCCCAGCGTGCCCCCGGTCATTCCGATGCCCACCGGGAATGCGAAGAACGCGGCGAAGACGAGCACCTGGCAGAGTCCATAGAGGACGAGGTAGACGACGACCGGGCCGCCCAGGCCCAGTCGGTTGATCGGCGCCTCGCTGCCGATCGACGCACTGAAGGTGAACATCGCCTGCCCCGCCAGTACGAGGCCGAGGAGTGCCGCAGCAGCGCCGAGCAGCATGAGCGGAGAGAGGACCGCAGTGGTGGTGGCCCACAGCTCCCGCACCGCAGCGACCAGGCCGATGTCGACGATGCCGCCGGCTGCGAGACCCCACCATAAGAGGGGGATCAGCAGCACCGTCACGACCATGCCTGCGAGGACCACAAGGGTCATGTGCAGGAACTTCGCCGCGAAGATCTTTCCTCCGCTGATCGGCAGCGTCTGCGTGAAGTATCCGGTGCGGCCGTAGCTCGAGCGCCAGTAGTCGACGGCGAGGAGCACCTGGAGGACAGGAGCGTACGCACTGAGGACCACTGCGCCGAGGACGACACCGAAGATTGAGAGCCCTGGCCATCCGGGAGCGACCAGCAGCGTGGCCCCGACGACGCCGAGGACGGCGCCCCCCGTGACGGTTCCCACCATCACGCGCGTGCGCTTCCATTCGTATGCCATGAGTGTGGCGATCATCGGAACATCCCCCTGAAGATCTGGTCGAGGCCCGCGGAGTGCGCCTCGCGGAGCTCGTCGGCTGAGCCGGCGAGGACGACTCGGCCTCGGTTCATGAAGACTGCCTCGTCGAGCGCCTGCTCGAGGTCGTGCACGAGGTGCGTGGAGATGAGCATGAGCGCGTCGTCGTCGAATCCGCGGAGGATTCCGTCCAGGATCGTCTGGCGCGCGGCGGGGTCGACTCCGGAGATCGGCTCGTCGAGCAGGTATATGCGAGCCCTCCTCGAAAGGGCGAGCGCGATCTGCACCTTCTCCCGCATGCCCTTCGACATCTGCTTCAGCCGCATGGACTCGTCGAGTCCGAAGAATCCGACGAGCTCATGGGCCCGGTCCTCGTCGAAGTCCGCGAAGAAGTCGCGGTACATCGCGATGCACTCGCTCGCCCTGGCGCCGTTGGGCAGCGCGCTCGCATCCGGGAGGTAGGAGACGAGCGCCTTCGATTCCGGCCCGGGCGCATGGCCGGCGATCGTCGCCTCTCCCGTATAGCCGGTCAGCACTCCGGCCAGGATCTTCAGCAGCGTGGTCTTCCCACATCCGTTCGGCCCCAGCAGCCCGACGATCCGACCCGGACCGAGGTCCAGGTCCACACCGCCCAGCGCCTGCCTGTCGCCGTATCTGAGCTGCAGGTCGCGGGTCCGCACGAGTGGCGGATCGCTCGTCTCATCGGTCATCGTGCCCGTGCTCCTCAGCTGTTCAGTCCTCATGGCTCGTGCCGTTCTCAGATATGCGGACAGCGGTGTCGCCGTCAGATTGCTCTTCCCACCTGTCGCTGCACCGGTCTCTGCCGTGCCTGTCGTCGCCGTTGCTGCGGTCATCGTGCTCGGTCATCTCCGTCATGCTGGTTCCATCTGTCATCGAGGAGTCGTTGGATCTGTGCGCGGTCCAGGCCCAGCCCCCGCGCCCGGGCGATGAAGTCATCCGCAGCGTCACCGACGAGCTCGACGCGCAACCGGTCCAGCCGGTCCCCGTCGTCGGTGACATAGCGGCCTGCGGTGCGCTCCGACCGGCAGAGGCCCTCGCGCTCCAGTTCCGCCAGAGCCCGCTGCACCGTGTTGGGGTTGACCCCCACGTCCACCGCGAGTTCGCGCACACCGGGGACGCGAGCACCCGCCGCCCACTCTCCCGTCGCCATCCGGCGCGAGAAGTCGGCGACCAGCTGGACCCAGATGGGAGTCGACGTATCGAACTGCATCCGCGCCTCCCCTCTTGTGTCACTGTATTAAGTGATTAATACAGTGACACAGAGTGCGCGGCGACGTCAAGAACTGCGCCCCGCGCCCTCGCCTGGTTGACGCGCCGCACCTGCTTGTCGAGTGCACCTGGTTGACGAGTCGCACCTGTTCGTCGAGTGAGTGCAAACCGGCCCGCCGGACGGCTCGCCGGGACCAGGTTGTACTCACTCGAGCGCGGCCCACCCACTCCCCGGCGACTCACCCGGACTCCGGCAGCTCACGCGGGCCCCGCCACTCATGTCCACCGCCCACATCCACCTCCCACGCCCACCGCCCACGCCCCACCACCCACGTCCACCGCTCACCCCACCTCCCACGCCCACCACCTACGTCCGCCGTTCACTCGCCGTTCCCCCGCGCGTCCATCGCACGTCGCTGATTCTGTGAAGAACCTGGGTAGTGTGTGAGCGTCACGTCACAGCCCTGCACGCCGTGCGGGCACCGACAGAACGAGGACTGGACTCCATGCACTCTCCCGCTCGCCCGCCCCTGCGGGCCGCGCTCGCTGCCGCCGTCACCGCCGCAGTGGTCACAAGCCCCCTGCTCCTGCCGATCTCCGCGCAGGCTGCGGACCAGCCCGAGATCTCCGAGATCGCCTATGCCGGCGGCAACGACACGGACTTCGTCGAGATCGCGGCGGAGCCCGGCACGGACGTCTCCGGGTGGACCGTCGGAACCGTCACCCGCGGGGGCAGCCCGCAGTCGGGCGAGCACGTGACGACGCTCGCCGACGGGGCGACCGTGGGCGACTCCGGCGCGCTCGCCGTCGAGGTGCCCATCACGAACTCGGTGAACTCCGGATCCGCTGCGGACGGGTCCTACGGATCCTCCGCGTTCGTCGTCGACGCGGACGGCGCACTCATGGACTTCGATCAGGTCGGCGGAGTCGTGGGCGGCGCCGGCGTCACCGCGACGAACTCGGACTCCCTGCCGGAGTCGGTGCGCGGCCAGGGGGCCACCCCCACCGGCGCCACGTCGTCACGCAGCGAGTCGATCCAGCTGGTCGACGGCTCCTGGGTCGCAGATGCGCCCACTCCGAACGCGCTGCCGGGTGACGACGGCGGCGAGACCGACCCGCCGGTCGAACCCGGCGAGGTCATTCCGATCGCAGAGATCCAGGGCACCGGTGCAGAATCGGACCACGTGGGCCAGACCGTCACGACCGAAGGCGTCGTCACCGCGGTCTGGGCCGATGGCGGCCTGAACGGCTACGCCATCCAGACCGCCGGGACGGGCGGAGCCGCGAAGTCGGCCGGCGATGCGTCCGACGGCCTCTTCGTGTACTCCCCGCAGACCGCCGCCGAGGTCTCCGCCGGCGATTCCGTCCGGGTCACCGGCGAGGTCTCCGAGTACTACGGGCAGACGCAGATCACCGTCGCGTCGAACGGCCTGCAGCCGCTCGAGGAGGCACTCGACGCCCCGACTCCGATCGAGGGGGCGTTCCCGGAGGGCGATGACGCCCGCGAGGCGCTCGAGTCGATGCTGATCCTGCCGACCGGCGACATCACGGTGTCGGACAACTACGGCACCAACCGCTACGGCGAGGTCGGGCTGGTCAACGGCACGGATCCGCTGTTCCAGGCGACGGACGTCGTCTCCCCCGGCGACGAGGCGATCGAGTACGAGGCGGAGAGCGCGCAGCGCGCTTACGTCCTGGACGACGGTGCGTCGGCCGATTACACCGGCTCGGCCTCCGACGTCCCCGTCCCCTACCTGTCGAACGATGAGCCTCTCCGTGTGGGCGGCGCCGCGACGTTCGAGGACCCCGTCGTCGTGGGCTACGGCTTCGACATGTGGCGCCTGCAGCCCACCCAGTGGCTGACCGGCGAGAACGCCGACGAGGTCCAGCCCGCGACGTTCGAGGACACCCGTGAGGCGGCACCGCAGGATGTGGGCGGCGACATCACCGTGTCGAGCTTCAACGTGCTCAACTACTTCACGACGACCGGCGACCAGCTGAACGGGTGCACGTTCTACGAGGACCGTGAGGGCAACCCGACGACCGTGCGCGGCGGCTGCGACGCCCGCGGCGCGTGGGATGCGGACAACCTGGAGCGCCAGCAGTCCAAGATCGTCGATGCGATCAACGGTCTGGACGCCTCCGTCCTGTCACTCGAGGAGATCGAGCAGTCCGCCGCATTCGACAAGGACCGCGACGAGTCGCTGTCGATCCTCGTCGACGCGCTGAACGAGGATGCCGGGTCTGAGAAGTGGGCGTTCGCGGAATCGCCGGAGGAGCTCCCGGAGAGCGAGGACGTCATCCGCACCGCGTTCATCTACCAGCCCTCCGATGTCCAGCCCGTCGGCGGATCCACCATCCTCACGGGCA
Source organism: Brevibacterium sp. Mu109 (assembly GCF_900169375.1). Lineage (NCBI taxonomy): Bacteria > Bacillati > Actinomycetota > Actinomycetes > Micrococcales > Brevibacteriaceae > Brevibacterium > Brevibacterium sp. Mu109. The sequence continues at coordinate 223,136 of NZ_FXZF01000001.1, forward strand.
GCGATGCGTTCAGCAATGCGCGCGAACCGCTCGCCCAGGCGTTCACGACGGGCGAGGACGACGAACCGTTCGTCGCGATCGTCAACCACTTCAAGTCGAAGGGGTCCGGCTCCGGCGAGGGCAACGTCGACGACGGTGACGGTCAGGGCAACTCGAACGCCGACCGCGTGAGCCAGGCCGAGGCCCTCGTGGACTTCGCAGACCAGCAGAAGGAGGCCGCGGGTACGGATGATGTCGTGCTGCTCGGCGACTTCAACTCCTACACGGAGGAGGACCCCATGCAGGTCCTCTACTCCGCGGGATACGCGAACATCGGCAAGGACTTCACCGACGAGCAGACGTACCTGTTCGGCGGCCGCGTGGGCAGTCTGGACCACGTCCTCGCATCGGACGAGCTCGTCGCGGATGTGACCGGCGCAGACATCTGGAACATCAACTCCGTCGAGTCGATCGGCCTCGAGTACAGCCGGTACAACAACAATGTGACGGACCTCCACGCGGAGGGGCCCTTCCGGTCCTCGGACCACGACCCGCTGATCATGGGCCTCGCCCGCAGCGACGAGGCGCCTGCACCGGACCCGACGGACGACCCCACCGGTGACCCCACGGACGACCCGTCCGGGGATCCGTCAGAGGACCCCACGGACGACCCGTCGGATGATCCGACCGGCGACCCCAGCGATGACGCCACACCGGAGCCCTCCGATGACCCGTCCGACGACGGTCGCGATGACGACCAGGACGACGGCGGGGACCGGGACAACGGAGACGAAGGTGACCGAGGAGACGACGGCGACCGGGACGACAACGGCGACCTGCCGCGCACGGGTACCGGCCTCACCGCCCTCGTGGTGGGCGGCGTGCTCGTCGCCGCAGGAGCGATCGCCCTCCTCGTCGCACGCCGCCGCACGGTCTGACCAGATGGTCTGACCGGATGACCTGACCGCACGGTCGGGGCCGATTGATCGGCTCCGACCGTGCGGTCAGTCCTTGCCAGACGGCACGTCTCACTTCACCCTCCGGCACCGCGACGCAGGCGCGCCCCCGTGTCCGTGAGGGGCAGCGCGCCGGTGGACGGTGCCAGGTCTTCACCGATGGCCCTGCCGATCGCCTCGCACTGCGCGTCGGTGAGTCCCGTACGCAGCACGGCGTTCCAGTAGTGGACGGTCTCCGCGTGGTAGCTGTGCCCGTGGCCGCCGGGCAGCTCGACTGACCGGGGCATGTCCGCGGTGAGCTGCCAGAACGTGGCGAATGGACGCCAGCGCACGCCGGGTGCGACATCGAAGCCCCGCGGTTCGCGCAGCCAGTCCGGCCGGCGCAGGAGCAGTGCGGGACCCCACCACACGACAGGGTCGGATGGGTGCTGCGCGTAGACGATGCGCGGACTCCCCCAGCTCGAGTAGGCGAATTCCTCCGGCGCACGGCCCAGATCCTCGGGGCGCGTGACGACGCGGATGTGGCGCCCGGTTCCGTACACGGGACGGACCTCGGTGCTGCCGTGCCTCCGATCCCGGAGCACGTGGGCGAGGATCCCCGTCGTCCGCGGCGTTCCCGTCCACACCGCACCGTCCAGTCCGCGCAGCATCGCCCCTGCGGAACGGAAGGCGCCGTGCCCGCCGAAGGCCCCGAGGGACTCCCCCGCCGCGTACAGGAGCGGCCGGCGCTCCGGCGGCAGCGCCCGCAGCCGGGCCCGGACGGCACGGTGCACCGCCCGGGCGATCTCGCGCGCGGGTCCCCTATGGATGAGGAACGCGAGCCACGAGCCGGCGAAGCTGTACTGCGCCGACACGACCGCGCAGTCTCCGCCCATGAGGTGTTCGAAGGCAGCCGTCGACCATGGCGGGACCCAACCCGAACCGGTGCCGGTCACCATGAGGATCGCCCGTCGCTCGAACGCTCCGGTCCTCTCCAGCTCGGCGACCGCGGCGGCAGCCGCCTCCTTCGGATCGGGGTGGCCCAGCCGCCCCACGAACACACGGATGGGCTCGCGCGCCTCGCCCGCACGGCGGGTCGTGCGCAGGACCTCGGCGATCCGGTCGCGGCGAGGTCCGCCGGTCACGAAGTCGCGCCCGTGCAGACCCATCGTCGCGTAGGGCTCCGCCGATGAGCGCGAGCCGGAGCGCTCCGGTTCGACCGGGCCGGGACCCGCGCCCAGCGTCGCGAACGAACGGATCACGGCGTTCGTGTCCGCGCGGGCGAGCACCCGGGAGAGCACCCAGCCGTAGATGCGGACCGTCACGACCACGAGCGCTCCCGTCACGATGACCGGCGGGACGATCGGCAGCCGCTGCCGCAGGCGGGTGCCGATGCGAGCGCGCAGTCGACGCGACACCCGTCCCGTCGCGTCGAGCACCGCCCACCCGATGAGGCCCGCCCCGTATCCGGTCAGGTGGTGGATCCTGTCCCCGTCGCCCGCGTCACCCACTCCGGTCACGCGGGCGACGTCGCTCTGCTCCCGGGCCGACCTCGCCAATGACACGCCGATGCCCACCGCGGATGCGCCGAGCACGCCGGCGCCGGCGGTCGACCGGAGTCCCGGGCGCGGGCCGCGCTCGTCACGGACGGGAGCGGGCCGGGACCGGCCCAGCAGCCCGGGCACCGCACGCACACCTGCCCCCACTGCCTGCGCAGCACCCGATGCCAGCGCCGAGGCCGCGGCCACCGATGCTGCCGTCATCCACCACCGTCGGGGCACCAGGCTGGGAGTCAGTGCCGCCCAGGACGCGAGGAGTCCTGCGGTCAGCGGCACGGGGCTCATCTGCGCTCAGCCCGCCGGGACCACGACGTCGTAGCCGCCGCCGCTGTAGACGGTCTCCCAGTCGCCGCCGAAGCGCTCTTCGGCCCAGGGCTCGATCGGGGAGTCGACGTCATCGGGTCTGAGAGCCACCGCCTCGGGGACCGCGTCCTCCATGCTTCCGTACCAGTACGTGCGCGCGTGCGGCGCGAGGTACGCGAGCAGCCGGACGTCGGTCGCGACGGAGCCGTACTGGGAGGCCTCCTCGATCGCGCCGCTGGCGTCGACCGCATAGCCGTCCGAGGTCCAGAAGAGGTCCATCTTCGTCTGGCTGAGCAGTGCGACGGCGGCGACCGCGGCGACGAGCGGTGCGAGGGTCCGATGCGCCCTGCCTGCGCCGTCGATGAGGCTCACGGCCGCGATCGGCATGAGGACGGCCGAGTAGTGGAAGCTCGTGTCCCAGTAGCCCTCGACGTTGCCCGCGAACCGCCACGCGAGGGTGGGGAGCATGAGGAGCATGTACGGCGACCGCAGTCCGATGGCTCCGGCGGCGAGCGCGAGGAAGCCCACCGTGCCGATCTTCACCGTCAGCCCGTCCGTCAGCGTCTGCGCCAGCGAGACGTTCTCCGTGTAGTCATAGCCGCCCTCCGGATTGAACAGCGGGAGGAAGAGGGCGACCGCGTAGACCGTCCAGCCCACGCCCCACGCGATGAGCGCCAGCGCGAGCTTGAGCTCGGACCGGTCCCGCAGCCAGATGACGAGGCCGAATACCGCGACGGTCAGCCCCAGGTCCTCCTTGACGAAGACCAGCAGCCCGATCGCCACGATCGCGGGCAGCCGCTTGCCGCGCATCCACCACACCAGGCCGAACGCCAGCAGCGGCACGCCGAAGGCGATCTCGTGGAACTGGGAGTGCACTGCATTGAGGAGTCCCCAGGACAGCACGTAGGAGAAGGCCAGCAGCCAGGCGCCGCGCACGGTGAGCCGCTCGAACGCCAGGGACACGACGGGCCAGACCGATGCCGCGAAGAGCGCGGCCTGCGCGAGCATGAGGGTGAGCCCCGACGGGAAGACCCAGAAGAGCGGGGTCAGCAGGATGAGGATGGGGTGGAAGTGATCACCCCACAGATTGAATCCGGGCCCCTTGATATCGACGATCGGAGCGCTTCCCTGCGCGTACTGCGTCAGCATCTGGGTGAAGATGCCCAGGTCCCACGACGGCGAGTAGTGGATGCGCCACATGAGGATCGCGAACGAGGCGTAGAGCACGAACGCGAACGCTGCTGCGATCGCGGGAGCGTGGGGAGTCAGGTGGCGAGCGGCGAACGACTGCACACGAGAACCTTACCGGGGTGGGGACGAAGAGGCCCCCGCCTGCGTCTCCGCTGGCGGGGGCCTCTTCCTGTGGTGCGCCACGAGGGATTCGAACCCCCAACCTTCTGATCCGTAGTCAGATGCTCTATCCGTTGAGCTAGTGGCGCGCCGTCGTTGCGACTCGCACTACTATACATAGAGGGTTCAGGCTTCTCAAACCCGCGCAGTGAGCTTCGCGTCACCCTCTGGAAACGACTCGCTGAAGCGTGACGATGGCCCTCCGAAGAAGCCTCGCCGGGACACCCGTCGGACAGATCACGACGGATGGCAAGAACGGTCACACATACGGCAAGACACGTCAGTCGATTGACCAAAAGACGCCATCGATGCGCTTCCTGTGAGTCACAGCACAGATCTATGGCGCCGCACAGGCGGTCCGCGCCGCGCTTCATCCGTAGCGTGTGAGTCAACCCGGAGGACCCGGGGGTGCCCGACCCAGGAGATACCCCACCATGACCGTCATCGACCGTGGCTCAGTCCAAGACCTTCTCACGAACGCGCCGACGAAGAACCCCAAGGTTCTGGACTTCGTCCGCTCGATCGCAGAACGTACGACTCCCGATGCAATCGAGTGGATCACCGGCTCGGAGGAGCAGCGTCACTCGCTCCTCTCCCGCGCGATCGACACCGGCACCATCGTCAAGCTGTCCGGCCCCAAGGACTCGTACTACGCGGCGTCCGACCCTGACGATGTCGCTCGCGTCGAGGACCGCACCTTCATCTGCTCGGAGAAGGAGGAGGACGCCGGCCCGCTCAACAACTGGGTGGCGCCCGCGGAGATGAAGGGCATCCTGAACGACGTCTTCGCCGGTTCGATGCGCGGCCGCACGATGTACGTGATCCCGTTCGTCATGGGACACGTCGACGCGACGCAGCCGATGTTCGGCATCGAGGTCACCGACTCCCCCTACGTCGTCCTCTCCATGGGGATCATGGCGCGCTCCGGTGACGTCGCACTCGAGGCGATCGATCGCCTCGACGCCGACTTCGTCGAGTGCGTCCACTCCGTCGGCGCTCCGCTGGAGCCCGGTCAGGACGATGTCGCCTGGCCCTGCAACTCCACGAAGTACATCACCCAATTCCCGGAGGAGCGGTCGGTCTGGTCCTACGGATCGGGATACGGCGGCAACGCGCTGCTGGGCAAGAAGGCCTACGCACTGCGCATCGCCTCCGCGATCGCCCACGACGAGGGCTGGCTCGCCGAGCACATGCTCATCCTCAAGCTGACCAACCCGGAGGGCGAGGTCAAGTACGTCGCCGCCGCGTTCCCCAGCGCCTGCGGCAAGACGAACCTCGCCATGATCGAACCCAACATCCCCGGCTGGAAGGCCGAGACGCTGGGCGACGACATCGCGTGGATGCGCTTCGGCCCGGACGGGCAGCTGTACGCGGTCAACCCGGAGTTCGGCCTGTTCGGCGTGGCGCCGGGCACCGGCTACGTCACCAACCCCACCGCGATGTCCGCGATCGAGGCGGGCGGCAACATCTTCACCAATGTCGCTCTCACCGACGACGGCGGTGTCTGGTGGGAGGGCATGACCGACGAGAAGCCGGCGCACCTCACCGACTGGCGCGGCAACGACTGGACTCCGGACTCGGAGACTCCGGCCGCGCACCCGAACTCGCGCTTCTGCACCCCGATCGCGAACGTCGCGACGATCGCGCCGGAATGGCAGAACCCGGACGGCGTCCCGATCTCCGCGATCCTGTTCGGCGGACGTCGCAAGACGACCATGCCGCTCGTGACGCAGACGTCCGACTGGAACCACGGCGTCTTCATGGGCTCGATCCTCTCCTCGGAGACGACTGCGGCAGCCGTCGGCAAGGTGGGCGTCGTGCGTCGCGACCCCATGGCCATGCGTCCGTTCATCGGCTACAACGTGGGCGACTACCTGCAGCACTGGATCGACATCGGCAAGACCGAGGGCGCCCAGCTGCCGAAGATCTTCTACGTCAACTGGTTCCGTCGCGCCGAGGACAACTCGTTCCTGTGGCCCGGCTTCACGGACAACTCCCGCATCCTCAAGTGGGTGTTCGAGCGTGTGAGCGGAACGGCAGATGCCGTGCAGACCCCGGTCGGCTTCGCGCCGGTCGCAGGCGGCATCGACCTGGACGGCCTCGACATCTCCGAGGAGCAGGTCCAGAAGGCACTCGAGGTCAAGCCTGACGAGTGGGCTGAAGAGCTCCAGTCGATCGACGCCTGGTACGACGAGCTGGGCGAGCACGTCCCCGCCGAGCTGCGTGCCGAGGTCGAGGAGCTGCGCGACCGCCTGGGCGTCAAGTGACGTCCTGAGTCCTCACGAACCAGAGGGCCCTTCGCATCCACGAGCCGGGATGCGAAGGGCCCTCTTTCGTACCCGCTCAAAGCTGTTCAGATCCGATCAGACCCGTTCAGTTCCGGTCAGACCCGCGCGGGCCCCTCCACCACGTCGAAGCGCACGGACGAGCCGGGAGTCAGCTGCGCGAGGACGTCGAGGTCGTCCGCGAGGACCGTGGCGATGACGGGGTATCCGCCGGTCACCGGACGGTCCGGGCCGAAGACGACGGGGGTCCCGCTGGGTGGCACCTGGACCGCGCCGGTGACCGTCCCCTCGCTGGCCAGTTCGCCGTCGCGACGGCGAGTCAGCGCGGCTGCGCCGTCAGCGGGCTCCAGTCGCGTGCCCACCCGGTTGGACTGCTCCCCCACCACCCAGCGCATCGCTGCGAACCGCGCGAACTCCTCGTCGGCGAACCAGTCATCGCGCGGACCCGCGACTGCGCGGAGGACCACGGCATCCGGCCCTGCTGCATCCGACCCTGCCGCATCCAGCCCTGCCGACCCCTCTTCCTGCGTCGCGCGCTCACCAGCAGACGGCTGCGCGGCCGAGGCGGCGGCCCGCTGCTCGTCGCGCCGCACCCGCGCGGGGTTCCGCGTCCCGTACCCCGCGGAGGCGGCGGGACCGCGGACGGGGACTGCGACCTCGGCTCCGGCGAAGAGAGGGTCCGGGCCCAGCCCCGCCAGGACGTCCGCCGAGGCCGACCCCACCTCGTGCGCCGCGGACACGCCGCCGCGCACGGCCAGGTACGACCGCGCAAGGTCGGGGGCCGGGTCGAGGCCGAGGGTGTCCCCCGCTCGCAGCAGCTGCGGTGCCACGGTCGTGCCGCAGGCCGCACCGGCCACGGCGACGACCACATCGGCGACGCACGTGAGGCGCGCGGTGCCTGCGACCTCCAGGACGGGTGCTCCGGGCGGGTTGCCCACGGCCGTGTTGGCGGCCTCGGCTGACGCGAGATCCGCAGCTCCCGACGGAGACACTCCCAGAGCTCCGTGGCCAGGGCGGCCCGCGTCCTCGATGAGGGTGAGGAGACCCGGATCGTCGACGCGCAGCACCGTGCGAGTGCGCGGAGCGGAGTCGGTGTCGCCTGGGCTTGTGTCGCCATGGCCGGTGTCGCCTGGGCCGATCTCGTCCTGGCCGGTGTCGCCTGTGCCGGTGTCGCTGTCTCCGTCCGCCGCGTGGACCTCGTCAGGGGACTCGCCGGACTCCGGTCGGGGTCGATCCGGGTCGACGGTGCGGGCGAATGCACGGACTGCCCGATAGCGGACGCGGTCGCCGGGGGTCAGGAGTGCGGGGCGCTCCGACTCCCCGGCCCACAGCACCGCATCCGTGCGTCCGATGAGCCGCCAGCCTCCCGGGCTGCGGCGGGGATAGGCGGCGGAGAAGGCGCCTGCGAGTCCGACGGCGCCGGGAGGGACTGCGGTGCGCGGCTCGGCGAGCCGGGGCACATCCCACAGTGGCTCGTCGGCCGCTGGTCCGGAGATCGCGGTGCAGTAGGCGAAGCCCGGTGCGAAGCCGCCGAACGCGGCCTGCCACACCGTCGCGGTGTGCGCGTCGACGAGCGCGTCGGGACTCATGTCGAGCAGGCGGGAGGTCTCTGCGAGATCGTCTCCGTCGTAGAGGACGTCGAGCGTGTGCTCGCGGGGCGCGGCGATCCCGGCCTGCGCGGGGGTGAGGGCGAGCAGGGAGGCGACTGCGGCCTCGGCGGCGGCAGCGGAGTCGAAGCGGACGAGCACGGTCCGTGCGGCGCCGACGACCTCGAGCTGACCGTCCAGCGGGTCGCTCTGGAGTGCCGACTGCCACGCCATTGCGGTCGTAAGCGTTCCGACATCGACGAGCAGGGCCCGGTCGCCGGCAGGTCGGATGTCGGGGGCCGACGGTCGGGTGTCCGGACCCGCGGGTCTCATGCGAACCCCTCGATCCGGGCCCCCGCACCCAGGAGAGCGCTGCGGATCGATCGGGCGAGGGCGACGGCATCCGGCGAATCGCCGTGGACGCAGAGTGATTCCGCGGCGACCCGGATCTCCGATCCGTCGACCGCGATGAGGGTGCCGCGGTCGGCGAGGCGGACGACGCGCTCTGCGACCGCTGCCGGGTCAGCGACGACGGCCCCGGGTTCTGTGCGGGGGACCAGCGTTCCGTCCGGCGCGTAGCCGCGATCCGCGAACGCTTCGCGCACGGGTCGCAGTCCGGCCGTTCGTGCGCGCTGCTCGACGACGGAGTCTGGGAGCACAAGAAGCGGCAGGTCGCCGAAAGCGCGGACTCCGTCTACGACGGCGCGCGCCTGCACGTCGTCGTGGACGATCCGGTTGTAGAGGGCTCCGTGGGGCTTCACGTACGCGACGCGCGTGCCGGCTGCGCGGGCGAGGGCGTCGAGTGCCCCGATCTGATAGAGCACCTCGTCCGCCAGGACGCCGGGGTCGTACTCCATCGGGACGCGGCCGAAGCCGGGCTTGTCGTCGTAGGCGACGTGCGCGCCGACCGTCACTCCGCGCGCGGCCGCGGCCGCCAGCGTCCGTGCGATGTGCGAAGGAGTGCCCGCGTGGAACCCGCACGCGACGTTCGCGCTGGACACGACGGTGAGCACGGCGTCGTCGTCGCTCACGGCGATACCGTCGATCGTCTCGCCCAGGTCGGCGTTCACGTCGATGTGCATGCTGGCCACTCCTCGGGGCCGGGGATCCGTGCGGAGCGCCGGATCAGACGTCGTCTTCGTAGGCGGGACCGCCCTCGCCCTCCCACGTGTCGATGCGACGCGCCTTCTCCGCGCTGAACTTGAGGCGCACGCCCACGCCGGTGCCCGCACCGGCGGCCTCATCGTCTGCGATGAACACGGCACCCAGCTCCTCGAGAGCGTGCTGGAGGGCCAGACGCTGCTCCTCGGTGAGGTGGATGCGACCCCGCTCGAAGTCCCGCACCTGTCCGCGGGTGAGTCCCGCTCCCTGGCCGGTGGTCGTGGCCGAGGTCTCGACGAGTGCGCGAGCCGCCCGTGCGAGGTACGAGGTGAGGGTGAAGGACTGCTCCGTCATGATCGACTCCGATCTCCGCGATGAGTGTGCGAACTGCTCCCCACCAGTATGCGACACGGGGAGGAACGCCGCGTCAGGGGCCGCAGTGCGGACCGGAATGTCCGGCGAAGGTCAGAGAGCGGGGTCGTCGATGAGGAATCCCTCGACACCGAGCTGCGTGTACTCAGGATCATGGGCCACGAGGCCGGCCCCCCCATGTCCACAGGTGCGCGCCCGTGGCAGTGATCCTGGAAGCAGTCTCGTGGCTGATGCGGTCCAGGTGCATGCCGACCGCATAGACGCCGTCGACGACGTCAGGGTGGCTGGTGCCGGACACGAGCTGCAGAGCACTGAGACCGGCGCGGGTGAAGCTTCTCGTCACCTCATCGTCGAACGATTGGACGATGATCTGTCCTCTGAGTGGGCGCACGGCGTCGATGAACTGTTCCATGGCTTGCGGTGCCTTCAGCTCGACGAGCAGGATCTGGCCCGTTTCCTCATATTCGGCGAACAGCTCATCCACGAACAATGCCGGTTCGGACGCGCCGCCGTCGGGGTGCTCGATGCGGAGCGCCCGCCACTGGTCCGCAGTCATGTCCTGGACGCGGCCGCTCTCGCCATTGCTCGCCACTCGGTCGATCGTCTCATCGTGGTTGACGACGAGCGTTCCGTCGCTCAGGGCGTGCACGTCGCATTCGAGGATCACACCAGGTCGCTCGCGGAGTGACGTCCGGGCGGCAGCGAGTGTGTTCTCCGGCGTGCGGACCTTCCCGAGCCGATGCACTGCTGCAGCCGGGTATTCGAGTTCCGCGACCGGAGTGCGTGTCCGATCGCGGACGACCAGGGCAGTCAGCGCACCGATCGCTGCGACGCCGGCGCCGGAGAGGATGAGGCGTCGTCGAGTGATGCCCACGTTCCGTCCGCCTCTACGTCAGCCGCCCCTCGACCCGTCCGCAACGATTGTTCCGGGTTCGAGCCGAGTCGTTCTCGCCATTCGTCGCTGAATGCAGCGGAAGGCTCCTCGGTCCGCTTGTTCGTGCGGATCGAGGAGCCTTCCGAAAAACGCGGAGCCGGTGGGATTTGAAACCTCGGACGGCCCCTGATCGGGGATGTGAACCGCGAGAATCAACCACACGCGACTACCTCGAGTGACGCGGACTCATCGGCTTTCACGAACGTATGTGCTCAGAATGTGCTCACGGGCTTCGTGGACACCACGACGGGCGAGATCCACGACGAGAAGGTCTCGAGCTCCGCGACGAGACCCAGCGACGACACGGCTGAGGGCGGATGCTCTCCGACGAGGGCACGAGCACGACGCGCTTCACACCTAACCGTCACAGAACGAAAGACTTGTGACGGTTAGGCGATCCAGGCTACTATCTGTCACATGGAACTCACTTGTGACAGATGTGGGCGCGCATTCACGGCCAAACGCTCCGACGCCCGATTCTGCTCAGGCCGATGCCGGACGGATGCCTACAGGGACCGGAACGCTCCGGATCGCCCCAAGCGCCGGCGGCGCCCCCTCACGGACGACATGCGCGCAGCGGGACTCGACCTAGACCGCAGCGTCGCGCGCTGGAGTCGGATCGTCAACGATGACCGGATGCCGCGAGTCCGGAAGACGATGGGGGCAGGGCACCGCAATCGCATAATGTCGCTGATCCGCGAACTCGAGGAAGTCGCGGACCAACTAAACGTCACGGATGACTAGCATGTGACAGATGCGAGACGCAGCCACTGCGGGGCTGGCATCGGGACCGTTCATCGAGACCGCGAGGCAGCAGGTGTTCCAAATGGAACACGTGAGGAAAATTCCTCACCTGGCCCCACGCCGAGTCGGCGTCGCTAATGGACTCTTGTCCATTAGCGACGCCGGAGTTCGTGGACACCACGACAGTCAGCACTACTTCCGAACCTGCTGGCGGGCCTCCCTCGCACGGTTCATCAACCACACGAAATGCGACGGCGCATACTCCCGAACACCCCGCGACCGGCCCTCCACCGGGCGAGGCGCCGCCGGATACGACGTGGCGAACTCCGACCAGTATTCCCGGAACTCATCAACCCACAGCACATACGCCTCCGCAGGCTCCCCAGGCCACTCAGACGGCTTGAACCGCATGAACCTGCCCGGATGCTCCACCTGCTCATCGACGCGCTTCCTGCGAACCATCAGGCACCCCTCCGATACACGCCCCGCGCCTTCCGCGCCGGCGGCAAATCATCATCCTCAAGCGGCGGAATCGACAACGTCGCCAACAGCCGCGCCAACAGCAACCGCTGCTGCCGAACCTCCGCCAAAGCCGGATGCACCCGAATCCCCTGAGACGACGACGCCATCACACCATCCCGCGCGACGACCGCGTCCAGCTGAGCAATCCAATCCCTCGCCCGACACGCCTCCTCCAGCACAGCAGCCTCCGTGTCCGACAACTCATACTGCTCAAATGTCGACTTCCACAACTTCTGACCCGGAGCCTGCAAGCCCCTCGGCATCCTCATCACAATCACTCCTTTGTCTGAACTTGAAGGGCCGCATTATTCGGACCCTGTGTAGGAAAAACCCGCCTATGACGGGTGTGTCGGGGCGACGGGTGTGGGAGGGGTTGGTCCCCTCCCGCTAGCGATGGTGAACACTTGTGAACACTTGTGCCCACATAGTCTGAGAGTTTCCTGAACGTCAGTACCAGTCGGTCACTGTTCTCGGTTTCACGGCTGGAGCGGATGCTGGTCGCGCTCCACGTTTGGAGTTACAACTGCGGAGCTAATGTGCTGGGCGGAGTTCGCCCAGCATCGATCCTCCGTTCGCTATGGCATCGACGTGGTCGGCGGTGAAGGACAGTGGGTGTTTCCAGTCCGCGTCGAAGTGGATTGGTTCGCCGCATAACCAGCATGGCGTGTTGCGGCGTCGTGCGATGCGCCTGAGTCCTTCGCGTCGCTTCACGTACTCGTGGTCGTTGCGGTACGTGCGCACTGGTCGCCTCCGTCAGGTGTTGTCGGGGTCGTTCGCGGAGGCGGTGAGTGCTTGGACGAAGGCGTGTGCTTCGCGGTGTTTCTTTGCGTGCGCTTCGAGGGTGCCGATGATCTGGTCGTCTTGTTCGATGATGACGTAGACCTGGTTGCCGTTCTTGCGGGCTGCCCCTCCGATAAGTGCGCCGAGGGGCCCGAAGAGTATGCCGCCGGCGAGGACTCGTTTGGCGCTGATGTAGTTGCCGACGTGCATGCCGTCTTGGACTGTGGCGGTGAGTCCTTTGGTGGGGATGCTCTTGCGTTCGTGGTGGAGGCTGTACCCACGGATGAACCCTCCGCCGAACATTGCGTTGTGGCGCTGGCCGGGAAGGTCTTGCTTCAGCCACTGCGAGAACTTACTCATGACGCGAGCCTAGTGTTCTGATCGCGGGCGCACCAGTCGCCTGTGAGTGGCCATGCGTGGCCGTCGTCGTCCTCCCACCGGGCGGTCATGCAGAGCGCCTCCCCTCGACTTCGCATCGGACGCAGCGGCCCTTGTGGAGGGGGTTGCCGCAGTCCTGGCACTTACCGTCAGCGCGTGGGGTCGGCGGCAGCGGGTCCCCGAAAAGGTCGACGTCCTCGTCCGGATCGGAGTCGGCAACCTCGACCGCTGGGGTGATGTTTGAAACGACTGGGGTCGTCACGGAATCCACAGAATCCACAAAATGTGGCATGGGGTGCGTTTCTGTGTATTGCGTGGATTGTGTGACGGTGTCCCCGTCCTGAAACACGCGGGGGTGAACAGTGAACCGCGGCGACGGAGGCCGACCCGGCCCGCGCTTCCGCTGGATCTCCTGAGGAATGATCCACCCGTAGTCGACGAGGACATTGAGGGTCTCGGTGAGATCGTCGGCAGAGGGGAATCGACTGCGGCTGATCCTGACCATGAGGTCGCGGGTGGAGAACTCCGTGAGTCCATGACTGCGGATGAACGTCAGTAGCTCTTCGGCCTTCGCGTTCGGTGCGGTCCGGTCCATGAGGTCGAATGCAGCCACAGCGTGCCCGGCGTAGTACTCGCCTATCTGCGTCGCCGCGTCCACGCTCTCCGCCCCGATCGGATCACTGTCTGCGTGACCGTTCGCGAGATGGATGATGCCTGCAATTCTGGCGATAGCGCCGGCGAGCTTCGACCCCCACCCGATGAGTCGTGGAGACCCAAGATTCCCGTCGGGGCGCAGCGATGCCTCCACACGCTCCTGGACCACCGCGAAACGCTGTGTCGCAGCCTGATCGAGGGTGAGCGTGGCTGTGGTGTCCTCGTCAGCGTAGCGACGTGCCAGTGCGCTCACGTTCGTCTCGTACGCTCCCGCGACTGTCGGCGGTACTGGGGGTGGGTTGATCGTGCGGTAGCCGACGGACGAAGAAGGGACGGAGTACAGGAAGCGTTCGAGTTCCCCGCGAGACTTCTCCACCGGTGTTTCACCGATCTGTCTGAGCACGGACGGCTGCACGGTGAGGATGAACGTCAACGTGAGGCTCTCGATGTGTTCCGGCTCGCGTCCCTTCCGGTCGACCCGGTATGCGTCGCCGGCGTGTCCGCGCAGCAGCACGTCGAGGTTCGGGACACCACTGTTGTAGCGGCCGGCGAAGATGTCGAAGATGCCTCCCTCTGCCGCCGCGATCGCCAGTCGTCCACCCTGTGTAGCCGCCAGTGACGCGATAGCCTCCGGTGTCGCATCATCAGCCAGCAGGCGAGGCACCGCAGGCACCTCGAGAGCTTGGGCTTCGGTTGTCGCCGTGAGGTATTCGGACTCGACAGCGGAGTCACCCTTCACGGCTTGCTTGCGCAGGGCGTTGGCCTGGTCCTCTCGCAACGATTTCAGCGCGGCCTGCTGTTCGATGAGCGGGCGGGCCGATTCTGCCAGCTCCTTCTCCACTTCCCTGAGCGGACGGGTTGCTGCGGAGAACACACTCGATTTCCTGGTGCCGGGCGGCATGGCGACCGTGGTGTAGAGGTTGGTGGGCTCACTCCACTGCGGTCCCGGCTGCACTGTGACCCGCCCTGACATGCAGGTCGACAGCACTCCCAGCGTCACTGACGCAACCATGTCGGCTGGTGTCTGTGTCGCGGTCGACAGTGCGCTCACGTAGTCGGCCCACCAGTCGGGAAGCGCGTCGACGGGGAATCCGGGCACTGTCGGTGTCGGGTTCAGCGGCGTCGGCTCCGGTGCGCCCTCATCCTGGGATACCTCCGGAATGTCGACGGCGACGGGGGTGAGGGTGTCGAGGGTGCCACCTGCCATGACGTGATCGGTGACGTCTTTGCCGTGAGCAGCCTCGAGGAACTCGAGATCAGCGATCGGTCCCACCGTCGCCGCGACGAGGTCAGCCCACTTCTTGCCGGCCTCGTCCCGGTCCACCACGGCACGGACCGTCGCACCCTTGAGTGGGGACACGTCGACCTTCTTGAACGACGCCGATCCCTGGGGTGCTGTCGTCGCGACCTCCCCCAGCGCCTCGAGGGTGTGGACGTCTTTCTCACCCTCGCAAATCCACAGCCGACGTCCGTCCTGGACGGCCTGCATGACCTCTGGGAGGCGGTAGAGGACGACGCGGGTCTTGTCGTGCACCTGCTGCGTGAAACGCTTGTCAGGCGACCGCTGGACGGTCCGCAGCAGCTCCCCCGTTGTGTCGACGTACTGATACGCGGCACCGGCCGGTTCGTCGAACAGATCACGCGGCGTCATCCCCAGCTCTGCGAGGACGTCGTCTGTGTGGCACTGCGCGTGGCAGTAGATGAGCGCCTGCCCTTCGATGCCGGTCACATGCAGGCTGGGACGTCCGTCGTCGTGCGCAGGGCACTGCGCGTGCGCGTCACGGCCATGATGCTCGTCGATCCTCGAGCCGTGATCTCTGAGTGCGTCGAGCACGCGATCATACGCGGTCACAGTGCACCTCCCATGATGCTGCGCAGACGAACCTGCTCATCGGCTTCGAGGCGACGAGTCTCTTCCAATCGGTCTTGGTCGATATAGCTGACGATCGCTTCCTCGAGCAGACTGCGGAGCTGGCTGGACTCGATCGCGTCGACCTCGACGGAGCCACCGACGAATCCGGATGCGCGGGTGTCCGTCATCTTCGTGGGCCGGGTCAGCAGACCCCATTCCTGGATCTGCTCTTCGAGGACGGCAAGGCGGGTGAAGTCGGCATCGGCGTCGGGGACGAAGCCTCGGATCTTCGCCTCGAAGTCTCGCCACGCATCCGCACCGGACGGGTCGTGGTCTCCCAGGTTGAACAGCACCGTCCTCTTCCCGCGATGGGTATTGCGGCGCACGACGCCGGCGACGGTGTGCTTGAACGTCTCCGAGCTGTAGCCGCGGGTGCTGCCGAGCTGGACCTGCCACTTGTCGGTGACGGGTTCCACGACGCCGTCGATCGCGTCCTTCTCGATCAGGACGAGGATCTCGTGGTTCTGGTTGTCCCAGATGCTGCGCCGGTAGTTGTGGACGACGCTGCGCAGGCGCTCTTCGATGCTGGACCACGCGAGGATGCCCTGCAGGGATCGGGACCCGTCGACGACGTACTCGTACGGCACCCGGCCGGCGCGACGCAGCTTCAACAGCTGACGCTGGACCACGTTGTAAGCGGCGTCGGTCTTCTCGATCGCGCCGCGCGACACGACCCGGTAGTACACACCGCGGAGGCTGATGGGATGCTCGGCTTCCGCGACTTCGATGATCGCCTGGTCGATCGTCTCGAGCTCAGCATTCGTCCGACGCCTGCGCTTTGCGGGTCGTGCCACGTACGCGGTCATCGGGCCTCACCTCCGTCCTTCCCCGCTGCCTGGAACAGCCTCGTCCGCGTCGTCTCGAGGAAGCCGATCAGCTGGGTGAGGTCGTGCTCGTACAGGTTCACGTCCTCCTCGTCGTTGAACCGGACCACGACGTAGACCTGACGGGGTTCATCGTCGCCCCATTCGAGGAGGTTGAGCTGCGCTTCGGCCTTCCATTCGCCGGTCGTCCTGTCCCAGCTTCGACCCGTCGACGTGGTCGTCGATGCGTGCGAAACGTCAGTCGGGTGCTGGGGGTCAGCGTGACAGGAGCTCGGGTCGCACCAGAGGGGGTGCTGCACGTCCTGATCGTCGGGGTCGACGGCTTCCTCGGCGCGGATGCGGGCGAGCTCGTCGCCGTCGACCTCGACGTCCGCGTCCCACTGGTCGTGACCGTACTGGATCTGGGCGACCGGCATGGGCGCGTAGTCGCGGGTCTGCTCTTCGCGCCCATTGCGGACGCGGGTATCCTGGGAGCCACTACTGTTCTTCATGACGTTCCTACTTCCTTCAACGGGTGGGAATGGTCCGGGCGGCCTCGGTGCGTGACTTCTTGGCGGGAGTCGCACCGGGGTCGCTTTCTTCGTGACGACGACGGCAGACGGGGCCGGCATGAGCTGCGACGCTCTGCGAGTCCCACAGGGGCGCTCGGCAGTACTGGCAGCGAGTGGCGAGCACCCAACCTTGCTCTGCAGCCCTGGCGCGAAGTTCAGCGGCGAGTTTCTCCGTGAACTTCGGAGGCATGTTCTCTGGCAGTGTCATGCGCTTGCTCTCTCCCCGGTTCGTTCCTGGCTGATCGCGGCTTCGTGCGCGTAGATATCGGCCCAGCGGTAGAAGACCGACCGTCCGCGCTTGAAGAACTTCGGACCGTTCCCTCGGTAGCGCTCCTGCGCGGCGGCTTCGCGGGTGATTCCGTAGCGGGCGCAGTAGTCCTCCACCGTGGCGATCGCATTGGTATCCATCTGCCTCCCCCTTTCACGTGTACTCGATTACTGACACTTCAAGAGAACCACGGTGGTTTCTCGTTGTCAAGTGTGATCGAGTGAGTTAACCTGATGAGCATGAAGCAACCCCGACCACTCGCAGACGTCCTCGGTGAGAACTTGAAGACCGTGCGGAAGCAACACGCGCTCACCCTCGACGAAGTAGCGAAAGAAACCCGTTCATACGGGGCGAAGTGGACAGCCCAGCGAATCGCAGGGATGGAAGCCGGCAAAGTCTCAGTCACCGTCCCCACCGTGTGCACACTCGCGTGGGCACTGTCCGCGATCACTGACAACGATGTGCACCCTGCGGACCTACTGCGCTCCGATTCCCCCGTCGAAGTGAACGGAGACTTCGCAGTCGGCGGCAACACCATCGCGGAGACGCTCGAGGGCAACGTCGGAGAGCTGCGCATTAAGGACGCTGCGGACCCCGACCGGACGATTCGCGACGTCGTCGATGCTGCAGGAGAGACAGCATCCGCGTGGGGGCCGGGAGTGACGGTGGGGGACATCCGCTCACTGCAGTCACGGATCGGCCTCGCGGACCGGCGCGCAGCCGATCGTCTCGGCATCGACGTCCACACCCTCAGCGGCGAAGCGTTCCGACGATGGGCGATGCTGCTCAGCGAAGCTGTCGACGAGCAGGCCGGCCCCGGCGCATCGCCGCAGCGCAAGGGGCACATCACACGGAAGCTCGAGGCGGAACTCAGAGAGGCGCTCGACCGTGGCGACGATTGAGCGATACGAGACGAAGGCTGGCCCCCGGTACGCCGTCCGCTATCGCAAACCGGATCGCAAACAATCCACGAAGCGCGGCTTCACAACGAAGCGGGACGCACGACTATGGGCAGCAGACAACGAAGTCTCCCAGGCCGCCGGCACCTTCTTGGACCCGGCCCTCGCCCGCGCGACTATCGGCACCCTCGGAGCGGAGTGGCTGCAGCGTCAATCTCACTTGAAGCCGTCCTCTCTCCGACCGCTGCGATCCGCGTGGACCGTTCACGTGAAGCCCCGCTGGGGCGACTACCGAATCGGTGCCGTCAGGACAAGCGAAGTTGCCGATTGGGTATCAGGGTTTGATTCCTCCCCCACCACAGTCATTCGCGCATACGGAGTGCTCGCCGGGATCATCGACGACGCGGTGAAGGACCGCCGCATTCCCTCGAATCCGGCCCGGCTGATCGACAACCTTCCTCGCAAGCAGCGCTCCGAGCACATCTACCTCGATCACAAGCAGGTCGAGGCGCTGGCGGAAGCAGCCGACCCCCACGCGCTCATCATCCGCGTGCTCGCATACTGCGGACTCCGCTGGGGCGAGATCTCCGGCCTACGGGTCAAGGACGTTAACCCGCTGCGTCGACGGTTCACGATCGCACAGAATGCCGTCGAGGTCGGCTCCAAGGTCATCGTCGGCACCCCGAAGAATCACGAGAGGCGGCAGGTGCCCTATCCCGCGTTCCTCGCCTCCGCGATCGAGCAGCAGTGCAAGGGCAAGACTCCCGAAGCAATCCTGTTCCCCGGTCGGGACGGCGGCCACATGAAGCGACCGAACACAGGGGAGACGAAACGGTCGTGGCTCAAGACCGCGATCGCTGACTCCGGCGTCCCTCCACTGACGGTTCACGCGTTCCGTCACACAGCCGCGTCCCTCTCGGTACAGGCCGGGGCGAACGTGAAGGCACTGCAGCGGATGCTCGGGCACGCGTCCGCAGCGATGACTCTGGACGTGTACTCGGACCTCTTCGACGACGACCTCGACGTCGTGGCTGAAGCCCTCGACCGGGCACGCTCGGCGGCTGTCTGAAACAGGATGTGCTCAAAAAGTGCTCACGAGCACTGTCAGACTGAATTGACGAAGCCCCTCGATCCGCTTGTACATGCGGATCGCGGGGCTTCGATCTTCTGCGGAGCCGGTGGGATTTGAACCCACGGTCCCCCTAACGGAGGACTCCACCTTAGCAGGGTGGTGCTTTAGGCCGCTCAGCCACGACTCCACTGCTGCGCACTGAGGCACAGCGTCTTAAGAGTACACAACGGGCAAGCCGCGCGGCAAAAGACGGGTGGTGTCACCAAAAGCTCAAGTTCAGTCCCTACTATTATCCGCGAGACACCTGACTGACACAGACGCGCTCCATCCGGCCGGACGATCACCTCGACCGTGTTCCGGGATGCGTGCCGCCCCGAGGAGACCCACTAGTGGCCGATGCCGACGACCGCCGCGGAGACGAGCGCCCAGGAAGTGACCCTTCCGCCCAGAGGCGCCCGCTGCGCGCGTCAGACCGTGCCCGACTCCGAGGCGAGGACGGTGTGCGTCGCGACGACTACTACGGTCCGCGCGCCACGGAGCCGGAGGCGCCCGCCGAGGAGGAGGCGCCTCCGGCTCCTCGTACCGGCACCGCTCCGTCGCATGCCCCCGCGGGTGACCCCGCGCCCCGCCACGCAGCGCACTCTCCTGAAGCGCAGTCTCCTGCCGCTCGCTCGACCGATTCCGCGTCAGATTCCGCATCAGATTCCGACGCGCAGGGCTTCATGTCCCGGCGTGCTCGCCGTGAGGCGCTCGCTCGCGACAAGAAGACGCCGCGCGGGCAGCGGAGCACGGGCACGGGTGCCTCCGCCCCGACGGCCGCCCCCACGTTCGAAGAGGAGCCCCGCCGCACGACCGACCGCACGAAGGCTCCCGCAGCAGCCGGTGCCGCAGCCGGTGCCGGCGCAGCAGCAGTGCCCGGCGCTGCAGCCGCTGCTGCGCCGAGGAAGGGGACAGCTCCCGGCCGAGCAGCCGCCACCGCAGACACCCACGACGACGACTTCCCCCGCCACTCCCGCAGGGAGGGCGACGCGTTCCCCTCCATCGTGAAGTGGACGACCCTCGGCACCCTGCTCCCGGGGCTGGGGATGATCCGCGGACGCTCCCGCGCCGGATGGATCCTGCTGCTGGGGTTCCTCGCGATGATCGTCGTCGGGCTCGCCTGGGTCGCCTGGCGGTCCCCCATCAAGGCCATCGCCCGCGTCGCCGGCTCCCCGACGATCCTCTATGCGCTCGCTGTGATCCTCGCGGTCGGCATCATCATCTGGGGATTCACCATCCTGAGGTCCTACGCCGTGCTGCGGAAGGGCCACCGGATGACGGACGTCCAGAAGTGGCTGGGATGGGGCCTCGTGGCCTCCCTCATCCTGTGCGTCGGCATCCCCCTGGGAGTCGGGTCGGCGTACTCGAAGGTCCATGCCGACGCCGTCGTCGAAGTGTTCGGTCGCGACGGGAAGCAGGGCGTCGACATCGAGACCCTGTGGGGGGACAAGGAGCGCATCAACGTCTTCCTGATCGGTCGGGACAACGGAGACGGTCGCGAGGGCACCCGCCCGGACACGATGCTGGTCGCCTCGATCAAGCCCCACACCGGCGACGCGACCCTCATCAGCGTGCCCCGCAACTTGAACAGCGCCATGTTCCCGGAGGGCTCCCCGCTCGCAGAACGCTTCCCCGAGGGCTTCGACGCGTTCGGCCCCCAGGAGAGCATGATCAACGCCGTGTGGACCTGGGCGGAGGAGTACCCCGAAGACGTCGGCGAGGTGCCCGAAGCGCTCAACCCCGGCATGGAGGCCACGATGCAGGCGGTCGAGGGATCGCTGGACCTGGGCCTCGACTACTACGCGAGCGTCGACATGCAGGGCTTCGAGGACGTCGTCGACGCGATCGGAGGCATTAAGATCGATGTCGAGCGTCCCGTCCCGATGGGCGGAGGCACGAACCTCAACACCGGTATGAAGAATCAGATCTACGGCTGGATCGATCCGGGAGAGCAGAAGCTGACCGGACAGAAGGCCCTCTGGTACGTCAGGTCCCGCGATGGCTCGGACAACTACGACCGCATGTGCCGGCAGCAGCG
Organism: Brevibacterium sp. Mu109; assembly: GCF_900169375.1. Lineage (NCBI taxonomy): Bacteria > Bacillati > Actinomycetota > Actinomycetes > Micrococcales > Brevibacteriaceae > Brevibacterium > Brevibacterium sp. Mu109. The sequence continues at coordinate 244,221 of NZ_FXZF01000001.1, forward strand.
GATGCTCAAGCTCACGCTCGACCAGGTGAATCCGCAGGAGCTGGCGATCGCCTACCCGAAGCTCGCGGGATCCGCCGGCCGGAACATCCTCACGGACATCCCGCAGAGCCAGGTGAGCGCCTTCGTCGAGCTGGCCGCCGCGATGCAGGGCGGAGAGATCAAGTCCGCGCAGATCAACAACGACGTCACCTCGACGTCCAGCCCCGACTATGAGGAACTCCACGAGTGGGTGGAGGAGCAGATCAACCCGGCCGAGCCCAGCCAGGCGGAGGAGCAGGCGGCCCCTGAGACCGAGGAGCCGGAGGAGACTGAGGAGCCGGAGCCTACGGAAGAGCCGAAGTCCGGCATCGAGGACGACCAGGGCAAGTGCTACCCGAAGGGCTACGAGCCGGGATCCGGCTGGCCCGGCTGGCCCGGCCCCGAGGAGGCCTGAGCGGTGACCGCCCCTCTGCGGGTCGGCATCATCGGTGCGGGCCCGCGCGGCCTCACCGTGCTCGAACGGCTCGTCGCACACACCGTCGATGCCGGCGCTCCCGTCCACATCCGCGTCGTCGATCCCTTCCCGCCCGGAGCGGGCCGCGTGTGGCGGACGGACCAGTCACCGCATCTGCTCATGAATACGGTCCTGGAGGAGCAGACGGTGTTCCCCGACGCCACCTGCGACGTCGCCCACAGCGGAACGGGCCCCACGATGGCCGAGTGGGCGGACTCCGCGCCTCCCGCGGGCCGCTTCCCGCAGCGACGCGACTACGGGCGCTACCTCGCATGGAGCTGGGAGCAGATCACGGCCTCGGCCCCGGACCACGTGGAGATCGTCCACGAGCCGGTCGAGGTGACGACGATCCTCGACGCCCCGTCCGACGCGCAGACGCTGTGGCTGTCCGACGGACGCTCCGTCGACGTCGACGCCGTCGTCCTCTGCGTGGGGCACATCCCGGCCGCCCTGAGCGATGAGCGCGGCCAGTGGCAGCGGTTCGCCCGCGACGCCGGGCTCTCGTACCTCCCTCCGGGGCTGCCCGCAGAGACGCCCGTCGACGCGCTGCCGCCGGGCGAGCCCGTCCTCATCCGCGGATTCGGACTCAACTTCTTCGACCTCCAGTCACTGCTGACCCACGGTCGCGGCGGGACGTTCCGCTCCGATCCGGAGCGCGGCCCCCTCGCACTCACGTACACGCCCAGCGGTGACGAACCGATCCTGATCCCGGGCTCGCGTCGCGGCGTCCCCTACCGCTCCAAGCCGATCAGCCCGGACCACCCGCTGCCGGCGGATCCTCACGACCCCACGCAGCGGCTGCGGTTCTTCACCCCCCAGACGATCGCGCGGCTGCCGGTCCACGGCGACGGGCTGCGCTTCGACGCGCAGCTGTGGCCGCTCATCCTCGCGGACCTGCGCTCCGCCTGGTACTCCACTCTGGCCCGCACGCGCCCCGATGCGTTCGCGGAGGACCCGTCGAAGCTGCTGGGCGCCCTCTCCACCGGTGTCGAACGGCTCGTGCAGGCAGGCGCGGCGCACGAGTCGGAGCGGTGGCACATCCGCGAGGAGCGCGTGCTGCGAGGCGAGATCATCGCCGCCGAACCCCACTTCGTCTTCGATATGCGGCGGCTCCTCCGCCCGCTGGGCGATGAGTCGTTCCCCGACCGGGAATCGCTGCGTGCCGCGCTCATGGAGTTCCTCCGCACGGATCTGGAGGAGTCACTGATCGGCCCGGCGCACTCACCGCTGAAGGCGCTGTTCCCCGTCCTGTGGCAGGCGCGGGCACTGCTCAAGGACCTCGTCGTCGACGACCGGCTCTCCCCCGCGAGCTTCACGCGGGAGGTGCGCGGCTGGTTCGAGGACTTCGTCTCCGGACTGTGCGACGGTCCCCCGCCGCAGCGCTACGCAGAGCTCATCGCGCTCGCAGACGCAGGACTCGTCGACTTCGCGGGCCCACAGGTCCGCGTCACGACGTCTGGCGCCGGGGAGCCCGCGACATTCATCGCGACGAGCCCCGCCGTGCCGGTCTCGCTCCGCGCACCCGCACTCATCGACGCGAGCTCGCCCGCGAACCGCGTCCAGCAGGCCGACGACTCGCTGATCCGGAGCATGCTCGACCGCGGCCAGCTGTGCGCCGCGACGCATGATCTGGACGACGGCACACGCGTCCCGTCCTCGGGACTCGCGGTGACGGGCACCCCGTACCGCACTGTCGACGCCCGGTCGCGCGTGCACCCCCATCGCTACTGCCTCTCGCTCCAGCTGTCGTCCGTCCAGCTGGGCCTGGCCATCGCGGCCAACCCGCGCACCGACGCACAAACGCTGCGCGACGCGGACGCCGTCGCCCGCGCCGTCCTCGGCCTCGGCTGATGCCGGAGGGGCCGGCCCCTCACCCGCAGTCCACCGCGCCCGAGGTGCCGGTCGCCCCGCGCTTGTGCCGGCACTGAACGATCGATAGATTGCCAGAATGACTGCTGACGATGATGTCGCGCTCGCTGCGCCGCCGACCATGGCCTATGACGACGCGGTGCTGGGACGCCGCTCGATCCGCGGGTTCTCCGACAGGGACGTCAGTCGCGAGGTGGTCGAGCAGATCATCGACCTGGCCAGGAGAGCACCGTCCTCCCTCAACAGCCAGCCGTGGAACTTCTATGTGGTGACCGGCGAACCGCTGGAGCGGATCCGGGCGGGCAACGTCGAGCGGAATCTGGCAGGCGTGCCGGACACCCGGGAGTTCCGGCCCAACCCCGCCTACGAGGGGCACCATCGGGAACGGCAGATCGGTGTGGCCAAGCAGCTGTTCGCCGCGATGGGGATCGAGCGCCACGACAAGCCGGCCCGCCAGGACTGGGTGCTGCGCGGCTTCCGCCAGTTCGACGCGCCGGTGTCCGTGGTCATCACCTACGACCGCGAACTGCACGGTGCGGACATCCCGGTCTTCGACTGCGGAGCGGTGACGAACGCGCTGGTGAATGCCGCATGGTCGCGCGGCCTGGGCTGCTGCATCAATTCTCAGGGCATCATGCAGTCCCCCGTGGTCCGCGAGCACGCCGGCATCGCCGACGACCAGGTCATCATGATCTGCGTGGCCATGGGCTATCCCGACGATTCATTCCCGGCCAACAGCGTGGTCTCCCAGCGCAAGGACGTGGCCGAGGCGGCTGTGTTCGTCGGCTTCTGAGAGGACCCTCAGGCGCCGCTGCGCGACAGCCGCGCCAGCCCGCTGCTGCCGGCCATGCGACCGCGCACCACCGCGATGAACGCGCCCAGGAGACCCAGCACCAGCCAGCCCAGCAGTCCGCCGTACGCAGCGCCGACCCCGGGGGCTCCCGCAGCCAGAGCGGCCACACCGTTCATCGCCGGCGTGAGCGGGAGGAACGGGGCCACTGCATCGAACCAGCCGGGCACTGCGCCCACCAGCCGTCCGGCGACCGCGAGCACGACCATCGCCACGGAGATGATCCGTCCGACGCCGCCCAGCAGCGCGGTCAGCGCGAAGGTGACGACCGCGAAGGTGACCGCCGCGAAGAGCAGCAGGACCAGCAGCGGGGCGAAGTCGAAGATCGGAAGCCCCAGGACGGCATGCGCGAGGATCGCGAGCACCACCGACTGGATGAGGCCCACGAACAGGCCCGGGCCCAGACCGGTCAGGAGCACCTTCCACGACGGGGCACGTGAGGTCAGTGCCCGGGCGGGAACTGCACGCACGATCGTGTACGTGATGAGCGCACCGATCCACATCGCCATGATGACGAGCAGCGCGATCGTCGATCCCTGCGTGAGGCCGGAGAAGCCGTCCTCGTCGCCTCCGATCGCCTGCGACACGGCTGTCGAGAGGTTGTCGCGCTCCGCGTCGGAGTAGCTGGGCACCTCCTCAGCGCCCTCCTCGATGCCGTCGGCGAACTCACCGGTCCCCTCCGACAGCTGCTCCGTCCCGTCCTGCAGCTGAGTCGTGCCGTCGGCCAGCTGCACCACGCCGTCGGTGTACTGTCCGAGGCCCACGGTGAACTCGTCCATGCCGGTGCCGAGTTCCCCGGCCCCGCTCGCAAGCTCGCCCGCGCCGTCGGCCAGCTGGCCCGCACCGTCGCCGAGCTCGCCCACGCCGTCTGCGAACGCGCCGGCTCCATCGGCCAGCTGGCCCGCACCGTCGCTCGACTGCTCCACGCCCTCGACCAGGGGTCCCATGCCGTCCGCCAGCTGCTGCACGCCGTCGGAGAGCTCTCCGGTCCCGTCGGACAGGCCGGAGGCGCCGTCCCGCAGCTGCTCCGATGCCTCGAGCAGCTGCGGCGCATTGTCAGACAGCTCCGTCATGCCGTCGGCCAGCTGCGCGACGCCGTCCTGCGCCTCGCCGATGCCGCCGGACAGTTCGTCAGCGCCGTCCGCGACACCGGACGCGCCGTCTGCGAGCGACATGCCCGTCGCCGGGTCCTGCTCGTCGAGACCGGACGCAGCACCGCCGAGTCCGCCGGCCAGGCCGGAGGTGAAGCCGCGGAGGAAGGTGTCCTCGCACACGGCGGGATCCTCGGCCTGTCCGCACATCTGGCCCATCTGGCCCTCGAGCTGGGCGGCTTCGTCCGAGCCGATCACTCCCGCGTCCACGAGCGTGTCGACGGAGAGCGGCGAGGTCGACTCCGCGAGCCCGCCGGCGCCCGCAGCGCCCTCCTCGAGACCGGACTGGTACTCACCCAGGCCGTCGGAGACGCCCTGAGCGCCGTCGGAGAGCTGGTCGGCACCGTCCTCGAGCTCGCCCATGCCGTCGGCGAGGTCCTGGATGCCGCCGTCGTCGCCGTCGCCGGCGAAACCGCTGAGGATCTCGTCGATCCCCGTCGTGTAGTCGTCGACCCCGCTGCTCAGCTCTCCCGCGCCGTCGTCCAGGTCGGACGCGCCGTCGGCCAGCTGCTGCGTCTGGTCGGGCAGGTCGTCGACACCGTCGTGCAGTTCGCCGAGGCCGTCGGAGAGGTCGCCCGCGCCGCCGGCCAGCTCCTGCGCGCCGTCATCCAGCTGTCCGATGCCGTCCGACAGCGCGCCCGCGCCCTCGGAGAGCCCCGAGGCGCCGTCGGCGATCCCCCCGACACCGTCGTTCAGTGCGCCGGCGCCCTCGGTGATCCCACCCGAGTTGTCGGACAGCTGCCCCGCACCGTCGGACAGTTCGCCGACGCCGGAGTCGAGCTCATCGGCGCCGGTCGCGAGCTCGCCCGCGGCGTCGCCCATCTCGCGCATCTGCTCGCCCATGTCGTTGAAGCCCACGAACACGCCGTCCAGATACTGCTCGGACCACATCTGGTTGAACTGCGACTTCGCGGCGGAGGTGATGGCCTCGATGATGACCGTGTCCGCCAGCGGCGAGGTCTTCGAGCTCACGACGTCGAGCGTCGCCTGCTGCGCCGCCATCGGGTCCTCCTGGGTCCCGGATGCCACGGCTTCGGAGAAGCCCTCCGGGATCGTGACGGAGGCGGCGTAGCGTCCGTCGGACAGACCGGCGGCCGCGTCGTCCTCGTCGGACAGCACCCACGTGACGTTCTGATCCTGGTCCGCGTCGACGAGACCGGCGGACAGCTGACGCCCCAGGGGCACTTGCTGCCCCTCGATCTCCGCGCCCTCGTCCTCGTTCACGATGGCGGCGGTGACCTCATCGAGTCGGTCACCGACCTTCCATGTGGCGAAGACGAAGCCCGCCGCGATGAGGAGGGGGACGAGCACGAGGCCCACCAGCGTGAGCCAGGTGACCCGCTTGTCCGTATCGGCGCGTTCGAACATCGCCATCAGTGCGTACCTCCGGTGGAAAGGGCGGCGAGGCGGTCCGCCTCGAGATCGAGCTGTGTGCAGTGGGCCCCGGACGGGATCATCCAGTCCGCTCGCTGGTCGACGAGTCCCAGGACGACGGCGGAGCCGTTCTCCACGGCTGAGTGGACGAGCGCCTCCATCGCGTCGGCGGTCTCGCGGTCTTGGGCACGGTCCGCGTGGTCCAGGACGAGGAGCGCGGGCGGGTTCTTCGCCATCTGTCGCATCGTGGCCGCGTCGACCATGAGTCCCGCGTCCGGGGAGTCGAGTGTGAGGAAGGGGACGTCGCGGCGGATCTTCCGGTTCTCCTCCGGCACCACCATCCCCGCGATCTTGAGCGTGCCGTGGTCCGGGACGATCCTGCCGGAGAGGGTGAGCAGCAGCGCTGAGGATCCGTGGCCGGAGACCGCGAGCACGTCGCCGGGAGCCACGGCGACGTCGAGGTCGGCGTAGACGGGCTCACCGTCCGCGTGCTCGATCGTGAGGCCCTCGCCGTATGCACCGTAGACGGCGCCGGCGTGCGGCCAGTCGCGCAGTTCGACCTGATGGACGAGGCCCTCACCCTCGACGTCGACCCTGGGCAGGATGCGGTCCAGCCAGCGCGGCAGCGCCCAGGCCTTGTCGCCCAGGAGTGCGAGCACGGCGGGCACCAGGGTCATGCGCACCAGGAAGGCGTCGGTGAACACGCCGACCGCCAGGCCCAGCGCGATGGATTTGATGATGGAGTCGCCGGCGGGGACGAACGCGCCGAAGACGGCGAACATGATGACGGCCGCGGCTGCCACGACCTTCGCCGAGGACGTGAAGCCTCTGATGATCGCGGTCCGGGCGTCCGCGCCGTGGACGTACGCCTCCCGCATGCCCGTCACGAGGAACACCTCGTAGTCCATCGCCAGCCCGAACAGGATGCCCATGAGGATGATCGGGAGGAAGCTGATGACGGGACCGGTCTCCGCGATCCCCAGCGGACCGGCGAACACCCCGTCGTGGAACACGAGGACGACCACGCCGAACGCTGTGACGACGGACAGGAGGAAGCCCACCGTCGCCTTGATCGGGACCACGATCGAGCGGAACACGATCATGAGCAGCAGCAGTGAGAAACCCACCACGAAGATGCCGAAGGGCAGCAGGGCCCCGCCCAGCTGGGAGCTGATGTCGATGGCGAGCGCGGTCGCACCGGTCACGGCGATCTCGGAGCCGTACTCGTCGAGGAACTGCGGTTCGAGCGCGCGAATCCGCTCCACCGTCTCCTCCGTCTCCGGATCGTCCGGCGCCGTCGTCGGGATCACCTGGATGATGCCGGTGTCCGCGTTGCGGTTGGGAGTGGCCATGACGACCTGCTCGACGCCCTCGACGCCCTCGATCTCGTCGCCCATCGCCTCGATGTCGCCCAGCGGGTCATCGGAGGAGATGATGTCGGCGGTCACCACGAGCGGACCGTTGAAGCCCTCGCCGAACTCCTCCGCGATGAGGTCATAGGAGACCTTCTGCGGAGTGCCCTCCTCTGCCCCGCCGCCGGTGGGCAGCGCGAGCTGGAGCTGGGACGCCGGGATCATGAAGAGGCCCAGGCCGACGACGATGATGAGGATGGTGACGACCGGGGCCTTGATCGCGGCCTTCACCCAGCCGGCGTAGAACCGCTCCGCCGGTGTCCGGCGAGGAGCGGCGGTGACGTCCGCCGAGGTCCCGGCCGGGGCCTCGGGCGCGGTCGCCTGCTGCTCGGCAGCCGTCTGTTCGGCTGTCTGCTGCTCGGCAGCCGTCTGCTTCGGAGCCCTTCGCTTCGAGGCCTTCGGCTTGGGCCGCAGGCGGTCGCCGGCGAAGCCCAGCATCGCGGGCAGCAGCGTCAGGGAGACGGCCACGGCGATGGCGACCGTGACGGCCGCGGCGATGCCCATGACGGCGAGGAACGGGATGCCCGCGACGGACAGTCCGGTCAGCGCGACCATGACGGTGACGCCGGCGAAGACCACAGCGGATCCGGATGTCGCGTTGGCGCGGGCCGCAGCCTCCTCCGCGGGCAGCCCATCCGTGAGGAACGATCTGTGTCGGGACACGATGAAGAGCGCGTAGTCGATGCCCACGGCCAGCCCGAGCATGAGCGCGAGCATGGGGGTCGTGGAGTTCACGGTGAAGAACGCGGTGGCCAGCACGACCAGCAGGAGGCCGATCGCCACGGACAGCAGCGCGGAGATCAGCGGCATGCCCGCCGCCCGCAGGGAGCCGAGTGTGACGAAGAGCACGACGAAGGCGACGATGACGCCGATCACCTCGACGATGGACAGGGACACGCCGGTGACGTTGAACAGCTCGCCGCCCGGGGAGCCCTGGGAGCCTTCGGGCAGATCTGCGATGAGCGCGTCGACGGCGTCCTCGAGATCCGTGAGCGTCGAATCGGGCAGGTTCGCGGCGTCATCGTCGTACTGGAGGGAGATGAGTGCCGCGGATCCCTCGTCGCTGATCGTGCCCTCGACCATCTCGTCGAAGGGGGACGTCGCCGTCTCGACGTGGTCGAGCTCGCCGAAGTCGTCGACCGCGTCCTCGATCGTGTCCCGGTAGGGGGCATCCTCGATGTCATCGCCGTCAGCGGCGACGACGATGACCTGGGCACTCGCGCCGGAGACCTCCGGGAAGGTGAGCGCGAGCGAATCGAGTGCCTCCTGCGCTTCCGCCCCGGGGAGCTCGAAGTCGTCCTCGAAGGACTGGGAGAAGAGGGCCACGGCACCGAGGACCACGGCCAGCAGGGCCACCCACACGGCGACGACGGTCTTGCGGCGGCGGAAGCACGATCGACCGAGGTCGTAGAGGAACGAAGACAAAGTCTCCCTTTCGCACAGCGGGTGGAGAATGGACCGGACGGCTTCGATACAGAACCGTATCGGATACAGTCATGTATTCTGACGCCTGTTCGGCACCGACGCAAACTCACGCAGATGATTCAGCCAGACGACCACCGAGGGGATCCGTGACCATCAGCCAGCGCCGCCAGCGCACCCGCTCCGCCCTGCAGGACGCGGCCATCACCGTGTTCGCCCGCCGCGGCGTGGCCGGCGCATCGATCGAGGAGATCTGCGAGCAGGGCGGCTTCACGCGCGGCGCCTTCTACTCGAACTACGCGACGAAGGATGAGCTGGTGCTCGGGATCATCGACGAGGAGTTCGCGCTCGCAGTCGCGGGGGCCTCGGACCTCAAGGATCGCCTGGACGGCGGCCCGATCCACCCGACGGACGGCGACGCAGACCCAGAGGCGACCGGCACAGCGGCCGCGGGCAGCACAGCGGCCGCGGGCAGCACTGCGGCGCAGCGCGACATCCTCCGCCGCGCGCTCGAGCATTTCCAGTTCCCGTTCTCCAGCACACCCGACCGCATCATCGCGATGCGCGACATCGAGGTCCACTCGCTGCGGCACCCGGAACTGCGGACGCGTCTGGACGAGGTGATGCGCACCCACAAGGAGAGCCTCTACACGACGGTCTCCGACATCCTCACCCACTACGGCGCCCGCTCGACGGTGCCTCTGCGCACGCTCGTCGACATCTGCCACAGCTGCTACGACACCGCCGCGAAGGATGCGGTCGTCGCACACCCCGGCGCCGAATCCGTGGACGTCGACCGATCCACGCTGCTGACCGTGCTCGTGAGCTTCGTCGAGTTCCCCCAGGACTGCCGCACGACGGACGGCGTCCCGTCCTGAGTCCGCAGTTCGGCAGCCGCGACTAGTCTGTGGGGATGTCTTCCGCATCGACAGACCAGACCGACGCCTTCGCCGCGTTCCTCGATTCGATGGATGAGCGGCTGAGCACCTTCATCGAGCATGGACTCCCCGAGACCGTGGAGGTCGGCGGGGAGGAGCGCACCTTCGTGAAGGACCTCTCCCCCGCATCGCTGCCATGGATCGAGGCCTATGCGGTGTCACGACTCCCCACGCCCGCGCTGGCGTCCACTCCGGCGAACCAGCGCCTGTCCGAGGACCTCATGCGCTATGTGGGAGAGACGTTCCTCCGGACGCTCGGCGGGTCGTGGCAGCACGACCCGGACGGGTCCGACCACGGGATGCCCTACGTCCAGGTGCCGGATCCGGGTGCGGACGACGCGGCTGCTCCTGCTGAGGCCGATACCGCTGCAGACGCCCCGGCTGACGCCGCCACCGCGCCCGAGGCCCATGTCACCATCGACGTGTCCGTCCTGGGACTGCTCATGGCGGCACTGCAGAACCGGACGGGTGACGTGTTCGTGTCAGCGCTCCTGGGCATCGCGGGCGCGGAGGCTGAGGCTGAGACCGGCGACCAGACGGATCCGTGAGCCGTGGGGCCCGCCGACCGTGAGGCCTGCCGACCGTGGGGCCCGCCACGACGTGAGGACCGCCGACCGTGAGGCCTACTACCCGTGAACCGTGAGCAGACGCCGCTCCGGCGCCTGTGGCTGGCCCTCGGCGTCCTCATGGTGCTGCTCCAGGCGGCGGGGTTCTACACACCGTCATCGGGCGAGGGGACCCTGCCGTTGCCCCCGCACGGGGACAAGGTGTTCCACGCCGCGTCGTTCGCTCTCGCCACGGCCTTCGCCCTGCTGGCGCGGCTGCCGTGGGTGGCCGTCATCCTGTTCATGCTGGGCCACGCGATCGCCAGCGAGCTGATCCAGGGGCTCTTCATGGAGACCCGATCCGGAGACGTCGCCGACGGGGTCGCCGATGTCATCGGCATCCTCTTCGGCGTGCTCGCGGCCCGGTGGCTCGCGCGGAATCCGCCGGAGCAGCGGGAACCCGGCGTGACACCCCCAGAGTGATCTGGCCGGTCAGAGTGACCTCGCCTGCGTCACGCGGTGAGAGTCACCCAGTCGTCGGCTTCGGCCTTCGCAGGGCTGCCGGCGACGAGCCCGACTGAGCGGCTCGCGGCGTCCATGCGGACGCTGACCAGCGTCGCCGGTCGTTCCCACCGCGGCTTCTGCAGGTCGGGAAGCAGGCTGACGGGAGCCTCGGTAGGCGAGGTGCACAGCAGTGCGGCGAGCTCGTCAGCAGAACCTGTCGCCGACATCCCGCCGATCCGCTCCTGCAGCAGCGCGAGGCGCTCGTGCGAGCGTGTGACGGCCGACAGCTCTCGCGCACCGGCCTGCAGCTCGTCCGCGACGAAGTGATTCGTATGAGCGGCGACCCCGGTGACCGGCAGCTCGACGCTTCCGTGCGGACCGATCTCCACCATGCACACGCCGTCGGGCGCCACGACCGTGATCGTCGAGGAGGCCGAGGTCGCTGCCGACCGGATGATCTCCCGCGCCTCGTCGAGACTCGTCGCCCGATTGAGGACCGCTGCCAGGACCGCGTGCACCGGCACGCCGCCCGACCGGTCACCGTCATTCGCCAGGATGTTGAGCATGACGCCCACTCCGGCCGCATTCATGCCGATCTTCCCCAGCATCCCGGCTTCGGCGAATCCGACGTGCCCCAGAGTGCCCTCGCCCGCCTCCACGTGGTGGATGTGCCAGAGATGGGCGAGCGCGACCTGCCAGTCCCACGTCTGCGCGCCGACACCGGAGCCCGTCTGCGACAGACCGGCGAGCGTCGAGCACTCGGCCTCTGCAGCACCTGCCGCCGCGAGCACCTCCGTGCGGGCGACCACGAGGCCCAGTTCCTGCGGCGTCACCTGAGCCGCCTCCGCCACGGCGAGGACCTCCGCGTGCTGGAGCGCGTCCCAGTCGTGCAGCGCCTCGAGGCTCGCCGCCGCGGATGACGCCTGCATCTGCCGCGGGATTCCCCGCGCGTCGAAGAACGCCGTGTAGCCGTCCACCGCCGCGCGGATGAGTGAGCGCAGCTCTTCACCGCGCCTGCGGCCGCGCTCCTGCGCCGTCGCCTGCAGCAGACTGAGCGAGACAGGTCGGATCAGGTCCGGTGATGTGGAGTCGGCGTCTGCTCCGCCGGCGGCACCGAGGCCACCGGCGGCGCCGAGTCCGGCTCCGGCCGATGACGTGGACGCCGACTCGCCCGGCACGGCACTCACCGTCCCGACTCTCCGCCGTCCAGCGACGGGACGGGCATGTCCAGGTAGTGCATGTGTGCGGCGGTCTCCATGAGGGCCGCGTAGAGCTGGAAGCCGGTGAGCCCCTCGAACCCGCGCGCCCATTCCATCCCCTGGCACATCGAGTAGACCGACTGGTCATCCGTGGCCGCCGCGCGTTCCCGCAGTTCGGCCAGACGCTGGTCGTGGTGGGCCACCAGCTGGTCCGCGCGGATGTGCAGGCCGTCGAAGCGGTATCCGTGAGCAGGTGCGACGGCCACGTCCTCCGGAAGTCCGCGCATGCGCTCGAGGGATCCGAGGTAATCGCCCAGGCTGTGTCCGATCGAGGTGATGTCGAGGCCGATGTTCGGCGAGATGCTCGGCAGCACGTGGTCCCCGGAGAAGAACGTCTGGTTCTCCTCGTCGTGGAGTGCGATGTGCCCGAACGTGTGCCCCGGCGTCCACAGGACGCGGATCCGGCGACCGGGGATCGGCAGGAGCTCCTTGTCCTCGACCCGCAGGAGGTTCTGAGGCCAGTCGAAGGCGAATACCGTCCGGTCCGAGCTCGCGGAGCGGGCCTTCCCCGCGAACGACGAAGCCAGCTCTTCGATCCGCTCGGCCGGCAGGCCCAGGTTCGCGCCGAGCGCCATGGCGGATTCCGGCGTCGTGCGCGATGACCGGCTGCGGAACGACTCGACCGACTCGATGTCGTGGGAGTGCAGCGCGAGCCACGCCCCGGGCTGGAGGCTCAGCAGAGCGGGGACCAGGCCCAGGTGGTCGCGGTGGTAGTGGGTCACGACGATCCCGACGATGTCCGCCGGCGTGTATCCCGCGCCGGACAGACCCTCGAGAAGTGCCTGGAGCCGCGCATCGCCGTCCCACCCCGGGTCCACGACGGCGACCCCGTCGTCGGCCTCGAGGAGGTAGCTGTACGTGTACCGGAGAGGGTTGTCCGGGATGGGGACGGGAACCGCCCATGTGCCTTCCGCGATCCGCTCGGTGGCGGGCAGCACCCGGTCCTTCCACGCCTGTGCCTGAGCGGTGCTCAGTGGACGCAGATCGGTCTGCGTTGTCATCCGAACCCCTTTCGTGCAGTGGTCTCTGTCACAGCACAGTATCGGATGACTGATCGGTCAATCAGCACCGTCTCACTCAGAGGATCAGTCTGCGACGCCCCTGCTGTCCCGCGCGCTGCGCGGAGGAACGGCGGAATCGGGCTCGTCCTCGCCGGCGCCGTCCTCATCCAGCGCCTCGTCCGCGTCCAGGTCCTCGTCCTGATCCTCGTCCTGATCCTCGTCCGAGTCGCCGGCCTTCGCCGGGCTCGAGAGGGTCATGCCCGGCGGCAGGCGATCGGGCTTCGGGGGCACTGAGAACTTCGCGGCCCACTCATCCTCCGTCGGTTCCTCGGTCACCACCGTGACGTCTGCGAGCTCGTCCGTGGCAGCGTCTTCCGCTGTCGCGTCCTCCACGGCTGTAACGTCCTCTGACAGTGGGGCTTCCTCCGCTGCTGGAGCTTCCTCCGCAGGTTCTTCCGCGAATTCGTTCGTGGATTCCTCTGTGGAGCGCTCGGTGGACCCCTCTGTGGAGCCCTCCGCAGAGCGATGCCTTCGCGTCCCGATGCGGTCGTCCTCGACAGCAGACCGACTGGGGAGGATGTCGGCGCCCTCTGCGACCTCGGCGATGGAGACGTCTCCTGCGGCACCGTCGTCGTCCGGAGCAGCGCCGGCCGGACTGCCGAACATGTCTTCGCTTGCCGAGCCCTCGCTGTCCGAGCCCTCGCTGTCCGAGCCCTCGACCGCCGGCCCCGCATCCACCGACCGTCCGCCCACCGACAGTTCAGCCTGGTGGCTGTCGCCCAGAGTCGCGGCGAGCGCGGCCAGCGGAACGATGAGCCAGGCGGGCCGGTCCCTCAACTCCGAGACGGCCTCGACCAGCAGCCGATCGATGAGTGCCGCCCGCAGCAGCGGGTCCGTGACGGACTTCGTCTCGCCGAGCGCATGCCCGTAACCGGACAGGAATGAGTTCGCGGTCTGCCGGCACCAGAGGTGCTCGGGCGCCGCGAGGTAGTCGTCGCGGAGCTCTGTGTCCTCCAGCCCCTGTATCGCCAGCGCACGGATCCGCGGCTCTCCCTCGGCCAGGGACCCCGTTCGCTGCAGCCACGCGTACCCCGCGGCGTAGTCGATGCTCCGGAGCATGGCGACGAGATCGATCTCCACGGGCCGGGGCTCGTCGGGGGTCACCGCGAAGCTGATGACGCGGGGGCCCTCCGCCGTTCCGACCGTGATGTGGTCGAGTGTCAGCTCGCCGTGGATCCGCTGGAGCGGACCGAGGCTGTCGATGTCGTCGAGCGAATCAGCGTGCTCGCGCAGTCGCTGCTCCATGGAGCCCAGAGCGCCGGGTGCACGGCTGATCGCCCAGTCGATGCGCTCGCGCCACTTGCGGATGAGGCGACGCGTGGGTTCGCCCTCGCTCCGCACACGGCCGAATTCCGTCCCGAGGTCGACGTGCAGACCGCCAACAACGGTTCCCAGCGTCGACGCCTGTCGGTTGAACGAGCCCACGGATCCGGAGTCCACCTGCAGCGCCGTCTCCACCGCCGCGCGCCACGCACGGCGGGAAGCAGGCAGCGCGTGCGACAGGAGTGCGAACGGAGCCGCGATCGTCGTGAGATCCGTGTCGTCGAACCAGCGCGTCTGCGACCACCCGACGGCAGGGTGCACAGACGCCGATTCCCCCGCGGTGAGTGCCAGGGGGTACCGCACGGCGGGAGGGTTCACGGCACCGATCTCCCGCAGGATCGTGAGGGCGAAGACGCCGGCCGGGCCGTCGATCTCGACGCGCGACTCACTGCCCAGGCCATCGGTCCGACGGAAGCGGTGTTCACTCGCCCGCTCCAGCAGGGAAGCGTCCGGCTCCGGTGCTGACCCGCGGGCCTGCTCAGGGTCGGCGTCCGGGAGCTCATCGCCCGCACGGAACGTCTGGAGCTGCTCATCGGCGGTCGCGTGTCCGTCGACGATGGCGTCCGCGAGTGCCAGCACGAAGACCGGGTCCGCTGCGCCGTCGTAGACGTAGCTCTTCCCCAGCAGCAGATCATCGACGACACCCACCAGGTGCGACCGCAGCGAGTAGTCCTCGACCGTCCGGATGGAGAGCGGGACGCACAGCCGCGTGTGACGGCGCGGGCCGCGCACCGTGAGCACCACGAGCAGGCACTGCACCGTGCCCGCATCGTCATCGGAGACCTCGGCGATCCTCGCGACTGACAGGGGCGTGATGTCGGGCTCCTCGCCCACGCTCCCGCCCAATGCCGGCATCCATCGCTGGCGCGGGAGCCAGCGGGCGAGCAGACGCTCCAGATCGCTGCTGATGGCCATGCGTGGTCCCCTCCGCTGCTCGACCGATACTCACCGTGCGACTTCTCTCCGTGCGACGGCGCGCGTTCATAGACTCTAGCCAAAGACAGGACCACGGTGTGGGACGGACTGGCCACCTGAGCGCATGGATTTCTCCGATGACGCACAATTGAGGGGTGCTGATCCATGAGAACGCCCGCCGAGCCCTGCCCACCGCCGATGATGTCGAAGCTGCGTCCGCTCGCATCGCCGATGAGGTCATCACCACTCCCCTCTATGTCTCCGACCGCCTGTCCTCTGCGACGGGCGCCACGGTCTACCTCAAACGGGAGGACCTCCAGGCGGTGCGGTCCTACAAGATCCGCGGAGCCTTCAACTTCCTCCTGCAGCTCACCGCGGCTGAGCGCAAGCGCGGGGTCGTCTGCGCGTCCGCGGGCAACCACGCCCAGGGCTTCGCCCGCGCCTGTTCGGCGCTGGGGGTGAACGGCACGATCTTCGTCCCGAAGACGACACCGCGCCAGAAGATCGAGCGCATCCGGCACTTCGGCGGTCGGCACGTGGACGTGATGATCGAGGGATCGACGTACGATGACGCCTCGGACCTCGCCAAGCGCCACGCCCAGGTGACCGACGCACTCGTCGTCTCCGCGTTCGACGACCCCCTCACGATCGCCGGGCAGGGGACCATCGCGCAGGAGATCCACACGCAGATGGAGCACGACCCGGACGTCATCGTGGTGCCGGTGGGCGGCGGCGGCCTGCTCGCCGGGATGGTCGCCTACGCGGCGGTGCGCATGCCTGATACGACGATCGTCGGCGTCGAACCGGAGGGCGCCGCGTCGATGATGGCCGCGATGGCAGCCGGGCGCCCCGTCACCCTCAGCAACATCGACTCGTTCGCGGACGGCGCGGCGGTGCGGAGAGCGGGCGACTTCACCTATGAGCTGCTCGCTCAGCACGACATCCCGCTGTTCACTGTGCCGGAGGGCCGCGCGGCAACGGAGATGCTGGACCTCTACCAGGTGGAGGGGATCATCACCGAGCCCGCCGGAGCGCTCGCGTCCGCGGCCGTGGGCCCCACGGGGTCCGGTGCGCCGGTCACCGTGGCTCCCGGGACCTCGGTCGTGTGCCTCGTCAGCGGTGGCAACAACGACATCTCCCGCTACTCGGAGATCATCGAGCGGTCCCTCGTCCACGAGGGGATCAAGCACTACTTCATCGTGAACTTCCCGCAGGAGCCCGGCGCTCTGCGCCGCTTCCTCAACGACGTCCTGGGGCCCGACGACGACATCGCGATGTTCGAGTACGTGAAGCGCTCCGACCGTGAGACCGGCCCGGCCTTCGTCGGCATCACGCTGGGAGAGCCGTCCGACCTGGGCCGGCTGCTGGAGCGGATGGACGAATCGCCGCTGCAGATCGAGCGCGTCAGCCAGGACTCCCCGCTCTTCCGCATGTTCGTCTGAGCCGCCGTAGAGTGGTCGCATGCGTGCTATCACCCTCACCGAACACGGCGGTCCCGACGTCCTCACGGTCTCGGAGATCCCCTCGCCCACCGCACGGCCCGGGAGCGTCGTCGTCGACGTCCACACGGCCGGCCTCAACCGTGCCGACCTCCTGCAGCGCCAGGGCCACTACAACCCGCCGGCCGGAGCGAACACGGAGCACGAGGTCCCCGGCCTCGAGGTGTCGGGCACCATCTCCTCGATCGGCGACGGTGTGACCGACTGGGCGGTGGGCGACCGCGTCGCCGCGCTGCTCGCGGAAGGCGGATACGCGGAGCAGGTCGAGGTCCCCGCCGGCCAGCTGCTGGCCGTCCCGGACGGGTTCTCCCTCGCCGAGGCCGCGGCACTGCCCGAGGTCCTGTGCACCGTCCACTCGAACGTCTTCACCGCCGCCGGGCTGGCGCCCGGCGAGTGGCTGCTGGTCCACGGCGGCGGATCCGGCATCGGCACGGCCGCCATCCAGATGGCGAAGTCCCACGGTGCGAAGGTCGCCGTGACGGTCGGCAGCGACCGCAAGGGCGACTTCTGCCGCGACCTGGGAGCGGACGCCGTCATCAACTACAAGGAGGAGGACTTCGTCGAGCGCATCCGGGAGATCACCGGCGACGGTGACACCCCCGGCGACGGCGCTGACGTGATCCTCGACGTCGTGGGAGCGAAGTACCTCGACCGCAACATCAAGGCGCTGGCAGTCGACGGACGCCTCACCATCATCGGGCTGCAGGGCGGCGTCAAGGCGGAGGCGAACCTCGGACGGATGCTGCCCCGTCGCCTCACAGTCATGGCGACGACCCTGCGCGCGCGTCCCGAAGCGCAGAAGGCGCGCATCGTCGCCGCTGTCGCGCAGACGTTCTGGCAGGAGGCGATGAACGGCGGGATCAAGCCGATCGTCGATTCCGAGTTCCCCCTGGCGGACGCGGCGCAGGCACACGCGCGCATGGAGGCCGGCGAGAACATCGGCAAGATCCTGCTGTCCGTCGCCGCCGACGGCTGAGGCCACGCCGGTGGGACTCCTGTCCGCGTTCCGCAGGGACCGCCGCAGCCCGCAGGAGAAGCGGTTCGGCACTGGGCTGTGGCGCCAGCACCGGGAGCGCTTCTCCCGGGCCGTCGACAGGTTCTTCGAGACGGCGAGTGCGCTGCATGAGGAGCACGGTGCGTCCGATGCGGCGGCCCAGATCGATGAGCTCGCGCAGCTGACCCTCGTGCTCAATGAGCTGGACGAGAGGGTCGCAGTCCTCGCCGAGGCCGCACAGCGCGCCGTGCCGCTGGAGGGGCTGGTCTTCCCGGCAGAGGGGCGCACACGGCTGGGCGACGTGCCGGAGCGGCTGTCGCGGGCCTCGGCGCTGGTCGCGCAGGCACTGCAGTCGGCGATGATGCTGCGCGCACGGCTCACGACGGGTCCGCATGGTCCTCACGGACAGTCGGCGAGGTCCGCCGAGTACGCGGACGCCGCCCGCACCTACGTGGAGCGGGCGGCGGGGCTGATCGCGGAGGCGGAAGCGGGCCTCCCGCCGGACCTCAGGCGGTAGAGGCCTCCAGGCGGTCGAGCTCAGGCGGCTGGGGTCCCGAGTGGAGACCTCAGGCGGTGGCGGCGGCTTCCAGTCCGAGTCGCTCGATGAGTGCGGTTGCGAGGCCGTCGTCGTCGACCGGATCCGTCACCACACTGGCGAGGGCCTTGAGCTCGTCCCCCGCCTGGCCCATGACGATGCCGTAGTCGACCCACTCGATCATCTCGATGTCGTTGCTGCCGTCGCCCGCACCGATCGTGTCCTCACGAGAGATGTCGAGCAGCTCGCTGACGATCTCCAGGCCGTGGGCCTTCGAGACGCCGTCCGGAGCGATGTCCAGCCAGTTGCTCCAGCCCACGGAGTAGGTGACGCCGTGGAGGCCCACCCGCTCCACCGCCTGGCGGAAGTCATCGGACGCGCCGTTGGGGTCGCGCATGACGATGCGGGTCGCGCGACGCTCCTTGAGCTCGTCGAACGGGACGATCGTGAAGTCCTCCATGTCCGCGAGCTCGCCGGAGGGGAACTCCGCCGACGCGTAGCGGTCGAGGTTCTCGTCCTCCACCATGTAGAGCGCCGTCGGCATGACGTCGACCATGCGCTCGAGCGCAGGGCGAGGGTCGAAGGTCTCCACGTGCTGGACGACCCACCCCTTCTCAGAACCCTGATCGAGCCGCACGACCACCGCGCCGTTCGAGGCGACGACGTAGCCGTCGGTGAGGCCCAGACGGTTGGCCGTCTCCAGCGCGCCTCCGACGGAGCGGCCGGTGGACACGACCACGTGGTGGCCGGCCTCGACGACCGCTTCCAGAGTGGTGCGCACCACCTCGGACATCCGGTTGTCGTAGTCGACGATCGTGCCGTCGACGTCGAGTGCCACGAGCTGCGGGCGGGTGACGGTCATGCTCACCGGTGATCTCTCCTGTCATCGGGGGCGTGCCACCGAGTCGTGGCGCGCGGGTGTTACGAGTAGATGGGCCCGTTCGGGCCGTAGGCGGTCATGCCGCCCATGTAGGGGCGCAGCGCCTCGGGGATCCGGACGGATCCGTCCGCCTGCTGGTGGTTCTCCAGCAGCGCGACGAGCCACCGCGTGTTCGCGACGGTGCCGTTGAGCGTGGCGACCGGACGTGTCCCGGACTCCACGCGCTCACGGACCTTGAGGCGACGGGCCTGGAAGTTCGTGCAGTTCGACGTCGAAGTGAGCTCGCGGTACGTCCCCTGCGTGGGGATCCACGCCTCCGTGTCGAACTTCCGCGCAGCGGAGTCGCCCAGGTCGCCGGCCGCGATGTCGACGATCCGGTAGGCGAGCTCGCACTTCGCGAGCATCTCCTCCTCCACGGCGAGCATGCGGGCGTGCTCGGCCTCGGCATCCTCGGTCCGGACGTAGGAGAACATCTCGACCTTCTGGAACTGGTGGACGCGGAGGATCCCGCGGGTGTCCTTGCCGTAGCTGCCGGCCTCGCGGCGGTAGCAGGGCGACCAGCCGGCGTACCGCTTGGGCCCGTCGGACAGGTCGAGGATCTCGTCCATGTGGTAGCCGGCCAGCGGCACCTCGGACGTGCCCACGAGGTAGAGGTCGTCTGCCTCCAGGCGGTAGATCTCGTCCGCATGCTCCCCGAGGAAGCCCGTTCCGGCCATGACTTCGGGCTTCACGAGCGTCGGGGTGATGGTCGGGACGAAGCCGTGGGCCTCGACCGTGTCGAGCGCCATGGTGAGCATCGCCAGCTCGAGGCGGGCGCCGAAGCCGGTGAGGTAGTAGAAGCGCGCGCCGGACACCTTGGCGCCGCGCTGCGTGTCGATCGCGCGCAGGGACTCGCCCAGCTCCACGTGGTCCTTGGGCTCGAAGCCGTCCGCCGTGAAATCGCGCGGAGTGCCCTCCCTGCGGATCTCCACCGAATCGTCCTCGCCGCCGGACGGGACCCCGTCGATGATGAGGTTGGGCAGGCGGCGCAGCAGGGCGTCGAAGCCGAACTCCGCGTCATCCGCGTCGGCCTGCAGCGCTTTGACCCTGGCGGACAGCTCCTGCGCGTCAGCCACGAGCGCGGCCTTCTCCTCGCCCTTCGCCTGGGCGACCTTCTTGCCGAAGCTCTTCTGCTCCGCGCGTGCCGCTTCGAAGGCAGTGAGTGCGGAACGGCGCGCGGCGTCCGCGGACAGCACGTCGTCGACCAGTGATTCGTCCGCGCCGCGGGCTCTCTGCGAGGCCTTGAAGACGTCCGGTTCGTCGCGCAGTCGCTGAAGGTCGATCATGCCCTCAAGCCTAGCCGACGACCTCCGCCCGGCGAGCCTCCAGGGAGTGGGCCACGAGCCGAGGCGAGCGGCCTGCGGGCTGAGGCGAGAGGTCCTTCGGCTGAGGAGTCGCCGCGAACCGCGCGGCCGCCGCCGTTTCCCCTGCGATGCCGCTGTACCGTGCTTGCATGACCTTCGAGATCCACATCGCACTGCTGATCGCGCTCGCCGCGGTCATCCTCGTCGTCGGCCTCCTCATCGGCCGAGCGCTGGTCCTCCGGAACCAGCGGGCCGCCGCGGCGCACGCGCCCGAGGCGACCGGCACCTCGGGCGCGGGGGTCACCGACCCGTCCGAGGACGGGACCGTCCACGAGCCGGAGCCGGAGCCGGAGCCCGTCCGCAGGGACCGCGCCGCACTGGTCATCAACCCCACGAAGGCGGGCGCCGACGAGGTGCGCCGGCTGCTGCTGCGGATCAGCCGAGAAGAGGACTGGGACGACCCGCTCGTCCTGGAGACCACGGAGGACGACCCCGGCGAGGGCCCCGCGCGCGAGGCGGTCGAGCAGGGCGTCACCGTCGTGATCGCCGCGGGCGGCGACGGAACGGTGCGCGCCGTGGCGGGCGTCCTCACGGGAACCGAAGTCGCGCTGGGCATCGTGCCGCTGGGGACCGGCAACCTCCTGGCGCGGAACCTCGACATCGTCCTCGACAGGCACGAGTGGGCGCTGCGCACCGCCCTGACCGGACGGTCCGCGCTCATCGACACGGGGAAGATCCGCATCGATCCGGAGGGGGATGCGCACACGTTCCTCGTCATGGCCGGCATCGGGTTCGACGCAGAGGTCATGGGCAGCGTGAACGAGGACCTCAAGGACAAGATGGGGTGGCTCGCGTACGTGGAGGCGGGCTCGCGGAGCCTGTTGGGCCACCGCGTCGACGTGACGATCTCCTCCGACGACGGCGAGGAGCGTGAGGCGAAGATCCGCTCCGTGGTCGCCGGCAACTGCGGGCGTCTGCAGGGCGGCCTGTGGCTCTTCCCCGACGCCGTGATCGACGACGGGCTCATCGACCTCCTCATCGTGTCGCCGCGCAATCTGGCGGAGTGGGTGGGGGTCGCGGCCTCGATCATGGGCAAGCGGGTGCGCCGCGGACTGCACACGGCGACCCTGCAGGCGGAGACCTTCACCATCCGCTCGAAGGAGCGCGTCGAAGTGCAGGTCGACGGGGACGCGCATGGGACGACGGACTACCTCGAGCTGACCGTCGACCCCGCGTCGCTGTACGTGCAGCGCCCGACTGCGGAGATCAAGCGGAGCATCCGCCGTGAGGCCTTCGGGCTGGGCACGTCGGGCGGCCCCTACCTGACGATCTGAGGTGGGGGCGGGAGTTGGGGTGGTGCTCCCGCCCCCTCACCTGCCGAGACGTCATTTCTGCACGCGATCCGCGCTGAATCTGTGCTCGAATGCCGGGTGGACGTGCCCGAATGACCGATGAACCGCGCCAGCATGTGCCCCGCGTCACGCGGAGACGGGTTCCGCACACTCCGCGCGCCGACTCCTTCCAAGGTTCGCTCAGCGTTCACACAAGAGACGACTTCCGGTCGTTCCCGGTCTCGAGACTCTAACTGCACATCATTCGCGTCCGCCTGCGGTGATCCTCCCTTCCCCTCACCTGTCCGCGGACGCCATCTCTGCAGCTGAAGGGCCCCGCCATGAAGAAGACGTCAATCCGCACCCGCACACTCGCCCCCGCCGTGGTCCTCGCGGTGGGTGCGCTGGTAGCCACCCCCGCGATCGCGACCACCACGACAGACGCGGAGCAGACGCCCGACACGGCAGCCACTCCTGCCCCTGCCGCTGAGGCTGAGCAGTCCACGGACACCAAGACGCAGGAAGCCGAGACACAGGAAGCTGCGGAGGCCTCCCCGGCCGAGTCATCGGAGACCGCCGACGAGGGCGGCGCGGCGACTCAGGAGCCGGAGACGACGGCGACTGAGGAAACGACTCAGGGGCCTGCAGAGACCGAGGAAGCCGCGGTGGCGCCCGCGGTGACCTTCCCGAACCAGCCGTCCGGCGAGGTCGACCGCGACTCGGGCGAGTCGATCAGCATCAAGGTCGCCTACGAAGGAGTGCAGTCCCTCGACCCGATCACGGTGTACGTGAACGGGGAGAAGGTCGAGCACGGTGAGGGCTACGAAGCCATCCAGCAGACTGATTACTTCAACGGCGGGTTCTGGCTGCGCCTGGACGGCGCCTTCATGGATGCTGCGGGCTCCGCTTCAGACACGGTGGAAGTCCGTGTGGGCGAGGCACGCGGCACCATCCAGGTGAACGAGATCACTGAGGATCCGGCGGACATCTCGCCGTCCGTGGAGATGGACTTCCCGCTGCAGGCTGCCGACGTCAGCCGCGACGGCATCGAGGTGCGCGTCAAGACCGCTCCGAACGCAGAGGTCGACGTCTCCCGGGTCAACGTCCTGTTCGATGCGGGATACACCCTCCATCCCGAAGGCGACTGGGACGGCACCGCCGACGAGAACGGCGACTACACCTTCACAATCTCCCCCGACACGGAGATCACCAGCGGCTTCAACCCCGACCGCAACACGACCGTCGGCCAGCTGCGCGAGGGCGACTCCGTCACCGTCCAGATCAGCAGCAACGGCAAGAACACGTCGTTCACCACCGCTGTTGAGGGGGAGCACCCGGCGGACATCTCGCCGTCCGTGAGGATGGACTACCCGCTCCAGGCGCAGACCGTCGCCGACGAGGGCATCGAGGTGCGTGTGAAGACCGCGCCCAACGCAGAGGTCGACGTCGCCAAGATCAGCGTCATGTTCACCGGCGGCTACACCCTCTCCCCTTCGGGCGACTGGGATGGCACCGCCGACGAGAACGGCGACTACACCTTCACGATCTCGCCGGACACGGAGATCAACACCACCTTCCGCCCCGAAGAGCGCAACACCACGGTGGGCGAGCTGACGGACGGTGACCGCGTCGTCGTCCAGGTCCGCAGCAACGGCAAGAACACCTCCTTCGCCACGACGATCGAGGGCGAGGCCGAGCAGCCCGCGGAGCCGACGGTCGAGTTCCCGGACCACCCCGACAACGCAGCCGAACGCACCATCGGTGACGACTTCTCCGCCACCGTCGCCTACACCGGCGCAACCGAAGGCGACGAAGTCCGCGTCATCGTCAACGGCAACACCCAGACACACGGCGAAGGCAACTACGAAGCCCCCGCCACCGTCACCGAAACAGACGGCGAGTTCCAGATCAGCCTGCCCGCCGAATTCCTCGACGAAGTCCACTCCGGCACCGCAGACGACCAGGACGTCCTCCAAGTCCGCGTCGGCGATACCCGCAACCACATCCGCATCACCGAGGTGGCGACGGATCCGACAGAGGACCCCACGGACAACCCGACCGAGGACCCGACCGACGACCCCACCGACGATCCCACGGATGACCCGACCGAGGACCCGACCGACGATCCGACGGACGACCCCACGGACGATCCGAGCGACGATCCGACGGATGACCCGACAGACGATCCCTCGGATGATGGTGACGATGAGCAGTCCGCACCGGCCCTGACGATCGAGCCGGACCGCATCAGCATGTCCGACTTCGTCGACCCGGAGCGTGGCGTCACGCTCACGGTCACCGGCCTGGAGCCGGGTGACGACGTCGAGTTCGACGTCGATCCCGCCTCCGGCCAGAACGTCGATCCGGCGACTCTGCCGGCGGTCGCGACGGAGGACGGCGTCGCCTCGACGATCGTCTACGGCGTCAGCTCAGCCGACGCATCCTCCTACATCGGCGACTTCGATGTCACCGTCGACGGGATCGACGACGCGGCCGCTCAGGCCGGGTCGGAGACCGCGACACAGGCTGCGGCTGCCGCAGCCGAGGACGTCGCCGGATCCTTCACCGTGCTCTCCGATGAGGACGCCGACGATGACCAGGACGACGATCAGGACGGCGGCCGCGACGACGACAGCGGTGACAACGATCGCGACGATGACGACCGTGACGGCGAAGCCGGTGAGGACGACGACTCCGACAACGGCTCAGACTCCGATGACGGATCCGACCGCGATGGTGGCAAGGAACTCCCCCGCACGGGTGGGGAGTTCGGCGGACTGGCTGCGGGCGGCGCGCTGCTCGCGGTCGGCGCTGCGGCCGTCATCGTGACGCGTCGCCGCATGCACAAGGGCTGATCTCGCAGCCGGGCCTCCGCCGAGGTCCGCGCGGCTGATCGTGTGAGGGGCTGCATCACCTGCGGGTGGTGCCGCCCCTCGCCGCTGCGCCTGAAGGATCGTGCGTCCGGAAAAGAACTTGTGACCAGAACTGATCACAAGTTCCGCGCACCTGATCATTCCCCTAACGTGTCTGAACGTACGCACAATCTTTCGCTCTCAGCCGTCTCGAAAGGCCTCTTCGTGAAGAAGCTCCTCCTCGCCCCCGCAGTAGCCGTCGCGATCACCGGATTCGGTGTCGCCCCGGCACTTGCGGCACCCGCTGGCAACTTCGCCGCGACCGCCACCGCTGAGGCAACCGCCGCCCAGCCCGACCCGGCACCGACATCGGACCCCAACGTCCTTGTGCAGCCCGAGGTCACCTCAGCCGATCTGCAGTCGACCGGCGTCGCCGTCATCGTTCAGAATGCGAAGCCCGGTTCGTTCGCCACGGATAGCCTCACAGGGGACAACACCGAGTTCGGCAAGGTGGACGAGGACGGCATCGCGTCCTGGGTCATCACCTCCACCTCCGCAGTCGAGCAGGGACCGGTCGACTTCACTGTCACTTACACGAACGCCGACGGCGAGGAGACGACCGTCTCCGCATCCTTCGAGGTCGTCGAGTCCTACTCCGGCGAGACCGAGGAGCCCACGGAGGAGCCGACCGAGACGGCCGACCCCACGGAGGATCCGACAGCCGACCCCACCGAGACGGCTGAGCCGACAGCCACCTCCGAGCCCACGGAGACTGCGGAGCCCACCGCCACCCCGACGGATGACGACGACGCGGACGTGGAGTACGCACTCGACGTCGACCCGCAGGAGATCAGCCCCGCTGACTTCGTCAAGCAGGACAAGGGCGTCACGCTCACCGCGACCGGCCTCGAGGCCGGCGAAGAGGTCGAGTTCGCCGTCAGCGCGGCAGGCAGCAACGTCGAGTCGCTCACCGAAACCGCTACGGCGGACGAGAACGGCGTCGCCGTGTGGAGCGTCTACGGCATCGACGACTCGAACCCCAGCGCCTACCTGGGCGACTACAGCGTCACCGTCACCAACGAGGCCGGCGAGACGATCGACGGCTCGTTCACGGTCACCGACTCCGCTGACAACGGCGAAGGCGGCGAGGACGACAACGGCGACGACCGTGATGACGAGGGCGGCTCCGACCTCCCCCGCACCGGTATGGAGCTGGGCGGCCTCGCAGCCGGCGCAGCCCTCCTGACGGTCGGCGCAGCCACCGTCGTGCTCAGCCGCCGTCGCTCGACGAAGGCCTGATCGCCGAGCGCTCCAGCGCTCAGCCCGGCTCTTCCGCCGGCGACAGAGGCCCCCACACGAATCGTGTGGGGGCCTCGGCTCATTCAGGACGCATTCGTTGCATAAGGTGGACTCATGACCTTCGACGCGGACACGCTCACCACAGAACTCGACCTTCGCACGCTGGGCGAGCGGTTCTACCTCAAGACGCTCGACCAGATCTCTCCCAAGGGGATGGTCGAACCGTCGCTGCTGCCCAACTGGACCCGCACGCATGTCGCGATGCACGTCGTCCACAACGCCGAGGGGTTCATGCGCCTCCTCCAGTGGGCGCGCACAGGCGTCGAGACCCCCATGTACCCCTCGCGTGCGGAACGGGACCAGGAGATCGAGGACTCGGTCGCCCACACCGGTGGCGAGGACGCCATCGCGATCGCGCACGAGGTCGTCGACGAGCTGGACGAGGCCATCGCGGCGATGGGCGAGAGCGACTGGAAGGCCCGCATCGTCTCCGGCCGTGGCGACGACATCATCGCCGCGGAGATCCCCTGGCTGCGGACCCGCGAGGTCTTCGTCCACGCGCTGGATCTGGGCATCGGTGCGACCGCACTCGATTTCCCCGCATCGATCGTCGATCGCCTATACGAGGACATCGCGCCGATCTGGGAGAAGAAGGGCGTGAGCGCCCACTACCGCCTGGAGCTCTCCGACCGGGACGAGGAGCGGATCATCCGCGCGGGTGACAGCACGGACGAGCCGATCGTCGTGGCGGGTGAATCCGCCGAGGTCCTGTCCTACCTCATGGGCCGCGGCTGGCCCCGCTCCACCGCCGATGACCGGCGCAAGGGTGTGCGCGGCGGAACCGCGAAGGACCTTCCGACCCCTCCGGCCTGGCTCTGAGCGACTGCTGAGCCTGGGCCGCCTACTGAGCCCTGGCCGGCTGCTGAGCCTGGGCTGGTCGCTGCGCCTCCTGTGCCGGCGGCTAAGCTCTGGCCGACCCGCGTCCGTGCGGGCGGTACACGACCAGTGCGGAACCGGGGGTGCGACGGCGCGGACGTTCGCCTCGGAGGATCGAGAAGACGTCCCCGCTGGTCCCTGCCGCGAACACGCGTGACGACGGATCCTGCTCCGTCTCCAGCCGCGTGACCTGATCCTCCAGATCCCGCGTCCGGGCCCGCACGCTCCTCAGCTCGTCCTGCAGGTCGAGGATCTTGCGGATGCCGGCGAGGTTGATCCCCTCCTCCTGACTCAGCCGCTGGATGAGCTGCAGGCGGGAGATGTCCTCAGCCGAATATCGCCGGCCGCGCCCCACTGTGCGCTCAGGAGTGACGAGCCCCAAGCGGTCGTACTGTCGCAGGGTCTGCGGGTGCATGTCCGCGAGCTCCGCGGCGACGGAGATCACATAGACGGCTGCGTTGGCGGGAATGCGCATCGTCCATCACGCCTTCCGTGCCCTGTCGTCGAGGCCCTCGCGCGGATCGATGCCTGCAGTGGCCTCACGGTAGGCGGCGACCGCATCCTGCGCCTCCTGGGGCAGGTCCTTCGGCACCGCGATCTCGACGGTGACGAGCAGATCGCCCGTGGCCTTCTTCGCCTCCACGCCCTTGCCGCGCACGCGCAGCACGCGGCCTGACGGAGTGCCCGCAGGGATCTTCACGCGCACGGGCTGACCGCCGAGCGTCGGCACGGAGACCTCCGCGCCCAGAGCGGCTTCCGCGAAGCTCACCGGGAGCTCCATCCGCAGGTTGTCGCCGTCGCGGGTGAAGACGGGGTGCGGCTTCACGTTCACCGTGAGGATGAGGTCACCGTCCTCGCCACCGTTCGGGCTGGACTTGCCCTTGCCCTTCAGCCGGACCTTCTGCCCGTCCTTGACGCCCACGGGCGTGCGGACGGTCAGCGGCTTGCCGCCGGGCATCGTGAGCTTGACCGATGCACCGTTCACCGCCTCGGTGAAGGAGAGGTTCGTCGACGCCTTGTAGTCGCCGCCCTTCGTGGGGCCGGTGGAGAACCCACCGCCGTAGGGCGATCCGCCGTACGGGGAACCGCCGCCACCGAAGCCACCGCCGAACCCGCCCAGCAGGTCCGACAGGTCGGGCGGCACGTCGCCGCCCGTGCGGTAGCGCGCACCGCCGCCGGGTCCGCCGCCGGTGTTGAAGAGCCCGGAGAAGACGTCCTCGAAGCCGCCTCCGCCGCCGGCACCGCCGGATCCCGCGCTGAACCGCGCCCCGCGGCCCATCTGCCGGACCTGGTCGTACTGCTCCCGGGTCTCCGGGTCCGCCAGCACCTGCTGCGCCTGGCCGACCTCCTTGAACTTCTCCTCGGCCTTCGCGTCCCCGGGGTTCTGGTCCGGGTGGTACTTCCGCGCGAGCTTCCGATACGCCTTCTTGATCTCAGCGTCCGTGGCGTCCGCGGAGACGCCGAGGGTCTTGTAGAAATCCTTCTCGAACCAGTCGTTCTGGGGTCCTGTATTCACCTGGCACCTCCTTTCGTCTGCTGGGCGGCCACCGCACCCGTCCCCACGATCGCGGGGACGGGACGGTCACCGTCCGGATGAAGCGCCCGGACCGGCTGGAGCGCCGGTCCGGGCGAGGGGCCGAATCAGTCGGCCGGCTGCTGGACGCCCACGCGGGCCGCGCGGATGATGCGCTCCCCGTAGCGGTATCCCGGCTGCATGACCATGAAGATGGTCGGGCCGTCGACCTCATCGCTCGGCTGCTGCATGAGGGCTTCGTGGTAGGCGGGGTCGAACTCCTCCCCCGCCTTGCCGTACTGGACGACGCCGGCCTTCTCCAGCGTGGCGAAGAGCTTCGTCACGTGGACCTCGAAGGGACCGGTGACGTCGCCGTTCTCCTCGGCCAACCGCGCCTCGTCGAGCACGGGGATGAGTGCTTCGGCGAGCGACACGACGCCGCTCTCCTTCGCCCTCTCCTGCTCCCGCGTCGCCCGCATCCGGTACGCCGCGTACTCCGCGTTGATGCGCTGCAGGTCCGCGAGACGCTCAGCGGCGAGCTTCGCATCCGCAGACAGCGGCTCGTCCGTCGCCGCGTCGTCGAGCGAGGAGGCGTCGTCGGGGATGTCGATCCCCAGATCCGCCGCGCTCGCGTCCGCGTCAGCGCCTGCGTCCGCACCCTCGGCCTGGGCCGGGTCGTCTGCCGGCACGGTCCCTTCGGGGGCACCCGCTGCCGAGGTCCCCGTGGGGTCCCCGGCCTGCTCACCTGAGCCGGCCGGGGCCTCGGCGGCGGTCGCATCCGTGTCAGGAGCCTGCTGGGCCTCGGGCCTCAGCTCGCCCGTCTCCGGATCGACGCGTCGCTTGTCGGTGAACGAGAAGCCCGGTTCGGTGCGCCCGTCCTGGGGATCCTCGCTGCCGGTCACTTGTTCTCCTCGTCCTCGTCCACGACCTCGGCGTCGATGACCTCGTCCTCAGCGGAGTCCGATGCGTCTTCGGCGCCCTCGGCACCGTCGGCGGCCTCATCGGCCTGCTGGGAGTAGATCGCCTCGCCGATCTTCTGCTGGTTCTCGACCAGGCGGTCGTAGGCGGTCTTGACCGCGTCCTCGTCCTCGCCCTTCAGAGCTTCCTTGAGCGCTTCGACGTCGGAGTTGATCTCCGTCTTCACGTCCTCCGGCAGCTTGTCCTCGTTGTCCGTGACGAGCTTCTCCGTCTGGTACGCGAGCGTCTCCGCGTTGTTGCGCGTGTCCTGCTCCTCGCGGCGCTTCTTGTCCTCTTCCGCGTGTTCCTCGGCCTCGCGGACCATGCGCTCGATGTCGTCCTTCTCCATCGCCGAACCGCCGGTGATGGTCATCGACTGCGCCTTGCCCGTGCCCTTGTCCGTGGCGGACACGTGCACGATGCCGTTGGCGTCGATGTCGAAGGAGACCTCGACCTGCGGGACGCCGCGCGGTGCCGGCGCGATGCCGGTGAGCTCGAACGTGCCCAGCGCCTTGTTGTCGCGGGTGAACTCGCGCTCACCCTGGAAGACCTGGATGGAGACCGACGGCTGGTTGTCCTCTGCCGTCGTGAAGGTCTCGCTGCGCTTCGTGGGGATCGGGGTATTGCGCTCGATGAGCTTCGTCATGACGCCGCCCTTGGTCTCGAGGCCCAGCGACAGCGGGGTCACATCGATGAGGAGGACGTCCTTGCGCTCACCCTTCAGCACGCCGGCCTGGACGGCCGCGCCGACCGCGACGACCTCATCCGGGTTCACGCCCTTGTTCGGCTCGCGGCTGGCGAGCTTCTCAACTGCTTCGCTGACGGCCGGCATACGGGTCGAACCGCCGACGAGCACGACGTGGTCGATCTCCGACACGGTGACGCCCGCGTCCTTGATGACCTGCTCGAAGGGCTTCTTCGTGCGGTCGAGGAGATCCTTCGTGAGGTCCTCGAACTTCGCACGGGTGAGGCCCTCGTCCAGGTGGATCGGACCGTCCTCGCTCATCGACAGGTACTGCAGCGAGATGTTGGTGCTGGACGCCGACGACAGCTCCTTCTTCGCCTGCTCCGCAGCCTCCTTGAGGCGCTGCAGGGCGGTCGTGTCGTTGGAGAGGTCGACGCCGTCCTTGTCCTTGACCGTCTTGATGAGGTGGTCGACGATCCGCTGATCCCAGTCGTCGCCGCCCAGCTTGTTGTCGCCGGAGGTCGCGCGCACCTGGATCGTGGAGAAGTCGTCCTCGTCCTTGCCGACCTCCAGGAGGGACACGTCGAACGTGCCGCCGCCGAGGTCGAACACGAGGATGAGCTCGTCCTCCTTGCCGCGCTCCAGGCCGTAGGCCAGTGCTGCGGCGGTGGGCTCGTTGATGATGCGCAGGACATTGAGGCCTGCGATCTCACCGGCGTCCTTCGTAGCCTGGCGCTCAGCGTCGCCGTAGTAGGCGGGGACCGTGATGACTGCGTCGGTGACATCCTCGTTGAGGTAGTCCTCGGCGTCGTGCTTGAGCTTCTGGAGGATGCGCGCGGAGACCTCCGGTGCGGACATCGTCTTGCCGCCCAGCTCCGTGGTCCAGTCCGTGCCCATGTGGCGCTTGACCGACGCGACGGTGTTCTTCACGTTCGTGACGGCCTGGCGCTTGGCGATGTCGCCGATCAGCGAGTCGCCGTTCTTATTGACTGCGACGACCGACGGAGTGGTGCGTGCGCCCTCCGCGTTCGCGATGACCTTGGGCTCGCCGCCTTCGAGGACCGCGACGACCGAGTTCGTGGTTCCGAGGTCGATGCCGACTGCTCGTGCCATGTTTTCACTCTCCTAGCTGATGGAAGATCATTGAGCCGGTGCGGCTCAGGTTCTGTCGCAAGTCTTGCGAGTGGTCGGGGTCGATGTCAAGCCGAACCTCACCAAACCTGCGTGCACCTGACTCAACTCTTAGGAGTGGGGTGTTATTCCCGGTAGGTTCGCCTGGGTACGGTCCGGATCTGCAGGTTCCAACTGGCGCGCAGCGCAGGATGTCGCTCTCCGGATGATTCGCCGCACTCACGGCTTGCTGCCAGACGAAGCGCTCCATACGACCAGCTCTATACGGCCAGGGCTGTCCGCCGCGGCCCAGACCTGGCGGAATGGGATCCCCGACCGGCGGCCAGAGCCAGGAGCAGTCCCAGGAAGGCCAGCGCCGCTCCGACGAAGGCGGGCGCCTGGTAGCCGAGGCCCAGGCCGACGACCGCCGCACCCAGAGCGGCGCCGAGCGCGTTCGCAACGTTCAGGGCGGCGTGGTTCAGAGAAGCCGCGAGAGACTGGGCTTCGGGCGCCGAGTCCATCAGCAGTGCCTGCAGTCCCGGAATCAGGATGGAGCCCGTCATACCGAGGACGAAGACCATGATCAGGGCCGGAACCGGGTACGGCGAGACCAGACCGAACGTGGTCATGAAGACCACCATCGCGCTCGTGGCGATGTAGATGCTGCCGCGCACCGACCAGTCGGCCAGGCGCCCGCCCAGGAGGTTGCCGATCACCATGCCCACGCCGTACAGCCCCAGGACCACCGGGACGGAGCCGAGGGGAAGACCCGTCACGTCCGTCAGCGTCGGACTGATGTACGTGTAGACGGCGAAGAATCCCCCGAAGCCCACGATGCCGGTGAGCACGGCCAACCACACCTGACCACTGCGCAGTGCGGTGAGCTCCCGCCGGATGCTGGCCTCTGCGCGGGCCGGCTCGAAGGGCACGAACAGCTTGATGCTGATCCAGGTCAGGGCACCCACGAGCCCGACGACTGCGAACATCCACCGCCACCCGAGCTGCTGCCCCATCCAGGTCACGACCGGCACCCCCAGGACGTTCGCGATGGAGAGCCCCAGCATCACCCAGGCGATCGCGCGACCGCGCATGGTGGCGGGCACCAATGAGCCGGCGAGAATGGCGGCGAGGCCGAAATAGGCGCCGTGGGGCAGCCCGGAGAGGAACCGTGTGAGAAGCATCCACTCGTAGTCGGGCGCCACCACGGAGGACACGTTCGCGATCGTGAAGAACGCCATGAGCCACAGCACCATGGTCTTGTGCGGAACACGCGCGCCGATCGCCGTGATCACCGGCGCGCCCACCACCACACCCACGGCGTAGGCGGAGATCAGCAGTCCCATGTCCGGGTTGGTCACGCCCAGGTCGACGGCGCCCTCCTGGAGCAGGCCCATGATGGCGAACTCCGTGGTGCCGATGCCGAACCCGCCCATCCCCAGGGCGACGACGGCCACCAGCAGGGCCCTGCCCTCGAGTCGCGTGCTCGTGGGTGAGGAGGTGTGACTCATGCGGGATCCTGCCTTCGTGCTGTGCGTGGAGTGCGCGGACGCGGAGTGCGGCGGCACTGACGCAGACCCACAGCAGTCTATGGAACTCCGGCGCAGCGCTGGAATGCGGCAGGAGCGAGACACGCCCATGACGAAGATCCGCTGGCGCGCGTCGCGCTTCGGAACCTGAACGGCTCCTCTGATGACGCACCGGGGCACGGGACCGTACGCTGGGGACAGGGCAGTCACCGTGGACAGCCCGTACTCCCGAGTTCGTGAGGACAGACATGCCTGATCTGCACACCCTCGCCCGCACCCATCTGGCCAACGCGCGAGCCGACGAGCGCGGCCGCAGCGCTGAACTGGTCGTCCATGACGGCGAGCTGCGCCAGACCGTCATCGCACTCGCAGCCGACGTGCGGCTGCCGGCCCACAATTCGCCACCGGCGGCCAGCATCCTGGTGCTGACTGGCCGCATCCGCGTCGAGTTGGACGCCGATGTGCAGGGCGAGCTCGGCGAGGGCGAACTGTGGACGCTCACCCACGAGCGCCACTCCGTCCTGGCGCTCGAGGACAGCGCGTTCCTGCTGACCACGGTCACGAGCGTGGGGCGTCAGTCGTCCTCCTAGGACGTACTCCGGTGGCCCCGCAGTGACGCTTCAGTGAACTCGTCGGGGACTGCCCCGTTCTGCGTTGACCGCGCCGGCCCGGACCGGTGGAATGGCACGCGTGAACAGCGCAGACGGATTCTCAGACGGCCACGCAGACGGTGATGCAGACGGTGATGCGGTCGGCAGCTCCGACACAGCGGGGACGTCCGATCCCGTCACCGGGATCGGCCGGCGGACCGTCCTCCGGACCGGAGCATTCGGCGCGCTGGGAGCAGCGGCCCTGTGGGGCCTCGGCAGCGGTCGAGAAGTCGCCGCCGCACCCGCGCACGATGGCGCGTTCGGCTACGGGGTGGCGTCCGGGGACCCCACCGCGGACTCCGTCATCATCTGGACCCGGTTCACCCCGCGCGTGGATGGCGAGCCCGCCCTCCCGGGCTCCGGACAGGGCGCGCCGACGCCGGTGCGCTGGACCGTCTCCCCCACTGCGGACTGCACGGAGGCCGTCGCGACCGGCGTGGTGACGACGTCGCCGGACTCCGACCACGTCGTCAAGGTCGACGTCACGGGGCTGGACCCGTACACGGAGTACTTCTACGTCTTCGCAGCAGGCGACGAGACGAGCGAGGTGGGCCGCACCCGCACGGCCCCCGACGAGCCGGGAACCACCCACGCGCTGCGGTTCGCGCAGGTGTCGTGCGCGAACTACACCGGCGGCCACTTCGGCACCTACGCGGCGATCGCAGAGCGCGACGACCTCGACTTCGTCCTGCACCTGGGCGACTACTTCTACGAGTACGGCAACGGCGACGACCGGTACGGCCCGGACGAGCTGATCGGAGAGCGCGACCACCGGCCGGCCCACGAGATCGTCTCGCTCGAGGACTACCGGACGCGGCTGGCGCAGTACCGGGCGGATCCCGACCTGCGCGAGGCGCACCGGCTGCACCCGTTCATCACCGCCTTCGACGACCACGAGATCACGAACAACGCGTGGTCCGACGGAGCGGAGAACCACAACGAGGGTGAGGGCGACTACGCCGCGCGGATGTCCGCGTCGTTCCAGGCGTACACCGAATGGCTGCCGATCCGCGTGGACCCGGCGACCACGGAGGACGGCACCGTCTTCCACCGGCGCTTCACCTACGGCGACCTCGCGGATCTGTCCGTGGTGGAGACGCGCCAGCACCGGTCCGAGCAGGTCGCGTCGTTCGTCCTGATCGGCGGCCCCGGCACGAACGAGGAGCTGAACGACCCGGACCGCCAGATCATGGACGGCGCGCAGATGGAGTGGCTGCAGGACGGGCTGACCGCGCAGCGTCGCTGGCACCTCGTGGGCAATCAGGTGATGGTGTCCCCGCTGGCGTGGCCCGGGCAGTACATGGGCGACGTCCAGGGCTCGGTCATGATCAACGGCGATGCGTGGGACGGATACCGCGCGGACCAGAAGAGCCTGCTGACGCACATGGCGCGCCAGCCCGCGTCCTCCGGGGACACCGTCATCCTGACCGGGGACATCCACTCCTGCTGGGTCGAGGACCTCGTGGCGGATCCGGATGCGGTCCTCGAGACCGCGATCCAGTCCTACCCGCCGGCGGCGCAGGCGGCCGCGGAGACGGCTGCGGCGAAGGGCGCCGCGACTCCGGCGGCGAACCCGTCGCCGGCACCCGCGGCGCGTGAGGGCTCGCCGATTCCGCCGATGATCGCGGAGCCGGTCCCCGTGCCGGAGCAGCTCACGTTCGCGTCCGATCCGGCACCGGCCGGCGTCGAGTTCGTGTGCCCGTCGATCTCGAGCGACGGCTTCTACGAGATCGTCCGCAGCGTCCTTCAGTCACCGACCGTGTCCGTGGGCGCGGTGAAGCTCGCGGAGGCCGTGCTGGGTGCGATCAACCCGCATCTGCGCTGGATGGACGGGATCGGCCACGGGTTCATCCTCATCGACGTGACCGAGGAGCGGGTGCAGGCGGACTTCCACCTCACGGATGAGCCGTCCTCGTCGCAGCCGGACCCCCGCATCGACCCGTCCCATCGTCCGGAGCACCGCGCGTCGTTCCAGACCGTCGCCGGCAGCCGGGTGACGAGCGAGGCGAGCGGCCCCGTGGGGCCCCGCAGCGATGCGCCCCGCCGTGCGGAATGCGCTCCGGCTCCGTCGGACGACCCGACGTCGCCGCACCCCACCGCGACCGAGGCCCCCACGCCGACGGGTGGTCCGACGGCTTCCGGATCGCCAACGCCTTCCCGCACGCCTTCGCCGACCGGAACACCGGTGCCCTCCCGCACTCCGTCACGGACACCCGCGCCGAAACCCACGTCGGAGCCCTCGCGGTCGCAGTCACCCTCGAGGCCGCCCCGACCCGCACCCTCCGGATCACCCTCATGGCCGTCAGCGCCTCCGTCGGACGATCCTCGCCGCCACCCTCAGCCGGGCGGGTCTGCGTCGCCGCAGCTGAACGACCGACTGCCCCGCACCGGCGGGGAGATGGGCGGCGCGCTCGGCCTGGGCATCGCCGCCGTGGCAGGCGGGCTCGGCCTCACTGTCGCGGCACGGCGGCGCCGGGCTGCGGCACACGACGCGCCCGACGCGCACGTGGCGCACGAGGACCCCGCGGCCTCGGGTGAGGACCAGGCCGACTGAGCCCCGTCTTCCCGCGGGGTCCTCCCGCGGACGCGCACACCTTCCCGCCCTCACCCTGGTGCGGACTGCGAGTACACGGAAGAATGCGTGGGTATGGAACTGATCCCGTCCCTCGAGCTCCTCGCGGAGCAGACGGTGTCCGGGGTCGCATTCGTCACGGCGTACGGGTTGACGTGGCTGGTCTGCGGCCTCCTGTGGCGTCGGACATCCGCACGCACCGCGGCCTATGCCACGCTCTTCCAGGGGATGGTCGCGTTCCCGCTGGCACTCGGCGGATCCGCCCTCATCGGGGCGATCGGTCAGGGACGACCGGTGGCGGAGGAGATCACGCAGCTGTCCATCCTCATCGGCACCTCCCAGCTGTTGGGGCTGCCCCTGCTCATCCTCTTCGTCGTGAAGCGGTGGTACACGCTCGTGCCGGTCGCGTTCGCCACGCTCACGTCGATGCACTTCGTGCTCTACTCGTGGCTGTACCGGACGCCCGTCTATATCGTGCTGGCCATCGCGGTCGCGGTGGGGGCGGTGATCGTCATGGCCACGGCGTCCGCCGCGGAGCGCACGGCCCGGGACGATGTGCGGCCGATCGAGCCCGCCACCACTACTGCTGGCAGCGCTGTCGACTCCGCTGTCGGCACTCCCGCCAACACCGCTGTCGGCATCTCCGCGAGCAGCACCATCGGCGCGGCGCGGGTCTGCATCCTCACGGGCAGCCTTCTCCTAGCGTCCGCCGCGGCGCTCGGGGTTCTCCACGCCGGCTGACCGCCCACGACCTCAGCCTGCTGCGCGGCGGACGAGCTCCCGCAGCCGTGCCTCGACGTCGTCGGTGATGCCGAGCACTGCGAACGAGGTCGGCCAGAAGAATCCGTCGTCCAGGAGCGCGTCCTCGTTGAAGCCGATCGACGCGTACCGCTCCCCGAACTTCGAGGCGGGGGTGAAGAAGACGACCACCTTGCCGTCGCGCGCGTAGGAGGGGAACCCGTACCAGGTCTTCGGGTCCAGGTGCGGCGCCTCCTCCACGACGATCGTGTGGAGTCGGTTCCCGATCTCGTAGTCCGTCCCCTCGAGCTTGGCGAGCGTGTCCGCGCACGCCTTGGCCTCCCGCTTCTTCTTCGCGGTCCCGCTTCCGCCTGCGCCCTCCGCCCGCAGCTCTGCGGCGCGCTCCTTCATCGCGGCGAGCTCCGCATCGCTGAAGCCGCCGTTCTGCGTGCTCTTCTTCCCAGCCATGTCACGATCATTCCACCTGGCCGCCCTCACCGCGACCCCTCTTGCGCCGCAATCACCGCTGTGGTTGATTCGGGGCATCGGCCTCGCAGCCGGCCCCTCCGCGACGAAGGTGTCCCCGTGCTCGACCCTCGCCTCACCGTCCTCCGCACCTTCGCCGCGCGGGAAACCATCGCGGCGACTGCCGAAGCCCTGGGCTACTCGCCCTCCGCGGTCTCCGCACAGCTGCGCGAGTACCAGCGGGCGCTGGGCGTCCGCCTCCTCGTCAAGGACGGCCGCGGACTGCGGCTCACCGCCGCCGGCGCGGAGCTCGTCGAACGCACGGACGACCTCGTCGCTCAGTGGGAGGAGGTCCATGCTGCGGTCCGCGATGCGGCCGAACGCCTGACACCTGCGATCGTGCGCCTGGGCGGGTTCTCCACGGCGACGGGGTCGCTGCTGTCCCCCGTCGCCGCACGCCTCCGCGCGCGTCACGAGGGGCTCGAGGTCCACATCGTCGAGGCGGACCCCGCCCGCTGCGTGGACCTGCTCACGGCCGACCGGCTGGACATCGCGGTGATCGTCGCGATGCAGATGACGCACGAGCTCGATGAGCGGAGGATCGAGCAGATCCCGCTGCTCGACGATCCGCTGGACGTGCTCGTGCCCGCCGATCATCCGCTGTCGGGACGGGAGTCCGCGGGTCTCGACGAACTGGGCGGGGATCCGTGGATCACGGATCGACCGGGCACCCCGTACCGGGCACTGTTCGTCACGGCGTTCGCGGCCGCCGGCGCCACCCCTCGAGTCGTCCACCAGGTCTCCGACTGGGGCTCGCAGGAATCGCTGGTGAGCGATGGGCTGGGCGTCGCGTTCATCCCCCGTCTGATGCGGCTGAGCGGAGATGCGCGAGCCGTCCGCGTCCCCCTGCACGGCCCGTCGGCTCCCAGCCGCCGGATCCTCGCGATCATGCGCCGCGGTGCGAGCTCGCACTCGCTCTTCGCCGAGGCGCTGACCGAGCTGCGCTCCGCCGCCGAGGCCACCCGCGCCCCCGACTGAGCCCGCACCTCCCAGCATCCGGCCCGCCCACCAGGGCGGCCACGCCCGCGGAACGGGCGGCGTCAGAGTCCGCAGCCACGCCCGCGCAGGGGCGACGTCGGATTCTCAGAGGACAGCCCGGACTGCGGTCTCGAAGTGCTGGACGTGCTGCCGTGCGAGAGCCTCAGCCGTCTGCTCGTCTCCCGCCAGGATCGCCTCCATGAGTGGGATGTGCTCGCGGATGTGGTCACTCATCGCCGGCAGCCGGTCGATGAGGAGGCACCACAGTCGAGTGACGAGTCCGTCCAAGCGCACCAGCGTCTCCTCGAGGTATGGGCCGGACGCTGCCCGGTCCATGATCCGATGCACGGCCAGATCCAGCTCCATGAGGTCGCGGCGCGACTCCCGGCCCGTCACGGCACGCACTGAGTCGAGCACGTCCGCGAGTGCCGCGGACGATTCACCCCCGCGCACGGAGGCCGCCCGGCGGGCCGCGAGTGGGACCAGCACCCCGCGGATCTCGGAGATCTCCGCGAGGTCCGTGAGATCCACGGCGGAGGCGAAGGTCCCGCGTCGCGGGTAGGTCACGACCAGATGATCCGCCTCGAGTCGCTTCAGCGCTTCCCGCAGCGGGGTGCGGCCCACCCCGATCTCGTCGGCGAGTGTGGACTCGGACAGAGGATCGCCGGGGCTGATGTCGAGGAGGACGAGGCGCTCGCGCAGCACGCGGTACGCCCGGTCCGCCAACGTCTCGCCGGCGGTTGCCACGTCGGCCGTCATATCTGTCGTCTCCCTGTTTTCGGTCGCCGTCATCCCGGCAATCGTCATCCCGACCGTGTCCTCCGAGCCTCCGGCTCCCGGTTCGCGTCGCCTCGCATCCTGCGGCACCT
Organism: Brevibacterium sp. Mu109; assembly: GCF_900169375.1. Taxonomy (NCBI): domain Bacteria; kingdom Bacillati; phylum Actinomycetota; class Actinomycetes; order Micrococcales; family Brevibacteriaceae; genus Brevibacterium; species Brevibacterium sp. Mu109. The sequence goes on from NZ_FXZF01000001.1 coordinate 283,129, forward strand.
CTTGCGCGTCACGAGGTCCTCCCCCTATCATAAACACACAACTGATATATCAGTTCCGGTTCACAATGACCGACGGCGCGAAGGAGCGCATCCGTGGCCGATCAGCTGCCGGAGCACCCGGCATTCCTCTGGCGGAATCCTGACCCGAAGCCCTCGTACGACGCCGTCATCGTGGGCGGCGGCGGGCACGGACTCGCGACCGCCTACTACCTCGCGAAGAACCACGGGATGACGAACATCGCCATCCTGGAGCGCGGCTGGCTGGCCGGCGGGAACATGGCCCGGAACACCACGATCATCCGGTCGAACTATCTGTGGGATGAATCCGCTGCGATCTACGAGCACTCGATCCGACTGTGGGAGCAGCTGCCGGAGGAGCTGGACTACGACTTCCTCTTCTCTCAGCGCGGCGTGCTCAACCTCGCCCACACCCTGCAGGACGTGCGGGAATCGCGCCGACGTGTGAACGCGAATCAGCTCAACGGCGTCGATGCGGAGTTCCTGGATCCCGACCAGGTGAAGGAGGCGTGCCCCATCATCAACGTCTCCGACGACATCCGGTATCCGGTCATGGGCGCCACCTATCAGCCGCGCGCCGGCATCGCGAAGCACGACCACGTCGCGTGGGCCTTCGCCCGGGCCATCGACGCGATGGGCGTCGACATCATCCAGAACTGCGAGGTCACGGGCTTCCTCAAGGACGGGAATCGGGTCGTCGGAGTCGAGACGACTCGTGGGCGGATCGGTGCGGGGACGGTGGGTCTCGCGGCCGCGGGGCATTCGAGCGTGCTCGCGGAGAGGGCCGGGTTCCGCCTGCCCATCCAGTCCCGCCCCCTCCAGGCACTCGTGTCCGAGCTCTTCGAACCCGTGCATCCCACCGTCGTCATGTCGAACCACGTGCACGTGTACGTGTCGCAGGCGCACAAGGGCGAGCTGGTCATGGGTGCGGGAGTCGACGCGTACAACGGCTACGGGCAGCGGGGCGGCTTCCACATCATCGAGGATCAGATGGCCGCGGCGGTGGAGCTCTTCCCGATCTTCTCCCGCGCCCACCTGCTGCGGACGTGGGGCGGCGTCGTCGACACGACGTTCGACGCGTCCCCGATCGTCTCCCCCACGCCGATCGACGGGCTGTACGTGAACTGCGGCTGGGGCACGGGCGGGTTCAAGGGGACGCCGGGAGCGGGATACACGTTTGCGCACACGATGGCGACGGGGTCTCCGCACCCGCTGAACGAACCGTTCCTGCTGGACCGTTTCGAGACCGGCCACCTCATCGACGAGCACGGCGCCGCCGGCGTCGCGCACTGAAGGATTCTCAGAAGCACCATGCCGGCGAACCATCCCGACGCCCCTCACTATCCGACACCCCCGACGAAAGGCCTGACGGTCATGCTCCTCATCGACTGCCCCCATTGCGGGCCCCGGGACGAGGTCGAGTTCCACTACGGAGGCCAGGCGCACGTGCCGTATCCGGAGGATCCCTACGCGCTCACGGACCGCGAATGGGCCGAGTTCCTCTTCTACCGCGACAACCCGCGCGGGCCGTTCGCGGAGCGCTGGCAGCACAGCGTCGGCTGCCGCAAGTGGTTCAACGCGATCCGCGACACCGCGACCTACGAGTTCCTCGCGGTCTACCCGATGGGGGCGCCGGCGCCCTCCGCTGGAGGTGGCTCGGCATGACTGCACGACGCGTCGGACCCGACCGCTCCCCCGGCCACGGCATCGACCGGTCCGCACCGATCACCCTCACAGTCGACGGCAGGCCGGTGTCCGCGTTCGCCGGTGACACGGTGGCGAGCGCTCATATCGCCTCGGGCCGGGCTGCGTGCGGCGCTTCGCTGTACCTCTCCCGTCCCCGCGGCATCGTCGCAGCCGGCGTCGAGGAGCCGAACGCCCTCCTCGCGGTCGACTCGAGGGCCCCGGGCGGTCCGTCCGAATCGATGCTGCCGGCGACCACCGTCGAGGCCGTGGACGGGTTGAGCGTCCGCTGGCTGCAGGGCATGGGCGTGCTCGATCCACGCGGCGATGACGCCTACTACGACAGGAAGTACGTCCACACCGACGTGCTCGTCGTGGGGGCCGGCCCCGCGGGGATCGCCGCCGCGCGTGAGTCGGCCAAGACCGGAGCGCGCACAGTCCTCCTGGACGACCAGTCGATGCCCGGCGGGTCCCTTCTGTCAGGCCGTGGTTCACCAGCCGGCAGGGACGAGTCGATCGATGGCGGGGACGCCGCGGAGTGGGCCCGCGCCACCCTGAAGCGCCTCGCCGCTCAGCCTGACTTCACGTACATGCGTCGCACCACCGCGATCGGCTCGTACGATGCGAACTACATCGTCGCCGTCGAGCGACGGGCGAACGACGTCGACTCCCCTGCCGCGCCGGGCGTTCCCCGGGAGAGGGTCTGGCACATCCGCGCGAAGCGCGTCGTCCTGGCGACCGGTGCCCACGAGCGCCCCCTCGTCTTCGCGGACAACGATCGCCCCGGCGTCATGCTCGCCGGTGCCGTGCGCACGTATCTGAACCGCTACGCCGTCGCGGCCGGGCAGAGCATCGTTCTCGCGACGACCAACGACAGCGTCTACGAACTGCTCGAAAATCTCCACTCCGCGGGCATCGCCGTTCCGGTCGTCGTCGATTCCCGGCCGGAACCGTCCGCCCGAGCGCGTGCAGCACTCGAAACGACCGGAACCAGGGGTGTGTTCGGCGCGGCAGTCGTAGGAACCTCGGCGGATGGGAAGAGTGGCGCATCCGACGACGGCGCCACGGTCGCAGGCACCCATGTGGTCCCGGACGGTGCTGCCACTGCAGTCGAGGACGGCAGAGTCACGGCGGTCTCGTTCGCGTCCGTCGACGAGGCCGGACGGCCCGTGGGCGCCGTCGAGACGATCTCGGCCGACACGCTCGCGGTCTCCGGCGGCCACTCCCCCGTCCTCCACCTCCACGTCCAGCGACAGGGCCGCACCCGATGGGACGACGGGCTCGCGGCCTTCGTGCCCGAGGCTCCGGTGGCCGGGCAGGCCATAGTCGGCTCCGCGAACGGTGCGGGGAGCCTCGGGGCGGCAGTCGAGCAGGGTGCGAATGCCGGCCATGCTGCGGCCGCGGAGACCGGGGCGCGGGGGCCGCTCGTGGTGCCGACCGCCTCGGCGGCGGAGCCCGCGCCCGCGCGCCCACTCTGGCTGATCGCCCCGCCCGAGGCGCTGGTCGCTTCCGAGGCGCCGGCCGCTCAGGAATCCCGCACCGACGACGATTCATCCGCGGCCGGCGACGCCTCATTCGCACCCGAGCACTGGACGACCCACTTCGTCGACCTCCAGCGGGACCAGACCGTCGCGGACGTCCTCCGCGCGATCGGCGCGGGGATGCGGTCGGTCGAGCACATCAAGAGATACACGTCGATCTCGACCGCCGGCGACCAGGGCAAGACGAGCAGCGTGAACGCCATGGGCGTCATCGCCTCACTCCTGGAGGACGCGGACCCCGCGTCGGTGGGGACGTCGACGAACCGGCCGCCGTATACGCCCGTGGCCTTCGCAGCTCTGGCAGGCAGGCGCCGCGGCGAACTGTACGAGCCCGCGCGGGTGACGAACATCCACCCGTGGCACGTGGCCCACGGCGCGGAGTTCGAGGATGTGGGCCAGTGGAAGCGCCCCCGGTACTTCCCTCGGGGGGATGAGGACATGGACGCCGCGGTGCTGCGCGAATGCGCGGCGGTGAGGACCGCAGTCGGCATCCAGGACGTGTCCACCCTGGGGAAGATCGAGATCCGCGGGGCGGACGCCCCGGAGTTCCTCAACCGGATCTACACCAACGGGTTCGCGAAACTCCCGGTGGGCAAGGGGCGCTACGGGCTCATGTGCGGGGCCGACGGGATGCTGTTCGACGACGGCGTGACCATGCGGCTGGCTGAGGACCGCTTCCTCATGACGACGACCACCGGCGGCGCAGCGGGAGTGCTCGACTGGCTCGAGGAGTGGCACCAGACGGAGTGGCCGCACATGGACGTGTTCTTCACCTCCGTGACGGAGCAGTGGAACACGATCGCCGTCGCAGGACCTCGAGCGCGGGAGGTCATCGCGGCGATCGCACCGGACATCGATGCGTCGAACGAGGCGTTCGGCTTCATGGAGTTCCGGGAGACGCAGCTGTCGAACGGTATCCCCGCCCGCATCTGCCGCATCTCGTTCTCCGGGGAGCTGGCGTTCGAGGTCAACGTCGCCGCGTTCTACGGACTGGCCGCATGGGAGCTGGTGGCCGAGGCCGGCGAGGAGTTCAGCCTCACCCCCTACGGCACGGAGACGATGCACGTGCTGCGCGCGGAGAAGGGGCTCGTCATCATCGGCCAGGACACCGACGGAACGGTCACCCCGTTCGACGCCGGCATGGGGTGGGCGGTGTCGAAGCTCAAGGACTTCATCGGCAAGCGGTCCTTCCAGCGCGCGGACACCGCACGACCGGATCGCAAGCAGTTCGTGGGCGTGCTACCGGTCGACGGAGTCACCCGGCTGGACGAGGGTGCACAGCTGATCGCCGCAGGGACCCCGGTGACGCCGGACGCGGGGCCCGTGCCCATGGTCGGGCACGTCACCTCCTCGTATATGTCAGCGGAGCTGGGCCGACCATTCGGCCTGGCACTCGTGGAGAACGGCTTCGACCGCATGGGGGAGATCGTGCAGTCGCCGGCGGGCGGGACGCTCGTCGACGTCGAAATCACCTCGTCCGTCTTCATCGACCCCGAAGGGAAGCGCAGAGATGGCTGATCCACACACACCCGCGCCGAGGCCGGATCCAAGCCCGGACCCCGAGCCGCTCACGAGGCCGGAGCCCACACACCTGCGGCGCTCCCCGGCACACGGGATGACCGCCGAGATGGACGCGGCGTCTGTCGCGGGACCCGCCGGCGTGCAGCTGCGCGAAATCGCATTCGCCCCACAGCTGGGGATCCGTGCGGCGCCCGGCAGTGCGAGCGCCTCGCGCATCGAACGCGCTCTGGGGGTGAGTCTGCCGAGCGGTGTCGGGGAGACGACCGGTGATCCCGATGCGCTGCACTGCGTCTGGATCTCCCCCGATGAGTTCCTCACGATCGACGTATCGCGCACCCATGTGCATGGTGGTCATGTGAAGGGGGAACACGTGCCAGGGGGACACATGCACGGGGGACTCGTGCACGGGGAGGCGGGCGCAGTCGCCGCGGTGCTGGAGGACGACCGACCGGGGGCGGGGCGACTGCCGGGTCAGGTCGTCGACCTGTCCGGCAATCGCGCGATCCTGGAGCTCACCGGGCCCAGCGCGCGAGCAGTGCTGGAGAAGGGCGGCCACGTCGACCTCCATCCGCGGGCGTTCCCCGTCGGGCACGCGGTATCAACACTGGTGGGACCGGTTCCGATGATCGTCCACCGGGCGCAGGAGGAGACGTTCCGACTGCTTCCGCGGTCGTCCTTCGCGCAGTACACGGTGCGCTGGCTGACCGATGCGATGCTCGAATTCCGCACGATCAGCGCGTAGATTCAGTGCCGCAGCGTCTTGCCACGGCAGTGCAGCTCAACAGAGGCAGCGCAGCTCAATCCAGGAGGCGATGATGTCCACCCGCACAGCACGATCCACACCTGCAGCCACCGCTCCAGCTCGAGCCACCGCTCCAGACCTCGACCACGTCGTCACGTTCGCATGCGCGCAGCGCCGCGGGATCGTCCATGCGCTCACGGGTGTTCTCGTGGAGCACGGAGGCGACATCATCGAGCTCAAACAGTTCGACGATCCGCTCACGGACCACTTCTTCTCTCGCATCCGCTTCTCTCTCCGCGAGGGGACAGACCTCGAGCGGGTGCGCGCAGACTTCGCAGCGCTCGGTGACGAGTTCGACGCGCTGTGGTCGTTCCGCCCGACCGAGCAGAAGCAGCGCGTGCTCGTCATGGTGTCGAAGTTCGGCCACTGCCTCAACGACCTGCTCTACCGCGCGCGGATGGGCGAGCTGAACGCGGAGATCGTCGCAGTCGTCTCGAACCACCCCGACCATCGCCAGACCGTCGAATGGCACGGCATCCCGTTCTTCCACGTTCCCGTCACGAAGGACACGAAGCCCGAAGCGGAGGCGCGGCTGCTGGACCTCGTCGACAGGTTCGAGGTCGACCTGGTGGTGCTGGCCCGCTATATGCAGATCCTCTCCGACGAACTCTCGCGCGCGCTGACGGGCAGGGCGATCAACATCCACCATTCGTTCCTTCCGTCGTTCAAGGGGGGCGAAGCCGTACCACCAGGCCTACGCCCGCGGCGTGAAGACCGTGGGCGCGACCGCTCACTATGTCAACGACGAACTGGACGAGGGGCCGATCATCACGCAGCAGGTGATCGAGGTCGACCACACGTTCGGACCCGAGGATCTGGTCGCGGCCGGCCGTGACTCGGAGAACAAGGCGCTGGCCGACGCGGTCAAGTGGCACTGCGATTCACGGGTGTTCCTCAACGGCAATCGGACCGTCGTCCTCAGGTGAGCGCGCGTCTGCTGAAACAGGCCGGGCGGGGATGTGATGCCGCAGCAGGCCGGGTCCTCATCGTCACTCGTTGAGTGGAAGTTCCAGCGGGAGCCCCAGGAGCGCGACCCGGAACCGCGAGTGGAACAGCGTCCGCCTTCGCGGGTCGACGGCGAGTGGCGGAAGCCACCCGGGCAGCCCGCGGCGGAACACCGATTCCCATCCGGAGCTCTCGAACCAGCGGTGGTGGAACGGGCAGAGCAGGGTGAGGTTGTCGATCTCCGTCTTCCCGCCCCGGGCATAGGCGACGATGTGGTGCGCTTCGCACCATTCGGCCGGAGCGTCGCAGTCGGGGAACGTGCAGCCCTGGTCGCGAGCCGCCAGGACCGCCATCTGGCTGCGGGTGGCGAAGCGTCCCTGCGAACGGACCTCGACGGTGCGGCCCCCGCCGTCCGACAGATGCAGGAACATCTGCGCGGCGTTCGACCATCCCTCCAGAGCGTCGAGAGTCACGGGGCCACCGGCGTGAGTGCTGAGCGTGGCTCCCGGTGTGGTGAGCTCTGCCGCGCTGGCGGTGACGACGAGTGCATGGTCGGCACCGTGGAGGACACGCTCCCGCGCAATGCTGCGCAGCAGGAAGGCGAAGCGGTCATGACGAGCCAGGCCGGGCGCGTCCGACTCCTTGAGCTGCGCGAAGCTCCCGCTCCGCTGACCATCACCGCGCACACTCCCACCCCGGTCCTGTTCGGACACGTCCTCACCTGGCGGCGCACCGTTTCGGGGTGGGGAGGGTTCAGAATCAGCGGGTTCAGCATCGAACGTAGAGCTGCGACCGAGGATCTTCTCCCACACCGTTCTCTCCGCGACGTCCGCGCCATCGGCGCAGACCCGGTCGCGCAGGGACTGCACTTCTCGTGCGATCCGCCCCCGCAGGAGGACGGGCCACCCGTCGTCCTTCATGACGAACTGCGGGTCACCCTCAATGACTGTGTAGGAGGCGCCGTCGATCGTGACCCGGCCATCAGCATGGACCGCGATCCGCGTGGCGTCCCAGACGGCTTCCCGGGGGATGTTCGGTATCGGCACGCCCTCGTCGTCCGTCGCAGATGTCACCGAGTACTCGTGTTCGTCTCCCGGTCCGTCCGCATCCGCTTCAGGGGAACCGTTCGCTCCTGCATGCGGGTCTCCTGAATCCGGTATCCGAGTCACCGAGTCCGGCATTCGACTCACCGAGCCGGGGACTCCGGCCTCTGGATCAGGCACACCCGCCTCTGGATCAGGCACCTCGACCGCAGAAGGATCGTCATTGCACTCCCGGTGGAGACGCACAGAGATAGGAACATCCGTGTCCTTCATGCGGTGGTACAGAAGAGAGTGCAGAGTCGTCCCCGACGGGCAGTCGAGGAGCCCGGAGAGGCGCCAGTCCCCGTTGCGCTGCTGGGACAGATTGACCCTGTACCGATGAGGATCGGTCTCGAACTTCGGAAGAGTCCCATCCGGATCCACATGACTGATGATCCGCTGGGTGAGCTTCGGCAGTTCCTTCAGCCGCACCGTCGGAGCCAGCTCGACGAGCGTCTTCTCCACCCTGTCCGCATACTTCGCTCGCGCCGACGGCGGCAGATCATCAACGGCGTCGCACAGCGCCCGCGCTTCGTCGGCACTGATGCGCCCGTCCGCGAAGTTGTCCGCGATCACCGGCCTCACCGGAGCCAGCGCTTCGCCGGTCTCGGAGATGCGCCCCACCACGTACTCGCACAGCTGTGTCCGACGCCGAGCCTCCTGCGGCGTGATGCGGAATTCCCCGGCCAGCAGCGCCTCCGTCGTCCGATAGCCGTGCATCGCGCTGTCGCCGATCCGCTTGTATCTCGCCAGGAGATCGGTGCTGAGGGAGTCCACCAGCCGCCGGACCACTTCGAGGGACCGCACCGCCGCCAGCACCTCCGGTGCTCCCAGCGACCCGTGCGAGCCGGTCTCACGCACCGCACGACCCACGTCGAGGAGCTCGACGAATCCCGGCGCCCTGCTCTCGAGAAGTTCCTGATCCGCGGAGGTGAAGGGGACGCGGAACGCCGGTTCATCGACAGTCCCATCAGGACTCTGCGACGCCGCCATGGCCACCTCCTCTGCCCCAGATGAACAACCCTGTTCTATCTGTCTTTCGAACAGTCTATTCGAAAGATTCAGAGAATGCCATAGTCTATTCGAACATTCGCGATCTTCTAGCGTCGGATGCGACTCATCCCTGCGTCGTAGACCGGCTCGGCCAGGACCTCGGCGCCGTGGACTCGGCCGAACCGCATGATCTCCAGCGGCGTCCCCGGTTCCGCGCGCTCCTCAGCCACCCACGCGAGCCCGATGACCTGGCCGGTGACGTAGCCGAAATCGGCGCTCGTGACCCAGCCGACGACCTCGGTACCGGCGAAGACGGGCGATCCCGCCTCCGGGCGGCCCGCATCCATCCGCATCCCGAAGGCTGCGAGCCTCCGCCCGCGCGAGGGCTGCCGCACAAGCGCGTCGCGGCCGATGAACCCACCGTCCTTCTCCATGCGCACGGCGAAGCCCAGACCCGCATCCTCCGGGGTGTCCTCCCTCGTCATGTCCGAGCCCCACGCGCGGTAGCCCTTCTCCAGCCGCAGGCTCGAGAAGGCCGCGCGCCCACCGGGCACGATCCCGTGCGGCGCCCCCGCGTCCATGAGCGCGTCCCAGAGGCGCAGCCCGTGGGCGGCCTCCGTGTACAGCTCCCACCCGAGTTCGCCCACATAGCTCACCCGCAGCGCGAGCACCGGCACCCCGGCCACCCGGATCCGCGCGGCGCGGAAGTAGCGCAGGCCCTCATGGCTGATGTCGCCCTCCGTGATCGGCTCCAGCACGTCCCGCGCCCGAGGCCCCCACAGGCCCACGCAGCACGTCGACGTCGTGATGTCGTCGAGCACGACGGTGCCGGATTCCGGCAGCAGTCGCGTGAGCCGGTCCAGGTCGAGCGGCCCGTTCGCCCCGATCATGTACTCCTCGCCGCCCAGACTGGTGACCGTGACATCGGAGAGGATCCCGCCCGTCTCATCGAGCATGAGCGAATAGGTGACCGCGCCCGGCAGCTTGCCCACCTTGTTCGTGTTGAGACGCTCGAGCCATGCGGTCGCCCCTGCGCCGCGCACCCGATAGCGCGTCAGTGACGTCATGTCGTAGGCGGCGACGCGGTTGCGGGTCGCCCAGGCCTCGGCTGCCGCGATGGGTGACCAGTTCACCTGGTCCCACGCATCGCGACGCGGCACGACCACGGGGACAGTGTCGCCGCCGCCCTCGGCCACACCACCCGGGACGGCCGGATCCTCCAGCGCCGTCGTCGCCGCAGCCGCCGCACCGAACGCCTTCACCGCCCGCGTCCGGAACTCCGGGTCGCTGAAGAGCTTCGCATTCTCCCCGTGCCACAGTGCCCGCTCCCAGCCGTTCGCCTCGTCGAAGTATCCGCCCGCGTCCTGGATCCGGGTGTGAAACGGGCTCGTCTTCAGTCCGCGCGTGACCACGGTCCCCTGGTGCGGGAAGGACACGTCGTAGACCTCGTCGTACGCCTCCGCCGCGCGTTCCCGGATCCACTGGTCACTCAGCAGCGCGGGATCGAAGCGTGCGGCATCGAGCTCCTGAGTCGCGACACCGGGGTCCCCGGTGAGCATCCAGTCGGCCAGCACCTCGGCACAGCCCGCCGAAGCCGTCACCCAGATCGCCTGCGCGGCCCAGAACCCGTCGAGCCGCAGCGAGGGCCCGAGCATCGGCCCGCCGTCGGGGGTGAAGGAGAAGACGCCGTTGAACTCGCCCTCCAGCGGCAGATCGGCGATCGCCGGGAGCAGACGAGCCGCCTCCGCACGGCAGAACTCGAAGTCCTCGCGGGTGAAGGCACGCTTCGCGGGCTCCTGACCCGATGCCAGCATGTGCGCGGTGTCGGTGAGATCCTCCGGCGCCAGCGGGATGGGCCTGTGCTCATACGCCCCGATCCCGATCCTGGTGCCGAACTCGCGCATGTACAGTCCCGCGCCCTGGTGCCGGATCATGGGACGCCCCGCCTGGTCGTCGCCCAGCGGCGAGCCGTCCGGGGCGGTTCCGGGCAGGTCCGGGACGGGCGCGGTCCACGCGTACCCGTGCTCCATCGGGTGCATCGGCAGGCGCAGGCCGCCCAGCTCCCCCAGCAGGTGCCCCCAGATGCCGCCGGTCGCGACGACGACGTCGGCCGGGATCGTGCGGCGGCTCGGGCTGGTCGAGTCGACCGCGGCCGAGGTCCCGCCCGCCGGCACCTCGGCGGCTTCCGCCCCAGCCCCACCCGTCGGCACGGTCGCGTCCTCGACGACGACCCCCGTCACGCGGCCGTTCTCCGTTTCGACGTCGACGACGCGCGTGAGGCCGATCGCCTCGGCACCACCTTCCTCCGCACGTGCCAGCTGATGTTCGACTGCGCGCTTCGAGTGGACGATCCCGTCGGTGGGCGTGTGGAGTGCACCGATGATCTGCGAGGTGTCGAGGCCGGGCCACAGCTCCGCGACGCGGGCGGGCTCGATGAGCTCCGCCGGCACGCCCCAGGCGAGCGCATAGCCGTATCGCCTCCGCAGCTCGGCGAGCTGCCCCTCCGTCGTCGCGACCTCGAGCCCTCCGATGCGGTCGAGGACGCGCCTGCCGTCGACCTCGAGCCCGTCCAGTTTGGCGAGGGTCCTCTGCGCCAGACCGCACATGACCCTGGAGCCGTTGACCTGGAACACGAAGCCCGGTGCGTGCGAGGACGAACCGCCGGTGACGGGCAGCGGCCCCTGGTCGAGGACGGTGACGCGGGTGCAGCCTCGCGTCACCAGTTCGTCCGCGAGCGCCGCGCCCACGACGCCCGCGCCGATGATGACGATGCGTGAGGACGGGTCGATCGCCCCGGGCGGTCGCGCGCTCACACGATCGGGAAGCGTCGTGGCAGCGCTGCTCGCGATGGTTCTGGGGACGGTGCCGGTCATGGCGTCTCCTGCATGCGGTGGTGTGGTGAAGGGTGTGGTGAAGGGTGTGGTGACGGAGGTGGAGGAGCGTGTCGCGAGTCGTCGTCGACTCATTCGATGTTGCGCATCGCGCAACGCACGCGTATGGTGCAACCATTCAAGCGTGTGACACCCACCACGTCAAGGGTGCGGACGACCTGCCTCGAGCACCGCAGAACAGCCGAAGGGGACGCATGGGGATTCAGTCCATCGACCGAGCCGTCGAAGCGCTCGAAGCGCTTGCCGTCACCGGCACTGCGAGCGTCGGCCAGGTCGCAGACCGGCTGGGCGTCCACAAGTCGACGGCATCGCGGATCCTCGCCTCACTCGCCGCCCACGGGCTCGTCGAGCAGCGGGACGCGGGCGGCGCATACTCCTTGGGGTTCGGCCTGGTGCGCCTGGCGAGCGCGGTGACCAGCAGACTCGACTTCTCTCAGATCGCCCAGCGGCTCTGCGACCGGGTGGCGGAGGACCTGAGCCTCACCGCCAACGTCGCCGTGCTCGACGACGTGCACGCCGTGAACGTGTCGCAGGCCGTCGGCACGGGGCTGCTCGCGCCTCGGCACTACGTGGGTCTGCGGACACCGGGGCATGCGACCAGCTCCGGGAAGCTGCTGCTCGCGCACAGCGAATCCGCGAGGCGGACCATCGCCTCCCGCACACTCGACGCGCACACGGACCGGACGATCACGCGCAGCGACGCGCTGGAAGCAGAGCTCGGACGGGTCCGCACGCAGGACTGGGCAGCGTCGAACGAGGAGTGGGAGCAGCACATCACCGCCGTCGCCGTGCCCCTGCGCCTGCCCGATGGAACGGTCGAAGCCGCGCTCACCGTCACCGGCCCCACCCACAGCCTCCCGCCCGAGGCCTTCGCGCGGACGGCGCAGCGGATGCGCGAGCTGGCCACGGCCTCGGGCCGGTGGTCGTGAGGCAGGACCTCGGTCCTGCAGCCCCGACCCGACCGGCACCGCGGACGCTCTATGCTCAACTGCAGCTGACGACTCTGCTCCGAAGGGGCTTAGATGACCGATCCCTCCCATCCACCTGTCGAGGACCCCGCGACTGACCCCGCGACCGCTCCCGCAACCGGTCCCGCGAACGGTCCCGCGCTCGCACCCCGGCGACGCCGCCGGATCCATCCCGCCTGGTGGGTGGCGGCCGTCGCGTTCCTCGCACTCTTCGCGGCCGCAGGGTTCCGCGGCGCTCCCGGTGCCCTCATGGTGCCGCTGCACGAGGACTTCGGCTGGTCGATGAGCATCATGTCGATCGCGGTGAGCATCAACCTCGTCCTCTACGGCCTGGTCGCACCCTTCGCCGCCGCGCTCATGGACCGGTTCGGGCTCCGCCGCGTCATCTCCTCCGCACTCGTCCTGATCGCCGTAGGCGCTGGCGGCAGCGTCGCGATGACGGCCTCGTGGCACCTGCTGATCTTCTGGGGACTCCTGATCGGCGCGGGCACCGGTGCGATGGCGCTCGTGTTCGCGGCGACGATCGCCGAACGGTGGTTCGTGAAGCGCCGGGGACTGGTCATGGGCGCGCTCACCGCCGGCGCCGCCACGGGGCAGCTGGTGATCCTCCCTCCCGTCGCGGCTCTTGCGGAGACGATCGGCTGGCGACCCGCATCGCTCGTCATCGCAGGCGTGGCGCTGATCGCCGTGCCGCTGGTCGCACTCGTGCTGCGCGACTACCCCGAGGACCGCGGCGTCATGCCGTACGGAGCGGATCCCGCGACATACACAGCACCGGTCCGCACGACCGGCGGTGCGATGAAGCGCGCGATCGACAGCCTCCGGTACGCAGCCTGCCACAGGACCTTCTGGGCGCTCGCGATCGCCTTCGCCATCTGCGGTGCGACGACGAACGGGCTGATCGGGATCCACTTCATCCCGTCGGCCCACGACCACGGCATGGCTGCGACGACCGCCGCGGGACTGCTCGCCGTCGTGGGAGTCTTCGACATCATTGGCACCGTGGCCTCCGGCTGGCTCACCGACAGGTTCGATCCGCGGATCCTGTTGCTGCTCTACTACGGATTCCGAGGCGTGGGGCTGCTGCTCCTCCCCTGGCTGCTGTCCGACAGCGTTCACCCGAGCATGCTGCTGTTCATCATCATCTACGGCCTGGACTGGGTTGCGACCGTCCCGCCCACCGTCGCCCTGTGCCGCGAGTTCTTCGGCGAGCGCGGGACGATCGTGTTCGGCTGGGTGTTCGCCTCCCATCAGATCGGCGCGGCGGCGGCCGCGGCGGGCGCCGGAGTGATCCGCGACGTGTTCGGCACGTACACCTACGCGTGGTGGGGAGGCGCTGCGATGTGTGCGATCGCCGCAGTCCTCTCACTCATGACGCGGACGAAACGTCGTGGCGCCGATCGGGATGTCGTCGCATCATCGGCTCGGTGATGAGATCCTGAGCGGGTGCGCACACGCAGCCCCCTCACCCGATCCGCCGTGCCCGCGGCGGCGATCCTCGCCCTCACCGTCCTCTCCGGGTGCATGAGCGCAGGTGAGCGCCCGACCGCGAGCCCCGGCCCGAGCGATCACCCGACCGATGGACCGGCACTGTCCACCGCCTCGGCCGCGGCCACGACGGACCCGTCCGTCGATCAGGAGCCCACGCCGTCCGGCGCGCCCACCACGTCGGCTCCCACTCCGCTGCCCACCGATGTCCCGGCAGCAGGCAGCGGCGACTGGGACACCGCCACGGCGGGATCGGAGGCCACGGGCGACGGCACGCCCTTCGACGTCGCCGTGCGGGTCGAGTCGAACCTGCCCGTCGACGTGGATGAGGCATCCGCGTTCATCATGGAGACGCTCCGCGACGAGCGGGGGTGGCAGGAACTCGACGGCGTCGCCTTCGGCCTCGTGACGGAGGCGGACAGCGCGGACGCCGTGATCAGCGTCGCCTCGCCGAACACGACGGACCAGATGTGCGCGCCGCTCATCACCAACGGTGAGCTGTCGTGCCGCAGCGGCCGCGACGTCATCCTCAACGCGAAGCGGTGGGTGTCCGCGACGGACGAGTTCGACTCGCTGACCCAGTACCGCCAGTACCTCATCAACCACGAGGTCGGACACGCGTTGGGGCACGGCCACGAGAACTGTCCGGGGACGGGCGAGACCGCACCGCTCATGCAGCAGCAGACGAAGGGGCTGCAGGGGTGCGAGCCCTACGCCTGGCCGTCGGCCGGGTGAGGCTCGCCCGCTGTTCGCCCGCTCACGTGAACGTCACGACCGTCTTCCCCCGCGCATGACCGGACTCGACCCGCTCGACCGCCCGTGCCGCCTCGGCGAACGGCACGACGTCGTCCACGACGACCTCGAGCCTCCCGTCGGCCACCAGCGAGGCGAGCGCGCCGAAGACCTCGGTCGTCCGTCGCCGGACGACCCCTGAACCACCCGCGGCCGAGGCCCCCGCCGGGTCCGCGACACTGCGCACCCGGGTGCCCGCCAGCAGGCTGAGCGCGCCCGCGAGCGCGTCGCCGCCCACGCAGTCGAGGAGCGCATCGACCGGCCGCTCCCCCGGTCCGGGCTCGACCTCAGATCCGAGTCCGGCTCCTCCTGCAGCCCCACCACCGGCCACGGCTGCGCGGACGCGCTCCTCCCATCCGGATCCGGACGCGACGTGCTCGACACCGAGCCCCTCCAGCAGATCCCGTTTGGCCGCACTCGCGACGGCGATCACGCGCGCCCC
The DNA here is from genome assembly GCF_900169375.1 of Brevibacterium sp. Mu109. NCBI lineage: Bacteria > Bacillati > Actinomycetota > Actinomycetes > Micrococcales > Brevibacteriaceae > Brevibacterium > Brevibacterium sp. Mu109. The sequence continues at coordinate 298,295 of NZ_FXZF01000001.1, forward strand.
GGCCAGGCGTGCGAGTTGGACCGCGTGGACGCCCACGCCGCCGCCCGCTCCGAGGACCAGGACCGTGTCTCCGTCTCCGCACGCGAGCTCAGCGATCGCATCGTTCGCGGTACCGACGGCCACAGGAATGCAGGCCGCGCGCACGGCGTCGAGGCCCGCGGGAACGCGGACCGCGCTCGAGGCATCGAGCAGGGCTGTCTCTGCGAACGCCCCGGTCCCGGGCGCACAGGAGCCGAACACGCGGTCACCGACGGCGATCCGATCCGACGCACCAGGCCCCACCTCGATGACGTCACCACACGCTTCACGGCCCATCGCCATCGGGAACTCGACCGGGAAGCCGCTCTGACGGGCGCCGGAGCGCACCTTGATGTCCGCCGGATTCACCCCGGCCGTGACAGTGCGGATCCTCACGCACCCGTCCTGCATCGTGGGTTCCTCCACCTCGTGGAAGCGCTGGACCTCGGGCCCGCCGTAGTCGTCGAAGCCGTAGATGCGCATGGATCCCCTCTCGTCTCCGCGCAGACGTGTGCTCGTGTGCTCACAGTGAGACGTGTGCTCGTAATGAGACGCGTGCTCGTGCTGACCTGCGCACATCAGTCTCTCCTGCGGACGCGCGCACGACCAGCGGCGTCCACCCTCCGAGCTGTCTGCGGACACACAGGCGGACACACAGTCGGAGCACCTATTCTGAGGTGTCCCGTCAGAGTGCGAGGAGCCCGACCCCGATGCCCGTCACGTTCGCTCATCCCCTTGCGGTCGCGCCCCTCGCCTGGCTGGGGCTGCCGCTCGGCGCCCTCGTCATCGGCACTGTCGTCCCCGACGTGCCGCTCTTCGCCCGTGCCGTTCCGGGCCTCGACGTCATGGGGCTCCTCATCGACGCTCCGGCTCTGCCGACCATGTTCGACCAGTACGAGTTCCTCCACTCGCTGACGGGCCTCGTGACGGTCGACCTCCTCATCGGACTGCTCCTTCTGGCCCTCTGGTGGCTGCTCCTGCGCCCCGCCTACAGAGACGCGCTGCCGAGGTCCCTGCGCGATCGGACGCATGATTCGCCGACGGGGATCCGGCCGTGGCTGCTCGCCCTGCCCGCCCTGCTCGTCGGCTCGCTCACGCACCTCGCCTGGGACCAGCTCGCGGATGAGGGCGCCGCGGTCTCGCAGCAGATCAGTGCTCTGCAGGGGTCGATCGCCGGCTACTCCTACAGCCTGCTGCTCCAGTACGCATCCAGCCTGCTGGGGGCGATCGGCGTCCTCATCTGGCTGTACCTGCGCGTGTCGCGCCGGGACGCGCGTGCGGTCCCGCAGCGTCATCCCGAGCTCGCCGCCTGGATGTTCGCGGTCCCCGCCCTCGTCGCAGGCGTCGGGTCTGCGACGGTCCTCTACGGCGCGGCCCGGGCCTTCTCCGCAGAGACCCGGACAGCCGTCGGATTCTCCCTGCACGACTTCGCGTTCGACGCCCTCACGACGACCGTCGCGTACGCCGCCTGCGCGGCGATCGCCATGGCGATCGTGCACCGCCTCAGCCGCGGACGGCGAGCGCGAACGGAAGAACGGCCTCCGCACCGGCCAGCCTCAGCTCCCGAGCACACACTGTGAGCGTCCAGCGGGAGACGACCATGTCGTCGACGAGCAGGACCGCGCGCCCGCGCACCTGATCGGCCTGCTCCGGCGACAGAGCGAACGCGTTGTGCACCTCTTTGAGCCGGAAGGCGCTGTTGACGTCCGGCCCGCCGTGGTCATGGACCAGCTGCAGGTCCCCCAGGTCCTCGAGCTTGCCCGCGGCCGCCAGATTCGCCGCGAGTGAGCGGACCGTCTGGGGACGGCGCGAACTGGGGACCGCGATGATCGCGTCGGGGCGGCGCTCCCAGTTCCACTGCTGCAGTGTCTGCACGCACAGCGCACCGATGTCATCGGGCACGGGACCGTCCGCGGCTGCCGGAGCGAGGAACTCCCGCAGCCGCTGGCCGGGGCCCAGGTCCGTGAGGCGCGCGACCGCACGCCCCTCCTCCGCACGCTCCTCGACCGGGATGCGGCCGGAGAGCGTGACGCCCAGATTGGCCATCCCCGACGGCCACTGGCCCCGTGGGTCGAGGGGGATGCCGACGGAGGACAGCACCTGCCGAGCCTGATGGCGCGCCTCATCGCTCACGGAGTCGTCCCACCACTGCGCGTCGCAGTTGTCGCAGCGTCCGCAGTCCTGCGGGTCCGGGTCATCGAGCGCGTCGACGAGGTACCGCATGCGGCAGCCCGACGTCGTCTCGTACTCCAGCATCGACTGCGCCTCCGCGCGCCGCACCTCCGCCACGTGGCGGTAGCGCTCACCGTCGTAGCTCCATCCGACTCCCGTCGAGCTGTAGCCGCCGCGCACGCGCTGGACCGCGCCGTCGACGCTCAGGGTCTTGAGCAGCAGCTCGAGGCGGCCGCGCCTCACCCCCACCCGGGTCTCCAGCGCGGGGACGGACAGCGTCCCCTCCGTGTCCAGAGCGGAGAGCACCCCCTGTGCGTCCTCCTCAGAGGGCATCGAGGCGGTCGCGAAGTACTCCCAGATGTCGGAGTCCTCGTTGCCGGGCATCAGGAGCACGTCCGCGGACGACGTCGCGCGCCCTGCACGCCCGACCTGCTGGTAGTACGCGACGGGCGAGGACGGGGCACCCATGTGGATGACGAACCCCAGGTCCGGCTTGTCGAAGCCCATCCCCAGTGCCGAGGTCGCCACCAGCGCCTTCACCTGATTCTCCTTGAGCGCGACCTCCAGCCTCTCGCGCTCCTCCGTGTCCGTGCCGCCGGTGTAGGTCTCGACGTTCCAGCCCGCGTCCCGCAGCGCGCGCGTGGCGTCCTGCGCCGCCGACACGGTGAGGGTGTAGATGATCCCGGAGCCCCAGAAGTCGCCCAGGTGCTCCGCCAACCAGGCCAGCCGCACCCCGGGCGGCCGCACGGGTGTCACTCCGAGCCGCAGGGACGCCCGCGCGAGCTCTCCGCGGATGACGAGCGTGTCATCGCCCAGCTGCTCCGCGACGTCCGCGACGACCCGCGAATTCGCCGTGGCGGTCGTCGCGAGGACCGGGGTGCCGGGCGGCAGCTCGCGGATCATCGCGCCGATGCGCCGGTAGTCGGGTCTGAAGTCGTGGCCCCAGTCGGAGATGCAGTGCGCCTCGTCCACGACGATCATGCCCACGGAGCCGATCAGGTCCGGCAGCACGGAGTCGCGGAAGGCGGGGTTCGTGAGTCGCTCCGGCGAGACGAGCAGGACGTCGACGCGGCCCGCGGCCAGGTCTTCCCGCACCTCGTCCCATTCCGTCATGTTCGACGAGTTCAGCGTGCGCGCGACCACGCCGGCCCGGGCGGCCGCCGCGACCTGGTCGCGCATGAGCGCCAGCAGCGGGGAGATGATGAGCGAGGGGCCGCGTCCCGCACTGCGCATGAGCTTCGCCGCGATGAAGTACACGGCGGACTTGCCCCAGCCGGTGCGCTGAACGACGAGCGCCCTGCGGCGATCCGCGACGAGTGCTTCGATCGCCTCCGCCTGGCCGTCGCGCAGGCGCGCGTCCGGATTGCCGGTGAGGTCGACCAGGAGTCGCGCGGCCTCCTCCAGAAGTCCGTCCCTGTTCAGTCCGCTGTCCTGCATCTGGCGCCTCCGGTCTTCGCTTCCGTCCGGTACCGGCGGAGATCTCCACCGTATCGGCACTCTAGGTGAGGGGACGGACACAGCCGGTGAGAGGCCCTGACACGAGCACCGGCACGAGCACCGCCACGAGCACCGACGCGGGCATCGACGCGGGCATCGACGCGGGCATCGGCACAGCACTGTCCCACGCCTCAGACCCGGGGTGTGCCGCACCACACGTCGGTTGCTACACTCGGTCCCACATGTTCCGGGGACGGTGAGATTCCGTACCGGCGGTGACAGTCCGCGACCCGCGTCCTCCCTCACAGGAAGACCGGTTGACTCGGTGGAATTCCGAGACCGACAGTAAAGTCTGGATGGGAGGAACATCGTGAGCGCAGGGCAGTCCTCTCGCGTCACGGGTCGCGCGATCGCACCCTGACCGCACCCTCGCGCAGGCACGCAGCACCCGCCGCGCAGCCACCTCCCATACCCCGGTGTAGAACCCGGGAGGGACGGATGGAACGGTCGGCGGAAGGCCCTTCCCCCACGTCAGTACCGCTCAGCACGCCGCCACAGCTCAGCACTGTGCACGCGGCCATGGATGCCGCCCTCGCAGCCGCGCGACGCGGCGTCCGCGGCGCGAATCCGCTCGTGGGCGCTGCCGTGCTCGCCCCCGACGGCACGATCGTCACCGGCCACCACCGCGGTGCCGGCACACCGCACGCCGAGCCGGACGCGCTGGCCGCCGCGCGCGCCGCAGGAATCGACCTCACCGCCTCGGTCGTCTGCGTCACCCTGGAGCCCTGCACCCACCACGGGCGCACCGGCCCGTGCACTGATCTGCTGATCGAAGCGGGCGTGCCCGAGGTCGTCGTCGCCGTCGCGGATCCCAACCCGTCCGCGGCAGGCGGCTGCGCACGACTGCGCGACGCCGGCGTGACGGTGCGCACCGGTGTGCGGGAGTCCGAGGCCCGCGCACTCAACGCGCGCTGGCTGCAGGCCGTGGGCGAGCGCCGTCCCTACGTCACGCTCAAGATGGCGCAGAGCCTGGACGGACGGATCGCCGCAGCGGACGGCACGTCGCAGTGGATCACCTCGCCCGCGTCCCGCGAGCGCGTCCACACGCTGCGGGCCCGCGTCGACGCCGTCGTCGTCGGGACAGGGACCGCGCACGCAGACGATCCGCGTCTCACGGCCCGCCCCGCGCCCGAGGCCCCGGGCAGCAACCCGGTCGCGGTCACCCGGCCAGACTCCGGCACCCAGTCAAACCCTCACACCCAGTCGGCCCCAGATACTCAACCGGGCCCCGCCACACAGCCAGTCCCAGTCACCCAGCCGGTCCCGGTCGCCGTCGGGATGCGGGACCTCGCGCCGGATTCGCACCTGGCCCGCGATCCGCGCACCGTGCATCTGCGCACGCGCGATCCGCTCGCGGCGCTGCAGACCCTGCGCGAGCGCGGCCTCGAGCACGTCCTCGTGGAGGGCGGAGCCCATCTCGCCGGCGCTTTCCTCCGCGCAGGAGTCGTCGACGAGCTCGAACTGCACATCGCCCCGATGCTCCTGGGCGACGGCCTGTCCGGCCTCGCGGATCTGGGAGTGTCCACACTCGCCGAGGCCATCCGCTGGATCCCCGACGACACGCCTGCCGGGGTCTCCCCCGTCTCCTCCCCCGACTCCCACCGCGGGAACCCCGACACGATCCTCCGCCTCCGGCCGGCCGAGACACCCGAGCCCACACAGACGCCCGGAGCCACCCCGACGTCCGTTTCCTTCCCGGCCCCGGAAGCAGCCGAGACACCGGAGCCCACACAGACACCCGATCCCACACCTGCACCCGAGCCCACGAAGGGACGCTGAGACATGTTCACCGGAATCATCGAGGAGATGGGCGAGGTCGTCTCGCTCACACCCACTGACGCGGGCTCAGCAGTCCTGACGCTCCGCGCAGGCACCGTGCTGAACGGGTTGCCGGACGGCGGTTCACTCGCCGTCAACGGGGTGTGCCTCACGCAGGCACCGGAGTCTCTGCCCTCCGACGGCGCCGCCCGCTCGCTGACGACCGGCGTCTTCGTCGCCCACGTCATGGGCGAGACGCTCACCCGCACCACCGTGGGCGGACTGCAGTCGGGAGACCCCGTCAACCTCGAGCGCTGCCCTCGCGCGAGCGACCGCCTGGACGGCCACATCGTGCAGGGCCACGTGGACGGCACCGGCCGCGTGCTGGCCCGCGTCGACGAGGGCGACTGGGTCACGCTGCGCATCAGCGTCCCGGCGGACCTCGCGCCGTACACCGCCGAGAAGGGATCGATCGCGCTCGACGGGATCTCCCTCACGCTCTCAGCCGTGAGCCCCGCACCGGGAGGTGAGCCGACCGCCCGGCCGGCCACTGCCTCGGGCGCGGGTCCGTCTGTCGCAGAACCCTCCGACTCGGCCCAGCCCGATCCCGGCCACTGGGTCGAGGTCAGCCTGATCCCCGCGACGCTCGCCGCGACCCGCATGGGCGTGCTCGCAGTCGGCGACGAGGTGAACGTCGAGGTCGACGTCATCGCGAAGTACGCCGCCCGCCTCACGCAGTTCCAGGCGGCCGCGGACCGGACCTCCGCGCACCGAACCTCCGACCCCGCTCACGAAGCCGCCCCCACGAACGAAGCCACACCTGCTCACGAAGGAGACCTGACATGATCCGCCTCGACAGCATCGACGCCGCGCTGGCAGCGCTGCGCGACCGCCGACCCGTCGTCGTCGTCGACGATGAGGACCGGGAGAACGAGGGCGACCTCATCATGCCCGCCGTCGCGATGACGCCGGAGTGGATGGGCTTCATGATCCGGCACACCTCGGGCGTCGTGTGCGCACCCATGCCGGAGGCCCGCGCACGCGCACTCGACCTCCCGCCCATGACACAGGTCAACGAAGACGCGAAGGGCACCGCCTACACGCTCACGTGCGACGCCGCCGCCGGCATCACGACCGGCATCAGCGCCGCCGACCGCACGGTCACCGTGCACACGCTCGCCGCGGCGTCACCGGATCCCACGGCGATCACGCGACCGGGCCACGTGCTGCCCCTCATCGCCCGCGACGGCGGCGTGCGCGAGCGCCCCGGACACACGGAGGCCGGGGTCGAGCTGTGCCGCCTGACCGACAGCGGTGAGGTCGCCGTCATCGCGGAGCTCGTCCATGACGCGGGTCCGATGATGCGAGGCGAGGACCTGCGGACGTTCGCGGACGCCCATGGCCTGCCGCTCGTGTCCATCGCGGATCTCATCGTCCACCTCGACGCGCGGGACGGCGGTGCCGTCACGACCGTCCCGGAGGACGACACCCCCACCGCGCCCGAGGTCGTCGGCACCGAGCCCGTCGCCCTCCCCACTCCGCAGGGCACCTTCCTCACCCGCGCGTGGCGGGAGCTGGACTCGGCGGGACGGCCCGGCATCGAGCACCTCACGCTCGAGGCGGTCGCCCCCGCATCGGCTGGTTCCGCCCCCGCGTCGGCCGGAGCTGCCTCCACAACGGCTGCCGCGGCCTCGTCGCAGGACTCGCCTCTGGTGCGCGTCCACTCCGAGTGCCTCACGGGGGACGCGTTCGGCTCGCACCGCTGCGACTGCGGCGAACAGCTGGAGACGTCGCTCGACCTCATCGCGCAGCACGGCGGCGTGGTCGTCTACGTGCGCGGACACGAGGGCCGGGGCATCGGCCTGTGGGAGAAGATCCGCGCGTACTCGCTGCAGGAGGCCGGTGCGGACACGGTCGACGCGAACCTCCAGCTGGGTCACCCCGAGGACGCCCGTGACTACCGCGCGGCGGCCGCGATCCTCGCTGCTCTGGATGTCTCGCGCGTCCGCCTGCTCACGAACAACCCCGCGAAGATCCGGGCGCTCGAGGCCCTGGGGGTCGAGGTCGTCGAGCGGATCCCCGTCGAGACCACGGCCCGCCCCCAGAACGCGCGCTACCTCGATACGAAGCGCACGCGGATGCAGCACCTCCTGGGCGGGAGCACCTCGCCCTCCCCTTCCACGCCCTCCGACCGAAAGGCATCCTGATGGCCCACCACGGCGCCCCCTCCCCCGCACTCACTCCGTCCGACCCGCAGAATCCCGAGGACTCCCTCAGCAGCCTCCGCGCTGTGATCCTCGCCGCCTCCTGGCATGACACCGTCATGGACGGGCTCATCACGGGCGCCGAGCGCGCAGCCTCGGACGCCGGCATCGACGCGGAGGTCGTCCGCGTGCCCGGCAGCTTCGAGCTGCCAGTCGCCGCCGCAGAGCTCGCCGATCGGTACGACGCGGTCATCGCGCTGGGCGTCGTGATCCGCGGCGGCACGCCGCACTTCGACTACGTGTGCCAGGCGGCGACGGACGGCCTCACCAGGGTGTCGATCGATTCCCGCACCCCCGTGGGATTCGGTCTTCTGACCTGCGATGACGATGCACAGGCGCTCAACCGTGCGGGGCTCGCCGACCGCGGCGACGGCCAGCCGTCCGTCGAGGACAAGGGGTATGAGGCGACCGCCGCCGCCCTGCAGACCGCCGCATTGCTCCGCAGCGTTCGCCGCTGCTGAGGCGCCTGTTCGGGGGCCGGGTGGAATCCGCTGCAGTGGACGTGCTCCAGGACTTCTGCGACGATTCCCTCCGGCCTCGCGCCGCCGGCAGGACCACTCTGGTCGTGCACGATCCCGAAGCGCCTGCATCTTCGCGACGATCATTCGTCGAGAGATGCGGGAGAAGGAAGATCCGAGCCGCGTCATGCAAGACACCCCCAATGAACAGAGCACGACCACCATGAGACAGGGTCGTTGGCGTTCCCGCCTCATGCTGTGGATGACGCTGGGCGCCATCGGCATGGTGTCCGCGTACAGCGCGATCTTCCTGGTCCTTATGGACCGCGAGGACCGGCCCTACGACTGGATCGACGCCGTCTACTGGACGATCACCACCATGTCCACACTCGGCTACGGCGACATCACCTTCGCCTCCAGTGCGGGCCGTCTCTTCTCGATGCTGGTCCTGGCCAGCGGGATCCTGCTCATCCTGGTGCTTCTGCCGTTCCTGTTCGTGCAGTTCATCGTGCGGCCCTGGATGGAGCAGCTGGAGAGGGCACGAGCGCCGCGGAGCGTGCCGGAGCACCTGCGCGGGCACCTGATCCTGGTCGGCTTCGACGCCGTGACCCAGACGCTGATCGCTCGCGCGAAGCGGGCCAGGACACCGGCCGTCGTACTCGTGGAGGATCCTGCGGAGGCCAGCCGCCTCCACGATGAGGGCTACCAGGCGATGGTCGGTCCCCTGGACTCTCCCGCCACGTATCGCAAGGCAGGGGTCGAGCGGGCCGTCATGGTCGTGTCGACGCAGGCCGATACGACGAACACCAACGTCGCGTTCACCGTGAGGCAGGTGAACAAGAGCGCCAAGATCGCGGTGACGGCGGACAAGGACGCCTCGGTCGACGTCTTGGAGCTGGCGGGCGCGGACCATGTCTTCCAACTCAGCTCGAGCCTCGGGCGCGAACTCGCGAACCGTGCGGTCGGCACCCGCGGCCATGCCCACGTGGTCGGCTCGATCGGACACACGCTCATCGCCGAGGCCGCTGTGCGGGGCACACCCCTGGTCGGCCTCACGCTCGATCAGGTCACGCACCACCTGAAGTGCCCCGCTCGGATCCTCGCGATCATGCAGCGGGGGCGGCTGCGTCCGATGGGCCCGGACAGCAGGATCGATGAGAGGGCCGTCCTGATCGTGGCCGGCTCGCGCAGCGAGCTGGACACCTTCAACGACCAGTTCCAGAGTCCTGAGGGCGTGGAGAGTCCCGTGCTGATCCTCGGAGGCGGACGGGTCGGACGGGCCGTCGCCGGTGCGCTCCGCGATTCCCGCGTGCCCACGACGATCGTCGAGAAGGTCCCCGGACGGGCGCCCGCCGGATACACGGTCGTCGAAGGGGACGCGTCCGAGATCGAGATCCTGAACGCCGCCGAGCTCTCAGCGGCCTCCGCCGTCGTGATCACGACCCATGACGACGACTTCAACGTGTACCTCACCCTCTACTGCCGCCGGCTGCGCCCCGATCTGCAGATCGTCGCCCGCGCGACGTCGGAGCGCAACGTGGCGACCCTCTACCGCGCAGGAGCGGACAGCGTTCTGTCCTACGCCACGATCGGCGCCACCGCACTGTGGAACGAGCTCGGCCGTGCCCACCGAGTCGTCATCGCGGAGGGCAACGAGCTGTTCTCGGTTCCTCGCCCGCGTTCACTGGGTGGCGCGGCACTGCGGGACGAGAAGATCCACGATGCGACTGGATGTCACATCGTCGCGGCGATCGACTCCCACGGGACCCTGCACGTCGAGACCGCAGGCATCCCCACCGAAGACCTCACGCACGTGGTGCTGCTGGGCGATCGCCACGCGGAGCGCGCGTTCCGGAACACGTATGCGAAGGGACGCTGAGCGCACGGATCAGGGACAATGGCAGTCATGCCCACCCTGCAGCACCGCTCCCCCGCGGACCACTACACACGGACCGCGCGCGCCGCTGCCCGGACGGTGATGCGGAGCTACTCGACGTCGTTCACGCTCGCGTCCTCCGCCCTGCCGCGCCGCATCCGCACCCACATCGAAGCGCTCTACGCGATGGTGCGGGTGGCGGATGAAGTGGTGGACGGAGCGTGGACGGGTGCCTCGCCCCAGAACGTCATCGGCGAGCTCGACCGGTTCGAGCAGGTCATCGCCCAGGCGGTGGAGCGCGGATTCTCCACGGATCTCGTCGCCCACGCGTTCGCGGCGAGTGCCCGTGCGACGGGCATCGGTCCCGCGCAGTGGGAGCCGTTCTTCGCCTCGATGCGCTCCGACGTACCAGCCGACCAGCCTCCACCCCCACCGAACCAGGACCTACCAACTTTCATCAGACCGCACACCAAAGAAGTTGTGCGGTCTGATGAAAGCTGGTGGGAACAGACTGCTGATAGTCAGTGGGAACAGACGGCACATGCGCGGGCGCTGACCGACGACGAGCTCGCCCGCTACATCCACGGGTCGGCCGAGGTCGTCGGCGAGATGTGCGTGCTCGCCTTCTTCGACGGGGCGCCGCTGCCCCGCGACGCGGAGGAGGCGCTGCTGCCGGGTGCCCGCGCGCTGGGCTCCGCCTTCCAGAAGGTGAACTTCGTCCGCGACCTCGCGCACGACTCCGCGCACCTGCGCCGCGGCTACCTCGTCGCACCGGGCCGCGCGTCGACGGACTTCACGGAGGAGCACAAGGACCGTCTGGTCTTCGAGGTCTTCGATGAGCTCGCGACGGCCGCCCCGGTCATCGACGAGCTCCCGCGCACCGTCCGCGCGGCTGTGTGGACGGCGTTCGGTGTGTTCGCGGAGCTCAATCACCGCATCGCCATGACCCCGGCGCGACAGGTGGCGCGCCGGCGCGTGCGCGTCCCCGATCCGGTCAAGCTCACGATCGCAGCCCGCGCCGCGAGCGGACGCCCCCGCACCGCCTGGCCCGGGATGCCCGTGGCGTACTCGAGGAGGTCCGCATGAGCCGCGTCATCGTCATCGGGGCCGGCATCTCCGGCCTCGCGACCGCCGCACTCGCCGCCCAGGATGGGCACGACGTCACGGTCCTCGAGCGGCTGTCCCAGGTGGGAGGCCGGGCCGCGACGCTCGAGGATGACGGCTTCCTCTTCGACACGGGACCGTCCTGGTACCTCATGCCCGAGGTGTTCGACGCGTTCTTCCGACGGTTCGGCACCACCGCGGAGCAGGAGCTCGACCTCGTCGACCTCACCCCGTCCTACCGCCTGTTCCCCGGCCACGTGCACCCGTCGGCGGCAGCAGAGACATCGAGCACAGCAGACCCGGCGAGCGGAGACCCCGGGCTCCCTGAACCCTTCGACCTCCCCGAGCCCCTCGACATCATCCCCGACCGGGCCGCCCTCCACGCGCTCTTCGAACGACTGGAGCCGGGGTCATCGAAGGCACTCGACGACCATCTGGCGAGCGCCTCCCTGCTCTACGACCTCGCCCTCGAGCACGCCCTGCGCACCGACTTCGGCCGCGAGCACCGGGGCGCGGCCGGGATGCCGCGGCGGGTGCGGAGTCTTGGGCGCCTCGGCGCCGGTGTGCTCGCGGGAGCGGGCAGGGACCCGCAGACGCGAGCGGCGCTGCCCCAGCTGCCCGGCCTACTGACCGGGTCGTTCCGCGACCACGTCCACTCGCGGTTCCGGCATCCTCTGCTGCGGCAGATCCTGCTGTATCCGGCGGTGTTCCTCGCCTCCGACCCCAGCCGCACGCCCGCGCTCTACCACCTCATGAGCCGCATGGATCTGGTCGACGGGGTGAAGTACCCGATGGGCGGGATGGGGACGCTCATCGACGCGTTCACCCGCCTCGCTCTGGATGCGGGCGTCCGCATCACCACCGACGCCGAGGTCCTGTCCCTGCGCCCCGGTCCCGGCAGCAGCCGTGCCATCACCGAGGTCGTGTACCGGACCGCGGACGGGCTGCAGCTGATCGAGCCGGACTGGGTCGTCGCGGCCTGCGACCTCCACCACGTGGAGACGCGCATGCTGCCGCCCAAGCTGGTGAGCGTGTCGAAGCGGGAGTGGGAGAAGCGCGACCCGGGGATGGGCGCGCTCACAGTGATGCTGGGGATCGAGGGGCGCGTGCCCGGCCTCTCCCACCACACCCTGTTCTTCACGGATGACTGGGAGACGAACTTCGCGTCCGTGTTCGGCGGGCGGGACGCGCGGCTGCCGGAGCCCGCGAGCACCTACGTGTGCGCGCCGACGGTCACGGACCCGTCCGTCGCCCCCGAAGGATGCGAGAGCCTGTTCCTGCTCGTCCCCTTCCCGGCGAATCCGACGCTGAAGGCGGGGCAGGAAGAGATCGAGCGCTACGTCGACCGCGTCATCGACGCAGTCGGGGCACGGGTGGGCGCACCTGACCTGCGCTCCCGGGTCCGCGTGCGGCACGTGCGGGCGCCCGGTGATTTCGCGCTGAACCTGCGCGCGTGGTCCGGTACCGCCCTGGGTCCCGCGCACACGCTGAAGCAGAGTGCGATGTTCCGCGACTCGGTGGTCTCTCCGCAGGTGACGAACCTCCTGCGCGCCGGGGCGTACACCGCTCCCGGGGTGGGGCTGCCGATGTGCGTGATGAGCGCGGAGAACGCGTTCGATGCGCTGCGGTCGCTCGAGGGAAGGCGTGAGTCCGAGGGAGACCGTGGGGCCGAGGGGAGAGGAGACTCGTGAGCGCTCTCATGCCGTTCGCGTACATGAGCTGTCTGCTGTTCAGCATGTTCGGGATGCTCATGCTGGACTGGCGGCACCGGCTCTTCTGGTTCGCGGACTGGAGGCGGGCCGCGATCGTCCACGCGGCCGGGGTCGCGACGTTCCTCGTGTGGGACGTGTTCGGGATCGGGCTGGGAGTGTTCTTCCGCGGCGAGACGCCCTTCATGACCGGCGTCCTGCTGGCACCGGAGCTCCCCGTCGAGGAGCTGCTGTTCCTCACCTTCCTCTGCTGGCTGACGATGAACGTGTACGCCGGGGCGCGGAGGATCCTTCAGTGGCGCGAGCGGGTGGGGAGCGACGCATGACCTACTGGCTCCTCAACACTGTGTTCCTCGCGGGGGCGGTCGCCGTGCTCGTGTTCGCTCTGCGGTCGCGCGGTGCGCAGCGCTCCCCTCGCTCCCGTCTGCACCGATCCGCCCTCGTCGTCACCGCGAGCGTGCTGCTCGTGCTCACCGCCGTCTTCGACAACATCATGATCGGGGTGGGTCTGGTCGACTACGACGATGCGCGGATCTCCGGCATCAAGCTGGGGATCATGCCGGTCGAGGACTTCGCCTACACGATCTTCGCGGTGCTGGCGCTGCCGGCGCTGTGGACGCTGCTGGGTGCCAGGCGTGACGACCGCGCAGACGAGGCACGGTGACCGACCGCCTGCCGCCGGCCCGCGTGCTGCGGCACCTCGTCGTCACGTCCCGGCCCCTCTCGTGGATCAACACCGCGTACCCGTTCGGTGCCGCGTGGCTGCTGGCCGGCGGCGGGCTCGATGCGACGTTCTGGGTGGGGTGCTTCTTCTTCCTCGTCCCCTACAACCTGGCGATGTACGGCATCAACGACGTCTTCGACTTCGAATCGGATCTGCGCAATCCGCGCAAGGGCGGCCTCGAGGGCGATGTCCTGGACCGCCGGGTCCACCGCACGGTCCTCTGGGCAGCGGCGCTCACGTGCGTGCCGTTCGTGGTGTGGCTGCTGGTGGCGGGCGGGCCCCAAGCAATCACCGCTGTCATCCCGGTCCTGGGTCTCTCCCTCTTCGCAGTCGTCGCGTACAGCGTGCGCGGTCTGCGGTTCAAGGAGATCCCGCTGCTGGACTCGCTCACCTCGTCCACGCACTTCTCCTCCCCCGCCTGGGTGGCACTCGCCGTTCTGAGCACGTGGCCCTCACCGGCCGGCTGGTGCGGACTGGCGGCGTTCTTCCTCTGGGGCGTGGCGAGCCAGGCGTTCGGTGCGGTCCAGGACGTGGGCCCCGATCGCGAGGCCGGACTCGGCTCGATCGCCACCGTCCTCGGGGCGCGGGCAACGGTGTGGGTGTCGCTCGCGGGCTATGTCGCCGCGGGGGTGCTGGCCCTCGGCGCGGGGCCGGTGCTCCAGTGGGCGGCGCTGGGAGCGGTGCCGTACATCGTGTCCGTCGCGCGCTTCGTCACCGTCACGGACCAGACGTCTGCCGACGCCCACCGAGGGTGGACGACCTTCCTCTGGCTCAACTACTTGGTGGGCTTCGGGGTGACGATGCTGCTGCTCGTCCACGCAGGCGCCCTGCCTGTGCCCGGTGTGCCGTCCGCTGCCGGGCTCCTGTCCGCGGCCGGGCTTACACTCGCGACATGAGCGCTCCCCGACTCCACATCATCGCCCTGGGAGGCACGATCGCCTCCGCACCGCAGACCGATGCCGCCTCCGGCGTCATGCCCACCATCGGTGCGGAGCAGATCGCCGCCGCCGCACAGCTCGACACGCTCACCCTCGAAGACGAGCCGCCGCTGGTCACCTTCGAGCAGCTCGCGCAGGTGGGCTCTGGGTCGATCACGCTGACCCACCTCTTCGACGCCGTGCGGTCGATCCGGCGAGCCGCGGCCGACGGGGCGGACGGCGTCGTCCTCACGCAGGGGACGGACACGCTCGAGGATTCGGCCTTCGTCCTCGCCCTGCTCAACGACGCGGGCATCCCCGTCGTCCTCACGGGTGCGATGCGCAACCCATCCCTACCGGGCGCCGATGGCGGAGCCAATGTGCGGTCAGCCGCCCGCACGGCCCTCGATCCTCGGATGAAGGAGCTCGCAGCCGACCGTCGCCTGGCCGCTGCCCTGGTCTTCGCCGACGAGGTCTTCGACCCGCTGTCGGTCACGAAGGCGCACACGACCTCGGTCGCGGCGTTCCAGGCCGGGCTGGGCCAGGGACCGCTGGGCTGGGTCTCCGAGGACCGGCTCGTCCTGCCCCACGCCCCCGCCGCCTCCCGCGCCGTCCCCGGCTGGTCCGTGCCTGATCTGTCAGTGCCTGACCAGTCCGTGCCCGACCATTCCGCGCCCGAGGCCCCGGCGAGCGACCAGCCCACTCCCGAACCTGCACCGGCCTTCCCCCGGGTCGCGGTCCTCGAGGTGGGCCTCGACGACGACCTGTCGCTCGTGGAGGAACTCGCCGAAGCCGGGTACGCGGGCTGCGTGCTGGCCGGCGTGGGAGGCGGCCACGTGCCGCAGTCCACCGTCGCGCGCGTCGCCGCGGTGGCAGCCGAGGTCCCGGTCGTCCTGGCGTCTAGGACCGGAGCCGGCGCGACGCTCGAGCGGACCTACGGGTACCCCGGCGCGGAGATCGACCTGCTGGGACGCGGACTCGTCCCCGCGGGGACGCTCAACGCGCGGAAGGCGCGGCTGGCACTGATCCTCGCGCTCCACTTCGGCACGGACTTCCCAGTCCTCTGACGACGTTCTCTGACGACCCTGCTCTGACGGCCCTCGGGCACCTCTCTGGCACCGCAGTCCCACAGTGCGGTCCGTCACCTTCTCCGGGAGCCTCGGGCGGGTTACGATCCGTCGCATGCCAGACACGACCCCTTCCTCGACATCGACGGCCGACCAGGCGATGGAGAACCGCGTCCTCAAGAAGGTGACGTGGCGGCTCATCCCGTTCATCATCGCGATGTACTTCATCAACTACCTCGACCGGACGAACATCTCCATCGCCGGTCCGGGCGGGATGAACGAGGAGCTGGGGCTCACCGCGACGCAGTTCGGGTTCGCCGCGGGGATCTTCTTCTTCGGCTACCTCATGCTCGAGGTGCCGTCGAACCTGGCCCTCCACCGCTTCGGGGCGCGTATCTGGCTGGCGCGGATCCTCATCAGCTGGGGCCTGGTGGCCTCGGCGATGGCGTTCGTGACGAACGAGTACTGGCTGTACGCGCTGCGATTCCTCCTGGGCGTGGCGGAGGCAGGGTTCTTCCCCGGCATCGTCCTCTACCTCACGTACTGGTTCCCCAGCAGCCGGCGTGCGCGTGCGACCGCGCTCTTCATGCTGGCGATCCCGCTGTCCAACGTCATCGGCGCACCGCTTTCGTCGTGGCTGGTATCCCAGGGCGAGAACATCCTGGGCGGCTTCTCCGGGTGGCGCTTCATGTTCCTCGTCGAGGGCTTCCCCGCGGTGATCCTGGGGATCATGTGCCTCTTCTACCTCACGGACCGCCCCAAGGACGCGAAGTGGCTGGAGCCGGAGGAGCGCGACTGGCTGAGTGCCCGCATGGAGGCCGAGGAGTCCTCGACTGCGCACTCGTACCACTACCCTGTCCGGCGCGCGCTGCTGCAGCCGCGCGTCTGGGCGCTGAGCTTCGTGTACTTCGGCGCCGTGTACGGCCTGTATGCGCTCAGCTTCTTCCTGCCCACGATCATCGCGGGCTTCTCCGAGACCTTCGGCACCGACTTCTCGATCGTCGAGATCGGGTTCATCACGGCGATCCCCTACTCGTTCGGCGTGATCGCGATGCTGCTGTGGTCCCGCCACAGCGACAAGACAGGCGAGCGGGTGTGGCACGTGGCGCTGCCCCTCTTCGTGGGCGGCGCGGCGATCCCGGTCGCGCTCTACATGAGCTCGCCCTTCACGACGATGATCGCTGTGACGATCTGCTGCATGGCGATCTGCGCGACGCTTCCCTGCTTCTGGCCGCTGCCCCAGACGTTCCTCGCCGGAGCCGCCGCCGCGGCGGGCATCGCCCTGGTGAACTCGCTGGGCAACTCCGCCGGCTTCTTCGCCCCCTACATCACCGGCGGGCTCGCAGAGCTGACGGGGACGCAGAACGCGGGCCTGTGGGTCGTGGGGCTCACGATGATCGCCGCCGGCGTCGTCACGCTCGTGCTCAAGGCCGCACCGAAGCCGGATGCGGCGGACGCGGCGACGTCTGTGTGAGCTGATCCGCTTCCGGCCGACCGTCGCCGAGGTCCCGGTCTGAGTCATCGTGCTCCCGTGCCCCATACTGGGACCGGACATCGACGTCGACGCACAGGAGAGAATCGCAATGCGGAAGCTGGCACTGGTGGGACTGAGCACGGCGCTGGGCACGACACTCGGAGCAGCGGGTGTCCTCGCGGGGCAGCGCATCGGCTTCGTGCCCGGCCCTCCGACGCCCGGTGATCCGTGGGAGACGACACCGGCATCGGTCCCCGCCGCCGAACAGGCGCCGCAGGCAGGCCCCGTCCGCTACCTGTCCATCGGCGAGGTCGCCGAACTTCTCGGCATCACGAACGTGGAGCTGGAGAGGGACGCGGACCTGCCGGAGCCCGACGCGACCGTCGCGCGGACCCGCGGATGGCACGAGTCGACGATCGAGCGCTGGCTCGGCGAGCGCCTGGCACGTGGCGGGAGCGGCGCGGAGTCCTGACGCCGCGGTGAGTCGTGGCCGCGTGGAGACGATCTATTCCGGCCGGTGCGCGAGGCTCGCCTCCTCGAAGACCCGCTCTCCCAGCGGGCGGAAGTCCACGCTGTCGACCTCGTACCACTCGTCCAGGTCCTGCAGCTCCCCGCCGTCCTCATAGCCGAGCTCCTCGACGATCCCCGTCCACTTCTCCGCCGAACCTGTCAGCTGCTCCCGGATGTCCTCGTCGATCCTGCCGTCCTCGATCAGACCGTCGACCAGCTCTTCCTGCGTGCCCTCCATCGTCTCCTGCACCTCCGGGGCGATGGAGCTGAACGTGCCATCTGCTGCTTGAACGTCCTTCACCGCCTGGAGACTCGAGTCCATCGTGCTCGCCAGCTGACCGTGGAACATGTCCACTCCGGCGTCGAAGATGATCTGCTTGTACGCCAGCGGCAGCTCGTCGAAGCGTGAACCCGCAACGTGTGCTGCGGTCGCACCGCCGGTCATCCGGTCGCCTTCGAAGAGTTTGACGTGCGGCGCGACCTCCAGCAGGCCCGTCGATCCGGCCACCTGCCCCTGCACGAAGGTGCAGTCGACCGTGTTCCGCTGCAGCGCTTCGAAGGTCTCGCCGTACTCCATGGACACGGGCGAGGCCCCGATGCTCTCTGCGATCGGTCCCTGCGCGGTGCCGCCGATGCGGATCTGCCGACCGTCCCAGTCCCCCGGTCCAGACGATTCTGCGTTGCATGCGATCCAGTAGTCCCCGGACGACAGCAGAGGTGAGAGTGGCGTCAGGCCCTTCTCGTCGTACTGCTCGATCAGCTGCGGGTCGTTCCAGGCCGCCTCACTCATCATCGCCTGGGAGATCGCTTCTCCGGTCAGCGGCGCAGCGCTCGAATACTGCGTGAGCTTGTTGTAGGCGTCGATCGCCGGATAAGCGGCTCTTCGCGGTTCGTGGTGAATGACCCTGCTGTGGCGGGTATTCACGCTACGGTTCTCGCGGCGCTGGTGAGCAGGATACGCGTCCGGTAGTTCTCCGCGTTGCGGAATCCGCGGCCGGTGCGTTTGATGTTCTTGATGCCGGTGTTGCCCGCTTCGACCTTCGCGGTGGTTGCGCCGGTGACGATGAGGACCTCGATGGCGTCCCACCAGGTCACGACGGTGTCGTAGAGCTTCGTGGCCTCGGGCATGTTCGCGATCTGGACGAAGTAGCCCATCCGCATCCGCTCCTGCCAGGCCTGGGCGAGAGTGTCGGTGGCCAGCAGGCGTCGGAGCTGCTCCTTGATGCCCCAGG